>CAYMJU010000064.1:0-5947 GCA_964390555.1 uncultured Acidimicrobiales bacterium | reverse complement strand
TCGACGCCTTCGTCCCGAAGCCGAACGAGGCCATCCCCGGTGTACCCGACTGGGAGTTCGCGACGATCGACGTACCCACGCTGATCATCCGCGGCGGTGCGGCCGACTACGACCACCCACCGCGCACCTCGATGGAGGTGCACAGCCTGATCAAGGGTTCGAGGCTCGTCGAGCCGCCATGGCCCGAGGACGCGTGGGAGCGGGCGTCCGCGGCGCGCGACGCCGGGACCGGCAGCATCTTCGATCCGTGGGTAAAGGCCGCCCCGGTCCTGGTCGACTTCTTCGACGAGCCCACCGGTTCCAGCTGAGCTCGTCAAGGCCGCGGTCCTCGCTCAACGGAGGGCGCCGGAACCGCACCTCATCGTTTCTGGCGCGGCCACCGCACTTAATTCGTCGTCGCGAGATCGTGACGGTCGTCGATCAGATCTTGTAGCCACCGTCGACGCTGATGACCTGGCCGGTGATGCCGCGGCCGTCGTCGCCGGCGAGGAGGGTGGCCATTCCGGTGAGCTCGTCGGGCTCGAGGACGCGTTGTTGCACGCAGTCGGCGGCAAAGCGATCTTCCTCTGCTTCGGGCGTCGTGCCGCGTGCCGCGGCGATGCGGCCGAAGTCGAGCAGCGACGTGCGGGTGACGCCCGGACACAGGAGGTTGGCGTTGATGCCATGTGGAGCCCCGGCTTTGGCGAGCTCTTTGGTGAAGCCGACCAGTCCGTGTTTGGCCGTGGTGTAGGGGAGCGCACCTCCGGTCACCTTCGATGCCCCCGAGCCGATGCAGATGATGCGACCGAATCGTTGGTCGCGCATGGTGGGGAGGGCCGCGGTCGTGGTCCACCACGCCGACGTGAGCGTGAGCACGAGGGTCTGCTCGAAGGTGGCGTCGTCGCCGGCGAAGGGGTCGGACTTGGAGCCCACCGAGCCCCCGACATTGTTCACCAGGATGTCGACGCGTCCGAAACGGTCGATCGCCTCGCGAACCGGGCGACGCGCGTCGTCACGGTCCATCGCGTCGGCGGTGACGGCGAGTCCGCGACCGCTGCCCACTCCCGCTCGCTCGAGCGTGTCGTCGAGCTCGGCCGCGGTGCGCGACGAGATGACGATCGTCGCGCCTTCGGCGGCATAGCGCAGCGCGATGGCCTGACCGATACCACGTCCTCCGCCGGTGATCACGGCGACCTTGTTGTCCAGTTGGCCCATGGGCTTCTCGCTCCTCGTGTCAGCGGCCGGATGAGACAGCCGACTTGCAGATGATACAGTTGAGTGTAGCATACATCGAATCAGCTAGCTCGACGGAGGGCAACCGCATGGCAGCGATCGGCACGTACACGATCATCACGGCCGACGCCCACGCTGGGGGCAGCCACGAGCAGTACCGGGAGTATCTCGACCCCGAGTTCCACGACGAGTTCGACGCGTGGCGGGGCCAGTACCGGAACCCGTGGAAGGACCTGCGCGACACGGACCTGCGCGTGCGCAACTGGGACGACGCCCGACGCGACGCTGACACGTTGCCCGACGGCGTCGTGGGTGAGGTGGTGTACCCGAACACGGTTCCGCCCTTCTACCCGGGCTTCGTGCTGTTCGCGGGTCCGCCCGAGGCCGCCGACTACGCACGACGCCGCGCCGGCATCCACGCTCACAACCGGTGGATGGCCGACTTCTGCGCCCGCCAGCCGGAGCGGCGAGCCGGCATCGGCCAGTTCTTCCTCAACGATGTGGACGACGCCATCGACGACGTCCGCTGGATCAAGGAGCAGGGCCTCCGCGGCGGCGTCCTGCTACCGAGCGTGGCACCAGACGTGAAGTGGGTGGAGCCGCTGTACAGCCGGGCCTACGACCCGCTGTGGGAGGTCATCGAGGACCTGGAGTTGGTGATCAACATCCACTCGGGAACGGGCTCACCCGACTACGGCCGTCACGGCGCATCGTCGATCCTGTTCGTCGCCGAGATGGGGTGGTACGGGCAACGGGCGTTCGTGCACCTCCTGCTCGGCGGGGTGTTCGAGCGGTTCCCGCGGCTCAAGCTGGTGATGACCGAAGGGTCCGCGTCGGCCATCCCGCCGCTACTAAGAAACCTCGACG
This sequence comes from uncultured Acidimicrobiales bacterium, assembly GCA_964390555.1. Classification (GTDB taxonomy): domain Bacteria; phylum Actinomycetota; class Acidimicrobiia; order Acidimicrobiales; family SHLQ01; genus CAVTWS01. Next base: position 3,868 of record CAYMJU010000064.1, on the reverse strand, counting down.
ACACCATCCGCCGCGTGCAGACGGGCGCGATCGGCGAGCTGAAGTACCGCGACGAGGATCGATTGCCGAAGCTCGCCAGCGAGTACTTCGCCCAGAACTGCTGGGTCGGCGCGAGCTTCCCGAACGTGCCCGATGTCGAGGCCGCGAGGTTCCTCGGGCTCGACCGGATCATGTGGGGCAGCGACTACCCGCACGACGAGGGAACCGCGCCGTTCACGCGAGAACACCTCCGTCAGGTCTTCACGGGCTTCTCCGAGGCCGACATGCGCGCCGTCCTCGGCGAGACCGCGGCAAGCGTGTACGGGTTCGACCTCGACGCACTCGCCCCGCTGGCCGCAACGTTCGGCCCGACGGTCGCCGAGATCGCTCAGCCGCTCGAAGCGTTGCCCGCGGAGCCGAACGAGGCGCTCTTGCGTGCCGCGGCGTACCTACACGCTTCCTGAACCCGGGCGGCTCAGCTACTCGAGTCTGCGAGGTCGGCGAGGATCTGGCGATGGGCGGCCTGACAGCCGATCTCGTTGCGACCGAGGACCAGGTCGGTGAGGCCCGCGGCCAGCCCGGCGCCGGCGCGCCCGAGCACGACGGCGTCCTCGTCGCGGATGACGGCCTGGATCTTGGGACCGTAGACCTCGAAGATCGAGGAGACGGCGTCGTAGATCATCGGGAACCGGGAGACGATGGTGTGGCGAATGGTGCTGCTTCCCGGCGTTGGCCCGGGGAGGAACTGCAGCAACTCGCCACCGAGCGGTGACGAAGAGAACACCGTGCACGGATAGATGTAGTAGATGCAGGTGAGGTTCTCGCCGGGGCGCGGTTCGGTATCGCGGCCCATGCTGATGAGCGGGACACCGAGGCGGTGATGGCGACCGAATTGGTCGAAGGTCACGATGTTGGCGACGGTGGACTGACCGAGGCGTTGAGCAGAACGCGCGCCCGGCCGTCGGCCGATCGGACCACCAGGATCGGTGTGCCGACGAGATCCAGCGCCACGTAGTCACCGGGGGAGGAGACGATCGCACTCGGCCCCACCAGCAGCGGAGCGGAGAACGTGCGGCGACGTTCGGCGTCGGCGATATCGGGATCGGTCTAGTGGGCGTTCGGGATCCGCATGGTGGATGGCGCCAGATCGCCGACGCCAGAGAGGACCGCGGCGTGCACCCGGGCTGTGAGCTCCCGGACCGGCCGCGGGATCGTGGCGCCGTCGAGCAGCGAAGCCGGTGACGATGGTTGCGGGCTCGACGTGTCGGTCGTCATGATCGGCTCCCGTCGACCGGCGGAAGCAGGCCGAGCCGGCGGGCGATGTCCTGGGCCTCGTGGTAGCTGCCGTTGTCGAACTCCTCGGCCCCGGAGGTGATCAACCACGCGATGGCCGCCCCGATCGGGCCCGGCTCGACGCCTCCCCGGGTGCCGACGGCCGACAACGCCGCGACGAGCGAGACCCGTTCGGTGATCACGTAGCCGGGGTCGACGGTGTAGGCGCGAATGCCGGCGTTGCCGTATTCGTTGGCCAGCCGATCGGCGACCCGGTGAAAGCCGGCCTTGGCGGCCACGTAGGTGAGCGCAGCGCCGCCCTTGGTGAGGGGCCGACGGAGCTGGTACTTGCCGGACCCGGCGCCGATGTTGACCACGGTGCCGCCGCCACGTTCGACCATGTGGCCGACCGTGCGATGGAGCAGGAGCAGCTGCGCGGTCAGATCGCCCCAGACCCGCTTGACGATGTCGTCCGGGTCGTTCTCGAGGAATGGCAGGTGGCCCCCGTCGGACACGTAGATCGCGTTGTTGACGACGACGTCGATGTGGCCGAGCCCGGCGATGGCGGCGTCAACCGCGGGTACGAGCGCGTCGCGGTCGAGGAGGTCGAGCGGGACCTGCACGGCGCGCCGGCCGTGGGCTTCGATCTCGGCGGCGGTCGACTCGAGGCTCCCAGGGAGCACGATGGCCGGGTCGGCGGTACGGGCGCTCGGGTCGCCTTCCTTCACCGTGCGGGCGGTGATGGCGACGTCGTAGCCGGATTCGGCGAGGGTGATCGCCGTGGCCCGTCCGATGCCACGACTGGCCCCGGTCACCAGTGCCGTCGGGACGGCACTCATCGGCACGCCTGACCGTGGACGGCAATGCTCGCGGCGTGATGTGCGTTGGTCATGGTTTCCTGCTCGTCATGGTCGCTCCTCCCACCTCTTGTTGCGACTCCGTTGCGGCCTGGGTAGGCGACCCGTGCACAGGTGAGTGTCGCATACATCTATTATTTGATGCCAGCGCGTGCCGGTGGGTCAGCGGGGAGGCGACTGCTCGTGGCGGCGAACGATAGGCCTGGTCACGCCAGCAACGAGCGCGGCGAACGACGACGGCGGGCCTGATCGCGGCTGGCCACGGCGAGGGCGACGACACCAGCGAGCCCCAGCAGGCCGAGGCGCCAGTTCGCGGCCGGGTCGCCACTGAGGATCGACCACCGGTCAGGCACGACCAGCGCTGAAACCGCGACCAGCCCGACCGTTGCCGCCCCTGCTGTGGGGTTGCTATTGGCCGCCACCCCAATGGCCAGTGCCAAGAGCACCAGTGCTTGGCGGGTGAGCTCGGTCACTGGTGGTGAGCCAGGCGCGCTGGCGATGAGCGTGAGGGTGAGGGCCCAGGTGGCGGCCCAGGCTGCGAGCCCCAGGGTGAGCCGGGCCCCGGTGCGCCACGCGCGCGTGGTGGGCGAGGTGTCGACGAGGCGCGCGGCGGGGTCGTCTAGCACGATCGCCGCGGCCGCCGCCGCAAGCGCCGCGGCCAGTTGTGCTCGAATGGTGAACGATCCGGCCTCGGCGGACGGCTGGGCGAGTCGCTGGTGGACGATGATTGTCGCCGCCAAAGAAGCGGCAGAGAGAGGTCCGCGCCAACTGATCGAGCGGGCCGTAGGCCACCAGGCTGCGCCGAGCACCTGGGTTCGCATTTGGAGCAACGAGGAGCGCATCAAGTTGCCGTGACGTCCGGGCACGTATCGAGCGGAGAGGCGATGAGGCGGTCGCCGGGCGGCAGTTCGAGGAGCTGGAGCAGGCGTGCGGTGGGCGTCGCCGGATCGACCAGCTCGTCCCAGTGTTCGACCAGGACCTGGTCGACCCGTGCGACCGGCAGACCTAGCGCCGCGAGAGCGGCCTCGAGATCGCTCGGGTGCCAGTCGACGCCCCAGGTCGGCGGGTTGTCCCAGTGGCCGAGGTCGACCCGGCCATCGAATCCGACTGTGGCGTCGTCGACGTAGGTGCCGAGCCGGCCACCGCCGGTTGCGCCGAGCCACAGAGCGATGACCGAACGGGCCTGCCCGTCCGCGGCACAGGTCTGGCCTCGACCCCACTGGGCGGGTGGCAGACCGACCGCCCAGGCACCCACCTGCACCCCGGTGAACAAGCCCCTCAGGTTGGTGCCGCCGCACCCCAGCTCCTCGGGGGCGATGCCCGGATGCACGCGGCCATCGGCGGGCCACGCATCGCTCGCCGACACCCGATCACTGATGGGTTCGTCGATCAGATCGAGGGTTTGGCGCGGGCTGCAGTCCGGGTTGCCCGAGATCCATGGCACCCGCTGGGAGACGACCAGCTCACGCTGGCCGACCGACGCGGGAAGGTGCACCCGGACTGCGGCGACGGTGTCCTGCCACAGCGCCACGTTGTGATCGTTGGTCGGGTAGGCGCAGTAGTCGACGCCATCGACGGTCTCGCACACCTGATGTGCGACCGGCCGGTTCAACAGATCCGCCCGGGCCGTTGCGGTCTCGTCGTCGAGTGGGCTGAGCTGCCCGACCCCGGCGGCCACGGCGACGGCGACAAGCACCGCGGCCGCGCCGACCAGGCGACGGCCCCGGTCGTGACGGGCCAACGCGACGACGGCCATGATG
>CAYMJU010000063.1:0-4041 GCA_964390555.1 uncultured Acidimicrobiales bacterium | reverse complement strand
CTCACCGAACGCCCGGAAGGCAACGCGCATCAAGCCGAGCTGTCGCTCGACCAGGACTTCCTGATCGGAGCCGACGAGGACTTCGGCCCCACCACCGGCGAGATGACGAACACCACCGACGGCACCCCGATCGACGGCAGCCCCGGCAACAACACGCCGCCGCTCGCTGCAGGAACCACGATTACGGGCCAGGCCGTCTACGTCGGGCAGGCCTGCACGGCGGCCTCGGTGCCGGTAGCGACCGCGAGCACCCAGATCGCCATCGTCGAGCGTGGCGTCTGCACGTTCACCGCAAAGAACGGTTCGCTGTCGGGGAAGGGTTATGCCGCCGCGATCGTGTTCAACCGCGAAGGCCCCGACGGCTGCTCGACCGCGTTGTCGATGGAGGTCGCCGGCGACGTGACGATTTTCGGTGTCGCAACCCGCTCGCAGGGTTATGCCTTGTTCGACAACACTGTGTACAACGAGGCGTCGTGCCTGGCCGGTCCCGCCGACGGATCGACCCCAGCGCCGATTGTCATCGGGACGCTCGGCGATGCGGTACGGATCAGGTCGATCTTCGATGGCTGGGGTTACGTCCATCTCTACCAGAACGGCAGCGGCAAGCTGACCGAGATCGATACGTACGCGATCCCCGAAGCCCACGACCCGCTCTTCGCGACCGGGTTCGGCGACCTGTCCGTGCACGAGGTTGCGATGTCCCACGTGGACAACAACCTGGGTTACCTGTCCTACTACTCTGGCGGGTTCCGGGTGATCGAGGTCGACAGCACCGGCATCACTGAGGTCGGGCACTTCATCGCGCCGGGTGGGAACAACTTCTGGGGTGTCCAGGTGTTCAGCCACGGTGGCCAGGAATACGTCGCAGCGTCGGACCGAGACTTCGGGCTCTACATCTTCCAGTACACGCCCTGATCGGCGTTGGCCGCAGCGTTTCGTGGCGCGGTTCTGGTTGCTGTGCAACCAGAACCGCGCCAGGAACGAAGGGATGGGTTTCGGCCGGCGCTCAGCGGGCGGTGAAGCCGTAGGCGGACTCGGGGATGATCGTGAGCATCAGGCGGCGGTCGGCGACCATGGCCCGCCGGTAGTCGGCCCAGTCGGGGTGCTCGCCGCTGAGCACGCGGTAGTAGGCGACGAGCAGATCGCACGTGGGGTCGTCGGCGTAGCTGGCGACCTCGGTGAGCTGGGCGGCGCCATCGACGACCACGTAGGACCAGAAGTCGTCGGCGGTCACGTGCAACGACACCCGCGGATCGCGGCGCGCGTTGCGGGTCTTGGCCCGGTCGTCGGTCACCGAGATGCGTATCACGTCGCCGTCGAGCCAGTACGTGACGTTGGACTGCTGGGGCCGCCCGTCGCGGCGAAGCGTGGTGAGCACCCCGTTGTGCCGCGGGGCGAGATACTCGAACGCATCGGTGATGTCCATGCCGCGATCGTAGGCCGCAGCGGTTCCTGGCGCGGTTCTGGTTGTTGTGCAACCAGAACCGCGCCAGGAACGAAGGGATGGCAGGAACGAGGGGATGGGTCGCCTACGCGCCGGTCGGTAACCCGAGGTCGAGGAGGCGGGGGTTGGTCCTCAACGCGGTGATCACCTCTCGACGGGTGAGCGGGCCGAGGGGGCGATACGGCGAAGGCAGGGCACCCTCGTCGACCATCGCCGCGTGCTCGGCCCGTACGAGGGCCAGCCGTTCGAGGTCGAGGCCGCATCGCAGCGCGGCAGGGTCGAGGCTGAACAGCGCGGCCGCGTTGAGGCCCAAGACCTTCGCCTTGACGTCGTCGGTGAGCGCCGGGTAGCCGTGCTCGGCTTGGAACTGCTCGGTGATCGAGAAGGCCCGGAAGGCCATGATCTGGGCCTGGGGTGACCCGTACCAGATGGAGTCGGTGCCCCAGAGCACCCGGTTCTCGCCGACGCGGGAGAGCAGCTTGCCGAGCACGTGGGCGGCCTGGTTGGGGTCGGTCATCACCTCGCGCCACGTGGTGCCGAGCTCGCACCAGACGTTGGTGTTCGGAGCAAGGCCGTGGCGATCGATCGCCCGCAGCACGGTGTCGACACCGCGGCCGCTGCCGGCGGGGTCGTAGGAGCGTTCGGTGATCTCGCGCTCGTAGCCGGAGTGGAACACGACGACTTGGATCTCGGGGTGCTCGGCGGCGACCGCGATCAAGTCGTCGGGCGAGTTGTTGGCGTAGTCGAACCCGCGTATGGGCAAGCCCTTGTGGCCGCACAGGATGCGGATGTCGGTGTCGAGCAACGCGTCGACGAACGGGCGCCCCACCGTCGCGTCGGTGAGCGACCACCCGACGCCGCCGGGGCCCCACGCGGTGTACACCTTGACCGCGGCCACCGCGCCGCTCGCCGCCCGCTCTTGCATGAGGTCGAGGTTGGCCGCCAAGTCGCCGAAGTTGGGGGCCACGACGTCGTGAACGAGCACTCGGGGCCCGCCGGCGCCGGCGAGCGTGGCCACCAACTCGGCGGTCGACAGCTTCTCGGCGTACGGCAGCGGGGCGTCGGCATCGCCACCGTTGGGCACGTCCGACAGCAGCGCCATGGTGGTGTCCGAGGCGAGGAACAGGTCCCGCACGTAGTGCGCCTGATCGAGGCACACGAACCGGTCGCCGGTGCACGCCCGGCTGGCCAGACCCCGGACCATGTCGGCGATGGCGGGGGCAGCCTGGCGCCACGGCCCGTCGGGGAGCACGTGGTGCGTGTGGATGTCGAAGATGAACTCGGTGCCCGCCAGGGCGACGGTGCACGCCTCCTCGTCGGCCGGGTCGGGCACCTCGAACGTGCCACCCGGCTCGGTACCCGTTGTCGTCGAGGGTGCGCTCGTGGTGGTCGTGGTCGACGTCGTGGTGGATCGGCTCGTGCTCGTCGATGGAGCGACGCCGTCGGCGTCGGTCGAGCTGCACCCGTTGAGCACGCCGAGGGTGGCGGCCATGGCACCGGCCCTCGTGAGGAACCGGCGCCGGTCGACGTGAGCCCGTGCGGCGAGCCGCTCGCAGCGGTCGAGGATCAGCCTGACCTTGGCCAGATCGCGATCGGAGGGGGGCGACGGCACGTACTCGCCGTTGGACACCGGAACCGGGAGATGGGGCAGGTCGGGCCGCCGATCCGGCTCTCGGTCTATCGCTCGACGCCAACTCGACCCAGGTGCGTTCGTGGACACACCGTACCCGACGATGCTCAGCCCGTATGGTTCACGATCGGCCCAAGACCGATCGGTTGTCCGCCCCGGAGCGTGGACCCCCAGTGACATGAGCCACCGGGATATTGTCGCCGACGCGACATGCGGCGACCCCGATCGCCGTCATGATCCGACCCTTAGACCAGCGACGTAGGAGACACATGGAACTCGACTGGACACCACCGAATCCGGGCCCCTGGCAACAGGACCGGGCGCACCTTCCCGATCCCGTGACGGGACTGTGGGCCACGATCTACGGGGAGCAGTTCTCCCGCGGGTTCGCCGACGGCTGTGCCGTGTGGGGGCACGCTCATCGACGGGCTCGTCATGGTGCCGGTCAACGGATTCGCGTACCACCAGGTGCTGCCCTTCGATCGGCCCGGGCCCGGCGGACCGCCCGACCCCGAATGGGTGCACACCGAGTTCGGCCGCCGCCTCGGCGTCGCCACCGCCGCGCTCGATGGGGGCCTGTGGCGCGACGAGCTGGCCTTGTGGGACGGCGAGGTCAAGCCGGCCGCCATCGCCGACAACGACCGACTGGGTGCGATCGACGCGGCCGGTCTCGACGACCAGCCGCTCGCCCACCACGTCGCGGAGTGCGTCGCGCACGCGACGGGAGCGGTGTACCGGCACCATCGGTTCAACGTGTCGGCGGTGTCTGGCGACGCCGTGATTGTTCACGTCACACTGCACGACCTATTGGAGTCCCACCCGTACCGTGACGCCTTGCTGAATGCCATGATGGCTCGCTCTGAATTGGCAGGCCGCACCCTTGTGCATCCGCATCTATCGGACGAATTTGAGGTGGACTTGGTGGTCGCCGACCCGAGCAACAAGGGACGGGGCAGGACGATCGGAA
>CAYMJU010000062.1:0-18401 GCA_964390555.1 uncultured Acidimicrobiales bacterium | reverse complement strand
CGGCCGCGGCGGTCGCGTCGATCAGCTTCTGAACGTTGAGTTGGTGGTCGCCCCGAACCAAGGCGAGCGTTACCTGGCCGTCGAGGACCATGACCATGGTCTTGATCTGCCGTTCGGCGACCGCTCCACCCGGAAACTCGGCGAGCGCGGCGATGGTCACGATCCCGGGCGTCGGGAATCGCTCGGGCTCGGCGGGCGGTGCCGGGTCGTCGATAGGCACGAGCGCGGCGCGGGCCCGCTCGACGTTGGCGGCGTAACCGCACCCCCGGCACCGGGCCACATCGTCCTCGCCGGCCGGTGACGGCACCATGAACTCGGCCGAACCGCTGCCACCCATGGCGCCCGACGAGGCCTGGACCGCGAAGGCGTCGAGCCCGAGTCGGGCGAAGATCCGAACGTATGCGTCGTGGTGCAGCTGGTAGGCGTGGTCGAGCCCCCCCTCGTCGAGGTCGAAGCTGTACGAGTCCTTCATGGTGAACTCTCGAACGCGCAGCAGGCCCGATTTGGGGCGCGGCTCATCACGGAACTTGGTCTGGATCTGGTACCAGATCTGGGGCAGCTCCTTGTACGAGCTCAGCTCGAGCGCCAGCGTGGTCATGACCTCCTCGTGGGTCATTCCCAGGGCCAAATCGGCGTCTTTGCGGTCCTTGAGCCGGAACATCTCCTGCCCCATGCCGGCCCAGCGGCCGCTGCGTTCCCACAGGGAAGCCGGGTGCATGGCCGGCATCGAGAATTCCTGGCCGCCGATGGCGTCCATCTCCTCGCGGATGACCTGCGCCACCTTTTCGTGGACCCGGCGCCCGAGCGGCAACAACGAGTAGTGCCCGGCGTGGAGCTGTCGGATGAACCCGCCGCGCACGAGCAGTTGATGACTCACCGCCTCGGCGTCGGCCGGCGGTTCGCGAAGCGTAGGGATGAAGGCAGATGACCAGCGCACCCCGCAACGCTACCGGCCTCGGATATCGTCAGCCGCCGCTTTCGACCACCGGGGGAGGAACCGATGGCCACCGCAACATGCCGACGCCTCGACGACCACAACCCGAGGGTGGCCGTGGTCTTCGGCGTTGCGCTCGGCCTGGTTGTGCTCGGCCCGGCTCTGGGACCGGGGCATCTGTTCACCTTGGACATGGTCACGGTGCCGGATCCCGCGGTCGGCACGTCGTGGCTGGGACTCGGGGCCGAGATCCCGCGGGCAACGCCTTTCCGGGAGATCCTGGCCATCGCGGCGAAGGTGCTGCCAGTGTGGCTTGCGTGGCAACTCGCAGCGGTAAGCGCGATCGCCCTCGCCTACACCGGCATCTTCCGTTTGTCGGAGGGCGCTCCCGTCGGCGCCCGTCACGCGGCCGCCGCCATCTACGCGGCTGGCCCATTCGCCGCCACCCGATTGGGCGTCGGGCACCTGTCAATGGTCATGGCGATGGGCCTGCTCGCGTGGGCGGCGCCGACGCTCTTTGCGCCGGTCGACAACTATTCGCGCACGCTGCGATGGAGCGTTGCCATGGGCCTTACCGGAGCATTCGGTGGCTTGCTCGCCGGCATCGCTGTCGCGGCGGGGTGCGTCGGGTACCTCGTGGCAGAGGGCCGCGCCCAGCAGCTCCGGTCGATCGCTCGCGCCGGTCGAGCGCTCGGGTGCTGGATGCTCGGTCAGCTGCCCTGGTTCGTTCCCGGTGCGATCGTGCTCGCCCGCGCCGATCGGATCGCCAACGCCTCCGCGTTCCCGGCGGGGATCTCCGATCCGATCGACGGCCTTGCTGTGCTCGCCGGGCGGGGGTTCTGGCAGCCAGCCCTCGAGGTGGGATCCTCCACCCACGACATGGTCGTCGCTCTGGCCGGCGCAACGCTCGCCGTTCTGGCCATGGCCGGACGGGCGAGGTGCGCAAACTGGTCGAGGCCTGCTTCCATCGTTGCCGCGGCCGCCGTCGCCCTCGTCTGGGCAGATTCGTGGAACGTCACGCGACCCATGGTCGACGCGTTGACCGATCTACCCCTAGGTCAGGTTCTTCGCGAGCCCCAACGTTTCCTCGCTCTCTACCTCGTGTGGGCTCTCCCGGGTGCAGCGATCGGGATCGGGCGGGCGGCGAGGCGCGTCGATGTCGGATTTCGTCCGCTCGTGGCCATCGCGTTGCCCGTGGCAGTGGTACTGCTCGTCGGGCCGTCCGCATGGGGTGCCGATGGTCGCCTTTTCACCACCAGCTATCCAGCGTCGTGGGCGCAGGTCCGAAACATCGTGTCGGCTGAGCCCGGACCAACGGTCGCCCTGCCGTGGGCTCGCTATCTCGACCTGTCCGTGGCTGACTATCGGCGGGTCGTGAACCCGCTTCCTGACTACCTCCCGGTTGACGTGATCGCGTCAGGTGATCTGGGACTGGGACCGGGAGGTTCTGAACGGGTCGATCCGCGATCAGACCGCGTCGAGGCCCTCCTTCCTCGCATCTCCAACGGCGCTCACGTGTCGAGCGATCTGGCCGCGTTGGGAGTCCGTTGGGTTGTCCTGTTACGCGAGACGACCTATGACCGGTACGTTCTTCTGTTCAACGATCCGGGCCTCCGAGTCGCGCTAGACGAGCCCGAAGTCGCCCTCTTCGAGGTCAGCGCGTGGCCGGGCACGACCTCCGCAGGCGCTCGCACCAGAAACCATGCGACAGGCCCGCTGATCCAAGTCTTCGAGACTCAGCAGCCGTCCACCTGGTATCGCAACCCAGAAGCAGGTTGGATGGCGGGTTGGAATCCCGCCCAACACGAGGTGGCCGGGATCGTGGTTTCTCGAGACTCTCGTGTGTGGTTCGCTCCCGGGGTCGGCGCAGTGCTTGCCAACATCATCACCGCAGCGTCGTTGGTACTAACCCGTCGCCGCTCCACTCGCGCATGAAGCGACCCGACATCGGTTGCAGGGAGTAGGTCGTTTGACATACGCTCAGCGCACACATCGATGTCAGGGTTGGCAAGGGAAACATGAAATCACTCTCGATACGGCAGCTCGCCGCCGTGGCGCTCAGCTCGCTGGTCCTGTCCTTCGGGCTCGTAGTCGCCGTCGGCGCCGGCCCGGCCTCCGCACAATGCAACGTCACGGCCGACAACTTCAGCGGGACCACGTTCGACGTCGAGGGCTATCTCTCGGCGTCGGCTGCGTGTACAGCGGGGGGCGTGCCCTCGGTCGCAGTCGGTTCCTCGCTGACCGTGGTTGTCAACGGATGTGCGGCTGGGAACACCTATGCCGTGCGAGTCCAGGGCACCGGTGGAACAGCTATCAGTGGTTCGGGAGCATCGACTGGTGCCACCAACACGATTGTCTTGGCACTGCCGGCCACGTGGACTCCGGGAGTCACCAACGTCGTGGCCACATGCACGTCCGGGTCCACCACCGTGTTCACGGCCCGACGCACCATCAGTCTGGTCGCAGCTGGCACTGTCGGCGCCGTGACCTCTGTCGAGGTAGGCGTGCAAGTTCTGGGCCAGACGGTCACCGCCCAGTCCGGCGGCGGCACACAGCTATCGGTCACCGGCTCCGAGACCGCCACCATCGTCGCCTACGGAGCAGCGCTCGTGCTCGTTGGCGGAGCGATGGTTCTGGGTGTCCGTCGTCGCCGCAGCGTGGGCGTCTGACCGGTGCTCCGGCTCCGGCGCGCCGGAGCGGATCATGAAGATTCTGTTCAACGCCTGGCGTGACCTTTCGCACCCTCAAGCTGGAGGGTCCGAAGTGCTCGTCGATGGCTTGGCGCGCGGTCTGCATGACCGGGGCCACGATGTCGGCCTCCTGTGCGGCGGGCCGCTGGCGGAGCACGACTACCCCGCCGTCGACGCCGGCGGGACCTTCACCCAGTACTTGCGCGCGCCACTCCTTTACCACCGACATTTCCTCGACCGCGACCTGGCGGTCGACGTCAGCAACGGTATGACCTTCTTCAGTCCGCTGTGGCGTCGACGACCGACCGTCTGCCTGGTCCACCACGTCCACACCGAGCAATGGCGAGAGCATTTCTCGCCCAGCGCCGCATGGTTGGGTCGCAACATCGAATCCCGCTTGATGCCGCGGGTCTACCGCGACCGGCTGTTCATCGCCATGAGCCCGTCGACCGCCGACGACCTCGCTGGTCTGGGCATCGACCCGAACCGAGTGCGGGTACTCCCGCAGGCAATCGACCCGCCGCTACTGCACGTCGAACGATCGGTCGAGCCGCTGTTCCTCGCCCTCGGACGCCTCACACCCCACAAGCGCGTCGATCTACTGCTCGACATGTGGCGCGAGGCTCACCCGCGAATCGGCGGACGACTGGTTATCGTCGGCGACGGACCCGACCGCGCGAGGCTCGAGGGTCTTGGAACACCAGCCGTCGAGTTCCGCGGTGTCATCGACGAATCGGAGAAGCATCGCCTTTACGGATCGGCGTGGATACTCGTTCACGCTGCGTCTCGCGAAGGTTGGGGCCTCGTGATCTCCGAAGCCGCCAACCACGCCACCCCTGCTTTGGCGTTCGATGTGCGCGGTGTGCGCGACGCCATCCGCGACGGCGGTACAGGGCTGCTAGCGCCAGGACGGCGCGAGTTCGTCGAGAGCTGGGTGTCGCTCGCCGCCGACTCGCCGCGACGCCGCGCACTGGGCGAGTCAGCGCGCGCTTGGTCGAGCACGTTGACCAACGACAACACGGTCGATCACTTCGAAGAAATTGCCGAGGAAGCCGTCTCCGAGCATTACCTACCGTCCACGCTGCGTCGTCAGTCGAAGCGGTTGGACCCGAGACGCACGACACACCAGCTACCACTGTTGTTCTTCCCGCCATCCGACGATCGACCACCACGATCTGAGATCAAGTGGACCTATGTCATTCCGGCCTTTAATGAAGAGTTGAGGCTCCCTCAGCTCCTCCGACAGTTGATCTCGATCATCGATCTCGAGACAACCGAGATCATTGTCGCCGACGATGGAAGCACCGACGGCACCGTCGCCATCGCATCGACGATGCTCGGTGAGCTCACCTACGCATCAGTTCTCACCTGCAGGCACAACCAGGGCAAGGGGGCGGCCGTCCGGCGGGGAGTGCTTGCCGCACGTGGCAGGCGAGTAGCGTTCATGGATGCCGATACGGCAACCGACCTTGAGGTCCTCGGACGCTTGGACACCGCGCTCGACGAGTTTCAGGTCGTGGTTGGTTCGCGGTCAACGCCAGGCGCAGAAGTTCAGAACTGCCCCGTACACCGCATCGCCATGGGTCGAATGTTCAACGCCTGGACCCGCCTGAACACTGGCATTTCCGTCCTTGACACGCAGTGTGGTCTCAAGGCGTATCGGACCCCGGTAGCAAAACTGCTATACGCCCTGTCACGAGTCGACAGCTTTGCGTTTGACGTCGAGATCCTCGACTTGGCCGGTCGGCTCGGACTAACCATGGGTGAGGTTCCCGTTCGTTGGACTGGGATCGACGGAAGCAAGGTACGGGTGATCAACGACTCGTTTCACATGGCCGTCGACGTCCTTCGAATCTCCTCGCGCACACCTCGACTCGCCATCCCAGCCCTCAAGCTCACCAAGACGGGTTTCGATCCACCCAGCGCATGCCGGCAGCTATCCAGTTCGCTTCGAGTCGGCGATGTTGTCTTGCCGTTTGGCCAGGGAGCGCTTGCTCTGTTCCCCGGAGCAAACCTCGACGTCCGAGGCACCGTTGGACGTCGACTCGGCGACTGGACAACCGAGCCGTACATGATCTCTGCCTCCGCGTTGATCGCGTTGTCACGACAGAGCATCTCTCGAGGGCTGACGACGGTCTGACAACACACCTGGTCGCGTCACCTAGCCTTCGACCCCCGTAAGCGGTTCGCTGGCCGACCATCGCCGACTCCACGCCGCCGTCAGCGCAGCGACCACGCAGACGATCGCTACTTGAACGAGGGCGTTCGCCATCGGCCGGGCATCACCGTAGCTGAGCGAGATCACACCCGGAGGCCCGAGGGGCGGCACCGACATGGCAGCACCGAGCGCAACGAGGGCCGCCGCCGCTCCCACCAACGGTCGAGCGACATCGCCAAATCGGTCATCAACGACAACGGCTGCGACAACCAAGGCGGCTCCGAGCGGACCGGAAAGGAGGAAGCCCAATCCGGCACCGAGGCCGAGCACCAGAATGGCGGTCGAGCGACGCCCAGCGATCGTCGGTTCGACCAAGGCCACCGGCAGCCAACCGCGCCGATCGATGAGCAGCGCGACCAACACCAACACCAGCCCGGCGGCGAACACCAACCTGGCCGTCGGTAAACCACCCTGATCGAAACGAACATCAAGATGGCGCACTCCCGCTGGCACCCGGAATGCCGTCAGACCATCACGGACGATTGGCTCCAGGATCAACCCAGAGTCGGTAACTGCGCTCCAACCCGGATGGTAAGACTGGCCGCTTACGACGAGCGTTGGCTCGTCACCCGGCAAAACCAGTTCGATGTTGCCGCTGGTCACCTGACGAGTCGCTGGGGCGTCGATCGGCAAGGCAACGGGTTCAACGGATCGATCGAACCCGGCTGTTTCCATTGCCAAGGAGTCCAGTACCAGCGCGCCGTCATCACGGACTTCGTGCCATCCGGCGTCAAGGAGCAACGATTCGCATGCCTCGACCTCCAGACGACCCTGGCGTCGCAGCGCAGTCAGGTCGCTCGTGACCCGTAAGCCGATCGACTCGCCATCGACCAACGCCAGTCCTTCCACGCAGCCGTCGCGCATACGAGCCGGCCGATTGGACTGATTGTCGATCCTCACCTCGGCCACGCTGAACTCGAGCCCAAAAAGGTAGCCGTTGTTGACTCGGTCTCGCCTAGATAGCTCAATCAGTGCGCCGCGAGCGTGGAGAGGAAGATATGGCGTCTCGAACCTTTCACGGTGAAAGCACCTCGCAGTCGGACAGGGTCCGGGCTCGGCGATCTCATGACTGATCGAGAAGTTCAAGAACGACACCCGCACGTCGGTAGGGAGAACCATCCCCTCGCCATAGCCGAGAACGACGTCGATAGAGCGGATCTCGCCGTCGAGATCTACCAATCCAAGTTGCGCAGGTTCCGAGCTCAGAGCGGCCCAGGCCGTGTCATAGCGACTGTCGAACGCCCACGCGGCAGCCCGCCGCGGATCTCCATCGAATCTATCGTCGCTGGTCGGCGTGAAGTCCAGCTCGAGCAGATGGGCCAACATTTCGTCGCTCGTTCCCCGCCCGAGTGAACCGCCTCCCCGGAGGTTCAGCGACCGTGATCCCGCCACACGGAACTCACGGTTCAAACTCGACTCCGATCCTGGCGCGCCGAGAGTCCCGCGAGTGAACCGATAAGCTATGGGCGCGTTATTCAACTCGCCGTAGAGTCGAGGATCGGTTTCAGCGGCGCGGAAGACATCGTCGGGCGTTCGGATCAACTCCTGAACCTCGACCGCCTCTATGTCCAGTTCGGCCAGCCCCATGGGAGCGAGGTCCTCGCCGACCGAATCGCGAAGTTCGATCTGGATCCAGTCCGTCTCGTCGCCAATCTCGACGTACCCGACCGACACTGGGGACGGCAACTGTCGGGACAACATGACAAGGCGTTCATTGCCGTCGCTTGTATGTACTGCAACCGACGTGACCCGGCGGGAGGCCTCACCGAGGGGAACGTAGCCGCTAACGGTGACCCGTCCGGGCGCGATCGACTCGCCGAAGTCGATTCGGATGGCTTGTCCCGATCGCGGAATGAGGCTGCCAGTGAGCCACGCGGTCGAGAGATCGCCATCGAATGCCGCGCCTGGGCGTTCTCGCTCGCCGAGTCCGAATCCCTTTGTGACAGGGAACTCCGTCACCGACTCGACGCCACTGAACGTCGCAACGGATTGGCTACCGGCTCGCTCGTACAGATCGACGATGGCACGACGATCGTCGTCGTCGGCAAGGGTGTAGGAACGAATGTGCCCGTATAGCTGTTGGCGCCGACGATTGCTGTCGGTTACGACCAGACCTGATCCCCGAGCGAGTTCGTCCGCTAGCTCATCCGCGTCGAGTTGACCAGTGAACGCAACCGAACGATGGGGCGTGAGCACCGACTCGTCGACGAGAGGTGGAAGGCCGTCGGCATCACCACTAACCAGCAGTGGAGGCACGTCGGGAAGCGCCCGCACCGCTCCAGTGGCGCCACGGACGGCAAACACCTGTACAGGCGGCAGGGTCCGCTCCATCTCGGCTGTCGGGGAGCGATCGAGCGGATTGACCACATTCTGGCCCGGTTCGCCAAAGTCGGCCGCCAGCCGAAGGCCACGCTGTTCGCTGAGCCATTGAAGGTCCTTCGGTCTGGGCGACCGTTCTCCTTCCCACGCGACGTCGTTTCTCAACATAACGTACGAAATACCTAGCCGGGACATGGCATCGGCCACATAGCGACTGGACGTCTCGCCTGCATATACTGCGTCGACCAATGCGTCGATCATGTCGCTAGCCGGCGGCGTCGCATGCTGCAGCGTCAGACGAAGTACATACGGGCGCTCCAGCAGCGAGTCAAAGATATCGTAACTTGGTGCACCCCATCTGTAGCGCTCGTCGGTCGTTGCGGGAAGTATGAGCACTCGCCCGTCGCCCGGTTGATCGTCTAGCCAGTCCGTCGCTGCCTGGTAGTAGGCGGGTATGACCTCAGTGGACGCCGATCGGTTGAATATCTCGCCAGCCCAAACCGGATATGCAGAGGCCGTCACCGCCGCAAACACGACCACTGTCGCTGCGACGGTTGCCGAGGCGCCGCCAACGACATGAGCCGCCAACTTGAATCGGCCCACTCCGCTCTCCGACCAAACTCGACGAACGGTGGCAAGTAACTGAGCTGCACCGTACCCGACGAGACCAGCAACGCCCAGCTGCAGACCGGCCCCCGCCTTGTAGGTGCTCCTCAACCCGAACATGGTTATCGACTCGTCATACCCCTGTTGTAGTAAACGACCGAGAGGTGAGGGATCGTCATACGGATACACGCCCACCATCACCGCTGTCGACACGACCATGACTGCGAGAAGAAGTCGTCGAGCCGGCCAGCGGGTCCAGCACCCGACCGTGAACGCCACCACCGGAGCGACGAAAGTCGCGACGGAGAGCCACGGATTCGTGAGAAGGCTCGACGCGTCGGGCCTGAGCAGCTCCCCGTCGTGACGCCAGTACAGAATCCAGCCGCCGAGCCCCCGAACGGACTCCGACCACGACGACGTCGAACTCACGCTCTCGACGGTCTCGGTCGACACAAGGTTGATGACCAGGAAGTCGGACCCAGCTCTGAGCTGCATCAACGCGGGTGCACTGAGTGCGGCGAGCAATGCCGACGAGGTCAGAGTGAAGCGAAGTAGTCGACGAAACGTCGTCGCCCGCTCGCATATCAAGGCGACAACAACAGGAATCAGCACTACGTAGCTGAGCACGAGAGCCGGCACGTTCACCACGCCAGGGAACGCGGTTGTCAACGCGAAGAGTGCCGGCCAGCGCCACAGACGACGGTCTGTTAGGCCCGAAACAACGCACCATACTGCAAGTGGAACCAAGGCGTAGTGCAGGAACAACAGCGAGGGCGTGAAAAACCCCAGCGAATACGGGTTGAACATATAGAGCAGACCCGCCACCAGATGTGCGAGCCGTCTACCCGGTATCAATCGCCGCATCAAGAGCTGCGTCCCTAACCCCGCAGTGGCGAGAACGAACACGTACCACGTCCGCTCGACCTCCCACGGCGTCAGTCCCAACTCGCGCATGGCTGCGACGACGAGCTGAGGCATCGGTGAGAACTCTGGATACGTTCGGCCGGTGCCACGAGTCGGATCCCACGCCTGAAAGGCTCGACGCAACATCGACATCGGCTCAGACCAGAACTGGAAATGATTGTCGGCGATCAAAATGCCAGGCGCATGAACGAAGAATACGATGGCAGCGGCCGAGACAAGGAAAACGCCGACCAGGGTGTCGCGGCGTGTCCACGGCGCGGCTCCGCTACTCAGCGTCTTGTGGAGCGGAGTGGTAATCGCTATGGCCCACCCCCCATGGTCCCCGGTCCGGACACTCGCTGTTCCGTAGCGTCTATACCGAAAGCTGGCGGGTACATGCGCATGGAAGCGTACCGAATGCATGACCATGCTGCAACGCAGTCGCAGATCAGCGATTGAATGCGCTGCTCACTCGGAGCCTGATCCCCGGTCCGGCATCCGCGGCTCTGATCGGTACACGCCGGCGGTCAGGACGAAATCGTTCGCAGATCTCAGCGCTGGAAGCACAATCGTATTCCACCGCACGACGCTTTGCCGATGCGCTACTCGCCGCAGGGCGTGCTCCGCGAGGGCGAGAGGCGCTGACCGACCAGTCACCGTCGCCGGAGACGCAGCGATGCTATCGATCAAGCTATCGCTGGGACAACCGATAACCCGCGATGCGATTGAACCACGCCACTCAATGCCGATCACACAAACGTCGAACGACCGTGCGAATAACCGGAGGAGGCGCTTATCGAGCCCTGACGTGTTAACAAATGTAGCGATGTCTGGGTCGAAATCGACGCGACTCTTTCCGACGAATTCCAGGACACCCTCGTCCAAGCGACAGTACCAAAGATGGGACTCGAGATCGAGGATCTTCGCCATTCCTATCCGTGGAACTTCAACGTAACCAGCCTTCGCCACTCTACTCAGCTCTCGCAGGGCTAGATCAGGTCGGGCGACATGCTCAAGTACGTGGGTGCAGATTGCATAGTCAAACGCGTGATCGGCGAATGGCATCGATGCGGCATCGGCTTGGAACAGGGGCCGGTCTATTCTGACTGGCGCTCCCTTGTACCGCTGGTTATCGCTCGCGGCATCAGGAAACTGGTCCAGCAGGACGTCAGCACGCCAGTGCGGGTGATCACCACTCCCAACATCGAGGACCAGCGAGCGCCGATTCACCGGTACCCGAATACGTCGACGAATATAGGATTTTACTGTACCGACCGGTCTCATGGCAGACTCGAGCGACTCCTTGCGATCATGGCTCGTATCACTGGTGACGGAAGAGGAAGTTATTCTTGTAGTTTCTGCGGAACCTCATTGAGGTTATGTAACCCGAACGGTCCACAGCTGCCTGGTACTTTCCCTGCCATCGATCGACATCGAAATCGGCCACGGATCGCCACTGTCCACCATCAAGGAACCATCCCGAGTATCCGCGATTGTTGATCATCTCGAATATTGTGTTCAAATGCACGGTGTGGAAACGTTGCTCCAGCTCTATGATCAGGACGGGGTGATCTCGCTCGATTAGATAACTTGCGCCGTCGAGTACCGAAAGTTCGTGTCCTTCGACATCGATTTTGACGAGCCTCACGTCGCTTAGGTGCATGTCATCGAGTCGGACGGAGTCGACTTCGATTGGTTTGGTCCCGTTGATCGCTCCATTTATCGACGTACGCCCCTCTGATCCGGCACCCGTAGTCGGAACCCAAATGGTGCAGCGCCCCGCAGTGTCTGAGGCTGCCGCCTCGACAACGGTCACGTTTTCAGGAACGACCGACCGAAGGAACTCAGCCACATGGGGAACGGGCTCGAATGTGACGACACGGTCGGCTTGCTGGGCAAGCCTGTAGGTCCAAGGCCCGTACCAACCGCCAACGTCGATCGCCGTCCCTCCATGAAGGTTGTCACGGCACGCCCGTATCTCAGGTTCACGAAAACGGTGCAGGAGAGCCAGCCCGCGATAGCGAGCGGCCGGGGGAACGGTCTGAAACGCGAGGTTGGCGAGGCCCATGTGACTGTGGACTATCGGTCCGAGGCCCGCCGGACTCCGATGTGCCCGCTTCTGTCGCTTGCGCCGCTATCGCATGGGACCAAGCGACACCGTGCGCTCGTCGCCTGCCCCGGCGCGGCGCGGTTATCTGCTCTAACCACAGTGCATCTCCCCTCCGCGGGTTTTCCGAGGCGTTCGATGAGTCTAGCTAGCTTCTCGTCGTAGATGCCCGGGCTGATGCGGGCGACCGTTCGTGGCTCAGGCACAGTCAACAGAGCCCGACCCCGGCCCGCGTGCGCCGGCAACCGCGCAACGGGCCAGTCACTCGACGAGGCGGAGGCCGCTGGGGGCGATGGAGCTGTCGGCGACGGGAAGCTCGACGCTGAACTCGGTGAGATGAGCGGGGAAGACGTGCTCGCTCACGAGCACCGGCCGGCCGTCGACATCGCGGGTGACTCGCTCGCAAACCAGCACCGCCGACCCTTCGGGGATGTCGAGCAGCGCCGCGTCGGCGGCACCGACGTCGGCGGCGCCGATCGTCTGGGTCGCTCCGCCCAGTCGCCGGTCGATGAGCTCGTAGAACGGTGTCGACTCGACCTCGGCCAGCGTCAAGTGCCGGGCGAGCTCCTCGGGGCACCACACGGTGACCCGGGCGAAAGGACGACCGTCGGCCAGGTTGAGCCTTCGCACCTCGAGCACCCGGCCCCGCCCGAGCACGCGGCGGGCCCGCGGTGGCGGCGCGACCAACTCGAACCCGATCACCCGGCGCTCTGAGCTGCGACCCGACTCGACGAGTTGGCCCTCGATCGTGCCCAGCCGCCCGAGGGTCTGGCGGAGCGGATCGGCCGCCACGAACCAGCCGAAGCCTTGGCGCGAGGCGAGGTGGCCCTCGTCGCGCAGCGCGTCGAGCGCCTTGCGGATAGTGACCCGACTCGCGCCGAACTCGGCGGACAGCGCGGCCTCGCTCGGAAGTATCGCTCCTGGCCCGAGCTCGCCCGAGTCCAAGCGGGCGCGCAACGCGTCGCCGATCTCCCGGTAGCGGACGGTGCGCACACAGGAACGGTAGCGTCAGGGTGCCGCATGTCACCTTCGATGGTGCTTGCCAACTTGTATCTGACTTGTATGATTGCGGCAGACAGCACCCGAGAGAGGTACCCACCATGGCCGTCACCGCCACCTCCCCCATCGAGCTCGTCCGAAGCGTCTACGCCACCCTCGACGAGCGCGTCGCCGCCGGTCGGGCCAAGCTCGGCCGCCCGCTCACGCTGGCCGAGAAGATCCTGATCAACCACCTCGACGACATCGGCGCCGCCGATCTCGAACGCGGCGAGAGCTACGAGGATCTGCGCCCCGACCGCGTCGCCATGCAGGACGCCACCGCCCAGATGGCGTGGCTCCAGTTCATGACCGCGGGCCTGCCCGAGGTGCTCGTCCCCACCACGACTCACTGCGACCACCTCATCACCGCCCGCCACGATGGCAAGAAGGACCTGCTGTCGGCGGTCGAGGACAACAGCGAGGTCTACGACTTCCTCGAGTCGGTGTCGGCCAAGTACGGCGCCGGGTTCTGGCAGCCCGGCTCGGGCATCA
The DNA here is from genome assembly GCA_964390555.1 of uncultured Acidimicrobiales bacterium. Taxonomy (GTDB): domain Bacteria; phylum Actinomycetota; class Acidimicrobiia; order Acidimicrobiales; family SHLQ01; genus CAVTWS01. Next base: position 5,094 of record CAYMJU010000062.1, on the reverse strand, counting down.
TCCACCAGGTCGTGCTCGAGAACTACGCCTTCCCCGGCGCCATGATCATCGGGACCGACAGCCACACGCCCAACGCCGGCGGCCTCGCCACGATCGCCATCGGCGTGGGCGGCGCCGACGCCGTCGACGTCATGACCGGCTTTCCGTGGAACGTCAAGTGGCCCACGCTCATCGGCGTGAAGCTCACCGGCTCGCTCGCCGGCTGGGCGGCCCCGAAGGACGTGATCCTGCGGGTCGCCGACATCCTCACCGTCGCCGGCGGCACCGGCGCGATCGTCGAATACTTCGGGTCCGGCGCCAACTCGATCTCGTGCACCGGCAAGGCCACCATCTGCAACATGGGGGCCGAGATCGGCGCCACCACGTCGCTGTTCGGCTACGACGACGCCATGGCCCGCTACCTCAAGTCGACCGGCCGCGAGGACACCGCCGACGCGGCCAACGCCGTCGCCCACCACCTGCGCGCCGACGACGAGGTGTACGCCGACCCGACCCGCTTCTACGACCAGGTCATCGAGATCGACCTCGACACCCTGCAGCCGCTGATCAACGGCCCCCACACCCCCGACCGGGCCCGCACCGTGGCGGCGCTGGGGGATGAGTGCCGGGCCGAGGGCTGGCCGCTCGTCATCAGCGCCGGCCTGATCGGGTCGTGCACCAACTCGTCCTACGAGGACATCACCCGCGCCGCCAGCATCATCCGCGACGCCAACGACAAGGGCCTCTCGCTGAAGGTTCCGTTCTACGTGACCCCGGGTTCCGAACAGGTTCGCGCCACCATGGTTCGCGATGGCCTGATGCAGGTGTTCGAGGCCGCCGGCGCCACCGTGCTCGCCAACGCGTGCGGGCCGTGCATCGGCCAGTGGGACCGCCAGGACCTCGCCGACGGCGTGACGAACATCATCGTCACGAGTTACAACCGCAACTTCCCCAAGCGCAACGACGGCTACGGCACCACGTTGGCGTTCGTCACCTCCCCCGAGACGGTGGTCGCCTTGTCGCTCGCCGGCACCCCCGATTTCGACCCGGCCACCGACACCATCGACAACGACAAGGGCGAGCCGGTGAGACTGGCGACCCCGATGGGCATCGAGCTGCCGCCGGGCGGCTTCGATCCTGGCGCATCGACGTTCAAGGCTGCGCCGGCCGACGCGTCGGGGGTGAGCGTGGCCGTGTCGCCCACCTCGGACCGGCTCCAGCTCCTCGAGCCGTGGTCGCCGTGGGACGGCCAGGACTACGTCGACATGCCGATCCTCATGAAGGCCAAGGGCAAGTGCACCACCGACCACATCTCGATGGCCGGTCCGTGGCTCAAGTACCGCGGCCACCTCGAGAACATCTCGGGCAACCTGTTCATCGGTGCCGTCAACGCCTTCACCGGCGCCACCGGCGAGGGCACCGATCACGTCGACGGCACGACCAAGAGCTACCCCGACATCGCCAAGCACTACCACGAAGCCGGCGTCGACTGGATCGCCATCGGCGACACCAACTACGGCGAGGGTTCGTCGCGCGAGCACGCCGCCATGGAGCCCCGGTTCCGCAACGGCAAGGTCGTGCTGGTGCGAAGCTTCGCCCGCATCCACGAGACCAACCTGAAGAAGCAAGGCATGTTGCCGCTCACCTTCGCCGACCCGGCTGACTACGACCGGATCGAGGAGGGCGACCGGATCTCGGTGACCGGGCTCGCCGGGCTCACACCCGGCCGGCCGCTCACGCTCAGGGTCCGCAAGACCGACGGATCGACTTGGACCTTCCTGGCCGAGCACACCTACAGCGACGAGCAGATCACCTGGTTCCGTGCCGGCGGCGCCCTAAATCTCATCCGTCAACAACTCAGCGCCTGACCGATTCGAGTCGCACCCCGTTCTGGGTGGGCGCCGAGGGCGCTACGGCACCCGTGACCCACCCAGTTCGGCAAGGAGTTGATCAGGACGTGACGGTGCCGGAGCGGGGGAGGTCTTTGAAAGGCGGGTCCTTGTCGACGCGGGGTTCCTGGGGAAGGCCCAGCCCGCGCTCGCCGATGATGTTGCGCTGCACTTGATCGGTGCCGCCGTAGATCGACGGCCCCGGCGAGAACACGGCCAACTCGGCCATCATCCCGCCGTCGGGCGCGGACTCGCCCCACAGCGTGCCGGCCGGACCCATGATGCCGAGCCCGACCTCGCGGGTGAGCCGCACGATGTTCGACTGCGACAGCTTCGACAGGTTCGGCGACGCCACGTGTGGCTGCCGGCCGGCGTCGCGCATCGCCTTGTGCACCACGTTGCCCATGCGCGCCAGTTGTTCGAGCGTGTACATGCGGGCCAGGTCCTGGCGAAGGTTCGCATCGCTCCGCTTGCCGAACCGCTCGGCCAGACCGAGGCATAGGTCGTACCCCTTCCCCTGCATGGCGCCACCGGTGCCGCTCGTGCGGCGGCCCCGCACGAAATCACCCGACGGCTTCGGGAGGTGGCCCACCTTGGACCCGGCGAACGCCGCCGACGTCGCGCCCGAACCACCAGCGCCGAGCGACGCCCGCTCGGCCGCCAGCGTGGTGTTGGCGACGGCCCACCCGTTGCCGAGCCCGCCGATCAGCGCGTCGTCGGCGACCCGGGCATCGGTGATGAACACCTCGTTGAAGAGCGCCTTGCCCGTCATCTCGCGAAGCGGCCGGACCTCGATGCCCGGCTGGTCCATCTCGATGGCGAAGTAGCTGATGCCGCGGTGCTTGGGCACGTCGGCGTCGGTTCGGCAGATGAGCATGCCGAGCTCGGCGTGCAAGCCGCCCGACGTCCAGACCTTCTGACCATTGACAACCCATTCGTCGCCGTCACGGATCGCCGACGTGCGTAGCCCGGCAAGATCGGAGCCGGCCTCGGGCTCGGAGAACAGCTGGCACCACGCGACCCGACCGGTGACGATGTCGGACAGGTAGCGACGCTTGTGCTCGTCGGACCCGTGGGCGATGATCGTCGGCCCTGCGAGCATCGTGCCCAAGCCGCCCGGAGGCTGGAGGGCGCCGACCTCGTCGATCGCTTGGGTGACCAGCCGAGCCTCCGCTCGCGACAGTCCGTTCCCGAACCACTCGACGGGCCAGATCGGGAATCCCCAGCCCGACGATCCGAGCCGGTCCCACCACTCGCCGACGGTGAGATCGGGGTCCCAGTTCTCGTCGAGCCAGGCCCGCGCTTCGGTCTTGACGTCGCTCACGGCGCCTCCTCGCTAACCGCCCCGCTCGACGACGAGCACGGGCGCCCCGGCCGCGCCGGGTCGGCGACCGAACGGTAACGCGCGGGAGCTCCGATCAGCACTGCTGGAGGTCGAGGATCCCACCGTCGAGGACGTACGCCGTTTCGGGGATGGGCGATCCATCCGCGACGACGTTGCAACGCGCCACCAACGGCTCGGTGCTCGCCACCAACACGAACGCGTCGATGATCTCGTCGACCACGTTGCCTTCGACGACGCAGCGGCTGTCTTCATAGCAGCGGATCAGGTACGTGCCGAATGCCCCGTCGATGACGTTGTCGCGCATCGTGACTTCGATGGACCCGGCGGACACGAACACGGCGGCGTTGTAACAGCAGCCCTCACCGTCGGCCACGAACCGGTTGCCCTCGACGAGGAGCGAACCGGTCGCCGGGTCGGTCGACCCGATCTGGATGCCGTCGAAGTGGGAGTCCACGCCGAGCTGGCCCTTCCACATGAGGTTGCCGATCACCGCCGACTCACCAACCGACCCGTCGACATACAGCGGGTCGTCGCAGTTGCGCACTTCGTTGCCCGACACCGTGAACTGAGCGCTGAGGATGAAGATGGCTTGCCACGCGTCGACCGTGCAGGTCACCCGCGACCGCTCGATGACGAAACCGGTGACCCCTCGAACGTCGATCGGGAACGGTCCCGGGCACTCGATCACCGAGTTGCGGATGACCACGTCGTCAGCGCGCACCCGCAGGCACCCCTCGACGCGGACGCCGTCGATGACCGTCTCGGGCGCGACGATCTCGATCGGTCCGTCGTAGACGAGCTCGGGCTCGACGGTCGGGCCCACGCCGTCGGCGAGCGGTGCCAGATCCTCGCCCACAGATGGAACCTCGGTCATCGACACGCCAGCCGGGGCGGGTGAGGACTCCGACGTCGCGGTGCTCGCCGACTCGACAACCGAGTCGGTGGGATCGCTCCGCGCCGTCCACGTGCCAGCCACGGCAAGACCGGCGACCGCCAGGGCCGCCGAGGCGGCGACGAGCAACGGCCGTCGTCGCCCGCGCCCTGGTTCGTCAACCGATGCGTCGCGGTCTTCGGGATCAGGCTCGACGTTCACCGAGACCTACTACGGCAGCAGGTCACAGCTCTCGCCCGACCACAGGCCGGTCACCTCGTCGCTGTCGTCCGGTCCGGTGGCCAGCACCGTGATCGGATGGTCGCCGGCGACGTTGACGTTCCGATCGATCTCGAAGGTGACGCCACTGCTGCCGTCGATCGGAGACAGCTCACCGAGATCGAACACCGAACGAACCTGGGCGAGCGTCACCCCAACGCCGATGCCCTCGAGGGTTACGAGTCCCGGCGGCTCGTCCCCGTCTACGTACCACTGCTCGAACGCCTGGGTCGCACCGTCGCCTGTGCCGCGCTCGATGATCACCACGTTCAAGTCGTCATAGGAGATGACGTTCACCGCATCGCCCTCGCAGATGTCGTCGACCCCGAACCCGGTCTCCTCGGTGGGCTCACCGACCCGGGCGAGGAGCACCGAGCGGACGTTCTCGAGCAGCTCACCGAACGCCAACACCTCGGAGTCGTCGGAGTCAACGCCGAATTGCAGACCGCCCTGGTACAGGGCGACCGGTCCCGGATCGGGCAGCGGCGGCGGCGCGGTCGTCGTCGTGCTCGTCGTCGTAGAGCTGGTGGTCGTCGAGGCCACCCCGGACGTGCTGGGCGCGACCGTGGCTGTCGTCTCCACCGGCGCCGCGGTCGAGGGCTCCTCGGCCGGGGGAGCGACGGTCGTCGAGTCGCCGGACCCGTCGGCCGCATCGGGTGCCTCGCCCGTCTCACCTCCCGACGTCAGCACGAGCACGACCGCCGTGACGCCGACCACCGCGACCAGACCGC
>CAYMJU010000061.1:0-46392 GCA_964390555.1 uncultured Acidimicrobiales bacterium | reverse complement strand
CCCCCAGCGACGAACTAGGAGCGAAGCGGAGCGAGTGAGTGCAGCCGTGGGAGCGCAGCTCCCCGGTTGCCGATGGGGTCTGGGGGCGCGTAGCCCCCAGCGACGACGATGAGGGTCGAGCGCGCGCTATCGGCGTGCCTGGCGGCCGTGGCGCTCGCTGGAGTGGTCCTCGCGGTGGTGGCCGTTCCTGCGTCGGCCCAGGCAGCCTTCGGCGAGCGGATCGAGTCGTGGTCGGTCGACACGGTGATCGAACCCGACGGCACCGTGGTGGTGTCTGAAACCGTCCGGTACGACTTCGCGACGGCCTCGGACCGGCACGGCTTCGTTCGCAGCGTTCTCACACGGCAGCACTACGACGACCGCTACGACCGGGTCTACGGGCTGGAGCTCGTCGATGCGACAGCGGACGGGGCGGCCGTGCGCAGCCGGGTCGAGCGCTCGGGCGACTATCACCTCATCCGGCTCGGTGACCCCGATGTCGTCGTGTCCGGCGTGGTCACGTACCGGTACACCTACGAGCTGACCGGGATCCTCAACGGTTTCCTCGAGAGCGACGAGCTGTACTGGAACGTGATCGACCAGACCGACCAGTTCGTCGATGTCGAATCGGCCGCGGTGACCGTGCGGGCGCCCGGGGCGCTGATCGAGGCGCTGTGCTTCGCCGGCCCGGTCGGCTCGTCGTCGTCGTGCGACGCCGCCGCTGTTATCGACGGGACCGCTCGCTACGAGCAGTCCTCGGTGCCGGCCGGCGAGGTGCTCACGGTGGTCGCCGTCATCCCGTCCGGCGCGGTGACCGTGGCGCTCCCCGTCCTCGACGAGCGGTGGTCGTTGCGTCGGGCGTTCACGGTTGACACGAGCCGGGTCGCGGGTGCCGTCGGAATTCTGATCGCCGGTCTGGCCGCCATTTTTGCTCTCGCCCTGGCCCGGGGCCGGGATCGTCAGGCGGTCGGCTCGCCGGTCGACGCCATCTTCCCCGCTCCGGGCGCTGCGAGCGAGCCGGTCCCCACTTTCCGGCGGCCGATCGCGCCGATCGAGTTCGAACCTCCGGACGGCGTGCGCCCGGGCATGATCGGCCTGCTCACCGACGAGCGGGTCGACGCCGTCGACCTGTCGGCCACGCTCGTCGACTTGGCCGTGCGCGGGTATCTCCGCATCGACGAGCTCGACAAGCGGTTCCTGCGCCGCCAGGACTACCGGCTCGTGCAACTGATCGAACCCGACGCCGCCCTCGCCGAGTACGAGCGCCGGCTCCTCGCCAAGATCTTTGCCACCTCGACCGACGTTCAGCTGTCGTCGCTCCGCCATCGCGTCGATCTCGACAGCGTGCGCCAGGCCATGTACGCCGAGGCCATGCGCCACAAGTGGTTCCACCGCCGGCCCGACCGGACCCGCGGCCGGTGGGAATCGATCGGCGGGGGTGTGGTCGTCGTCGGCCTGTCCCTGACGGTGCTGCTGGCTTGGAGGACCCATTGGGCCCTGCTCGGGGTGCCGGTGGCAATAGTCGGTTGGTTCCTCCAGCGAGTGGCGCCGCGTTTCATGCCGCAGCGAACGGTGCGGGGAACGGCCGCACTACGCCGAGCCCTGGGGTTCAGGGAGTTCATCGTGAACTCAGAGGTTCACCGAGCCCGCTTCGCCGAGCGCCGACACATCTTCACGGAGTATCTCCCGTACGCCGTGGCGTTCGAGGCGACCGATCGGTGGGCCCGCACGTTCGCCGACCTGGGCGGCGATCCCGAGGCCGCGACCACCGACTTCTACCACGGCCCGCGGCGGTTCGCCGCCGGCGAGCTCGGCGAGTCGCTGGGCGAGTTCTCGGCGTCGCTGTCCTCGGTGCTCGGCCGCACGGCCGGGGGATCGGGTGGTCGCGGCTCGTCGGGCGGGGGCCGAGCCGGTGGCGGTGGTGGTGGCGGTGGCGGCGGCAGCTGGTGATACGTCGACTGGTTCGCCCGGTCAGCGAGACCGGATGGTGAGTTGGCGACGGTCACGGATCGTGTAACGCCGCTCGTTCTGGTCGAGCCAGCCCAACCGGACGAACGATGCGATGGCCTTGTTGACCCGCTCGCGAGATGCCCCGACGAGTCCCGCCAACTCCTCCTGGGTGATCGGCAGGAAGAACTCCTCGTCGTCGCCGGCCAGCTCGAGGAGGCGCTTGGCGGTGCGCCCGGTGACATCGAGGAAGACCGAGTCGGCGAGCGCCTCGTCCATGTTGCGCAGGCGCCGCACGAGCATCGACACGAGCGCCCACAGCAGCTCGGGGCGCTCGTCGTAGAGGGCGCGCACCGGCTCGTACGGCACGGCGAGAACCTCGGAGGTCTCGAGGGCCCGGGCTTCGGCCGAGCGGCCCGAGTCGTCGAACAGTCCCATCTCGCCGAAGAGATCGTCTTCCTCCATGAGGGCGACCACGGACTCGCGGCCGTCGAAGGACCGGTTCGATATGGCGATCCGGCCGCGCCCGACGATGTAGAGCTGATCGGCCGGGTCGCCCTCGCCGAACAGCACCTCGTTGCGGCTGAGTTGCCGTACCTGACCGCGGCTCGCCAGCGCCTGGAGCTCCTCGTCGGCGAGTTCGGCGAACAGTTGGGTGTTGCGGAGAAGCGCCACGTCGTCCATTGCGGCGCATCCTAGATCTGTTGGCCAGGCGCCGCCGGAACGAGGCGGGCCGATGGGCCGCCGGAACGAGGCGGCCGATGGGGGGCCGGGGGGCGCGAGCCCCCCAGACTGGTGACGTGACGCGCGCCAGATCCGACTCCCGGCCACCAGCGCCGAGCGTGTGGGCGATCGTCGTCGCCGGTGGCTCGGGCGCACGGTTCGGTGGCGCCAAGCAGTTCGCGGTGGTCGCCGGGCGCTCGGTGCTCGATCGCTCGGTCGACGCCATGGCCGATGTAGCCGACGGTGTGGTGGTCGTCGTGCCCGCCGAGCATGCCTCGACGTGGACGACGTCGGTGCGGTGCCCGACGGTGGTGGTGGCCGGGGGCGCCACCCGGTCGGCGTCGGTGCGCGCCGGGCTGGCCGCGGTGCCTGACCACGCGGCGATCGTCTTGGTGCACGACGCCGCGCGTCCGCTCGTTCCCGCTGCGGTGGTGTCGCGGGTGCTCGACGCGGTGGCGGCCGGTGCCGTGGCCGCAGTCCCGGCCATAACGGTGACCGATACGATCCGACATCGCTCGGGCGGCGCGGTCGACCGGGCCGGCCTGGTCGCCGTGCAAACCCCGCAGGGATTCGCGGCATCGGTCCTGCGAGCTGCCCACGCCGTCGGTATCGAAGCCACCGATGACGCCGCGGTGGTCGAAGCCGCGGGCGGTACCGTCGAGGTCGTGGCCGGTGACCCGACGAACATCAAGCTCACGTTGCCGGTCGACCTGGCGATCGCCGAGGCCATCCTGACGGAACGTGAACGGCCGCGACCGGATAGCCCGCACAGCCCGGGGCGGCCATGACCGTCGTCCGGGTGGGCATGGGGTTCGACGTGCATCCGCCGAGCGCTGACCCCGACCGCCAACTCGTCCTCGGCGGCGTGGCGTTCGAGAACGCGTGCGGGCTGGCCGGTCACAGCGACGCCGACGTCATCGCCCACGCGGTCACCGACGCGGTGCTGGGCGGGGCGGGTCTCGGCGACATCGGCTCGTGGTTTCCCGACACCGACGAGGCGTTCGCCGGGGCCGACAGCATCGAGCTGTTGCGAGCCGCCTCTCTTGCTGCGCTCGACGTTGGCTGGCGGGTCGTCAACGTCGACTGCGTCGTCGTGCTCGACGCACCGAAGCTGGCCCCGATGCGAGCGCGGATGCAGGAGCGGTTGTCCGACGCGGCCGGAGGCCCGGTGACCGTCAAAGGCAAGCGCACCGAAGGCGTCGGCTCGCTGGGTCGGGGCGAAGGTGTGGTGGCGTGGGCCGTGGCCCTCGTCGAAAGGATCGGAGAGTCGTGAGTCCAGGTCGATCAAACGAGGGCCGCGGGCGCGGCGCACCATCGTCGAGGCGCCGCCCGGCGTCGGCCGGCCGACTGGCCGGCGGGGTGGCTCGGGGCGGTCAACGCAGTGGCCAACGCACGGGGCAGCGGGGCACGACCCCCACTAGGGCCGAGGGCTCGCGCCCGCGCACGCTCGGTGGCGACCAGGTCGAGGGCCGGCAGGCCGTGCGCGAGTTGCTCCTCGCCGGCACGCGACGGACTCGCGAGGTCATCATGGCCTCCGGCATGGACGATGCGCCGATCCTGTCCGACATCGTCGACCTGTGCGACGAGCAGAAAGTACCGATCCGCGAGGTGTCCAAGGGCCGCTTCGACTCGCTGGCCCGTACCGACTCGGCGCAAGGCGTGGTTGCCCTCGCCGCCCCACTGCGGGAGCACGAGCTCGACGAGCTGGCTCGCCCTGCCGATGCTGCCCGCACCCCGTTCCTCGTCGTGTTCGACGGGGTGACCGATCCCGGCAACCTCGGCGCCGTGCTGCGATCCGCCGAATGTGCCGGCGTGACCGGCGTGGTGTTGCCCCGCCACCGGTCGGCGCTCGTCGGGCCGACAGTGGCCAAGGCCGCGGCCGGCGCCATCGAGCACCTCCCGATTGCCGTGGTGCCGGGGGCGGCCGGGGCGATCTTGCGTCTGAAGGAGCTGGGCGTGTGGGTCGTCGGGCTCGACGGTGCCGCGCCGCGCACGATTCATCAGCTCCCCATCTCGTCCGAACCCGTGGCCCTGGTGCTCGGCGCCGAGGGATCGGGCCTGTCGCGGCTGGTGCGGGAACGATGCGACGCACTGGCGTCGATCCCGCTGCTCGGGGTGCTGTCGTCGCTCAACGTGTCGGCCGCGGCCGCCGTGGCCTGTTTCGAGGTGGCCCGCCAGCGGGCGTCAGCGGGCTGAGCCGGGCGGATCAGCGACGCGACCAAGCGACCCAAGAGCCACGAAACGGTGAGCCCGAGGTCGGATTCGAACCGACGACCTGCTGTTTACAAGACAGCTGCTCTGGCCAGCTGAGCTACTCGGGCGACGGCCGCCAGCGTAGGCCCCGGTGTGCCACGAGGGGCGCGCAGCGACCGAGGGCAGTCGAGCGATCGGGCTTCCGGATGCCGATGGGATCTGGGGGTGCACTCCCAGCGAGAACTGCGAGAGGCGAGGCGTCGCATGCTTCCACATCGGTGGAGAATGTGAGAGGCTGGTCACTGCTTCACGAGGACGGGATAGGCGTTAGCACGATGGCGTTGACCGAACGAGACAAGTCGATTCTGGACTTCGAGCGCAGTTGGTGGGCCGAGGACGGCCCCAAGGACACCGCGATCCGGGACCGCTTCGAGCTGTCGACCACCCGCTACTACCAGTTGCTCTCCGAGCTACTCGAGAGCGCCGCGGCCTACGAGTACGACCCGCTGGTCGTTCGCCGGCTCCGCCGACTGCGCGACCGGCGCCGCCGGGCCCGCTTCGAGGGCCGCTCGGTGCAGGAGCCGGGGGGTCGATGAACGCGACCGGCCGTCCGGGGGGATCGAGCCCGATCGGGCCGGTCGACAGCCGTGCCCTGATAATCGCCGGCGCGGCCGTGGTCATTGGTCTGCTCCTGCTCGGCCAGGGCTTCGACGACGACGACGTCTCCACGTCGGCTGGTCCCGTCGTGACTCAGCCGTCTGACGGCGGCTCGACCGATGGCGCGACAGAAGGTGGCACAGACGCCGCGACCGACGCGGGCACCGACGCCGGCACCGACGCGGGCACCGACACCGACGCGGTAACCGACGCCGGCACCGATTCGACTGACACCGGGGTCACCGCCGCACCGGCGACGTCGGTCACCCACCTCCCCGCCGAGATCATCGCTCTGGCGGTCAACTCGTCGGCCGGCCAGAGCGGCATCGCTGGCGCCATGTCCGACCGGCTCATCCAACTGGGGTACATCGGCACGACGGCCAACGGACCCGACTCCTCGGCGTCGGCGATCTACTGGACGGTCGGCTTCGACGCCGATGCCTTGGCGCTCGCCACCGCACTCGGCGTCCCTCAAACGGTGGTGTTGCAACTCACGGTCGATCCCGGCACGCTCGTCGATGCCGACGACGCGACCGACGCCGCTGAGGCCAACATCATCATCATCCTCGGTTCCGACCAGGTCATCCGTTAGCCCGCCTGGGGGCCCCGCTGACAGGCTGGGTTGGTGAGGCTGCTGGTCGCCCCCGACAAGTTCCGCGGCACCGCTTCCGCGGTCGACGTCGTGGTCGCTGTCACCGAGGCGGCCGCAGCTTTAGGACACACCGTCGATGGGTGCCCGTTGGCTGACGGCGGCGAAGGCACGCTCGACGTGCTCGGCGGCCCGAATCGCACCACGCTCGTGTCGGATCCCTTGGGCGAGCCGCGCGAGGCCCACTGGCGGATCAGCAAGGGCACCGCCGTCATCGAGATGTCTCGGGCGTCCGGCCTGGCTCTCGTCGGTGGGGCCGAGAACAACGACGCGGTCGCCGCCTCGACCTACGGCACCGGCGAACTGATCGCCGCGGCCGCGGAGTCGGGTGCCAAGCGGATCGTCATCACCGTCGGGGGATCGGCCACGACCGACGGTGGGCTCGGCGCCCTGCGGGCCATGCTCCCGATCGGGCGGTATCGGGGTATCGAGTTGATCGTGGCCTGCGACGTGCGGACCCGCTTCCTCGACGCGGCGCCGGTGTTCGCACCGCAGAAAGGGGCCACGCCGGCCCAGGTCGAGCTACTGCGGCGCCGGCTCGAGCGGTTGGCGGACGTGTACGCCGAGGAGCACGGACGCGACATCCGCGATCTTCCCCGGTCCGGCGCCGCCGGTGGGCTCGCGGGTGGGTTGGCGGCGATAGGGGCTCAGCTGGTCGACGGGTTCAATCTCGTCGCCGACGAGGTCGGGCTCGACGAGCGGATCGAGGCCGCCGACGCGGTGGTCACCGGCGAGGGCGAGCTCGACGCCGAGTCGTTCGACGGCAAGGTAGTGGGTGGGGTCATCGAGCGGGCCCGGGCCCTCGACCGCCCGGTGCTGGTGGTCGTCGGCCGGGTCGATCACGAGCTGGGCCCGATCGACGTCGGCGAGTCGGTCACGATCGTTTCGCTGGCCGACCGGTACGGAGAGAAGCGGGCCATGAACGCCACCGCCGAGTGCATCCGCGCTGCCGTGACCGATTGGCTCGGTGAACATTCCTAGCGGTCGGCGCCATCCTCACGGCGACCGGGGTCGGTCGGCGCCATCGTCAGGGCGACCGGGGTCGGTCGGCGCCATCCTCAGGGCGACCGCTAGCGGTCGCCTTTGCGAACCACGACGATCACGGCGACGGCGATCAGCGCGACCAGGAGGATCAGCCGGCGCAGCAGCGCGATGCCCCACTGGAGCAACGCGAGCAGCCCGAACACCACCACCACCCCGACCAGCACCATCAGCACGGTCGAAGCCGTGTCGCGCCGGCGATCGGTCACGTTGGCGACGACCAGCCTCGGCGCGGATAGTCGGCGATCGTGACGAGCGGTGGCAGCTCGGGTGAGGTGATCTCGACCTCCTCACCGTCGGCCCGGATCAATCGGGCTACGTCGGGCACCAGGTCGGGGTCGACGCGTCGCAGCGCGGTCTGGAGGATCGTGGTCGCCTGGTTGCCGAGTTCGAGCAGCCTGCGGTTGCGGTGCACCCGGACACCGAGGTCGACCTGGGCCATGGCCGCGATGCCGGCCCGGCGGGCGATGTCGATGAGCAGGCCGATCTCGACGCCGTACCCGCCGAAGAACGGGACCCGCTCGAGCAGCGAGCGCCGGCCTGCGTACTCCCCGGACAGGGGCTGAACGAACTGTGTGAGCTCGGGATGCAGCAGCGACAGGATCGGCCGAGCCGTGAGCTCGGTGACCCGGCCCCCGCCCTCGCCGTCGGGCGCGAGCGGCCGGTCATAGAACCCCTTGACGTAGGAGATGTCAGGAATGTCGATCAGCGGCCCCAGGAGTCCGACCACGAAGTGCGGGCCGAAGTCGGTGATGTCGGCGTCGCACCACACGACCAACTCGCCCGTGCTGCCCGCGAGCGAACGCCACAGCGCCTTGCCCTTCCCGGGGCCGAGGGCGTGCTCGGCCAGCATCGACGAGGCGTCGATGACCTTGGCCCCGGCGGCCGCCGCGACCACGGCCGTGTCGTCGGTCGAGTGGTCATCGACCACGAGGACCTCGTCGACGAGTGGCACCCGATCTATCAGAGCATCGATGATCGTCGCGACGATGCCACCGACCGTGGCCTCCTCGTTGCGCGCCGGCAGGCACACCGACACCGTCTGGCCGCCCTTGCGGCGGGCCAGGCTTGCAGCGTCGTAGTCACCATGGTGGAACGTCCGGATCACTCGGCCGTCACGGTATCGGCCCGGTCGGGAATGTCCGGCTCGGTGCCGCCGTTACGATGTGGTCATGAGCGTCACGGTCCGCATCCCCACCACCCTTCGTCCCCTCACCGGTGGCAAGTCCGAGATAGCGGTCCAGGGCGCCACGGTGCGCGACGTGCTCGCCGCGCTGGACCGGGCCCACCCAGGGTTCTCGGGCCGTCTGCTCGACGGCGACGGCAAGCTTCGTCGGTTCGTCAACGTGTTCGTCTCCGACGACGACGTGCGCTTCATGGACGGGCTCGACACGCCGGTCCCCGACGGTGAGACCGTCGCGATCGTCCCCGCGGTCGCCGGCGGCTGAGATTCCTCGCCGTCCCAACACCCGACAGGGTTGCGATCGCCCGGTTTCCCTGGTTGGATTAGCACTCGCACCACGAGAGTGCTAATCCCCGGTGGGCGGCAGTTCTGCCCCGCCGAAACCCCAGGGAACGACCCGGAGGACATCAACCAACATGGCCAAGATCATCACCTTCGACGAGCAGGCCCGCCGGGCCCTTGAGCGCGGCATGAACCAGCTCGCTGACGCTGTGCGCGTCACGCTCGGCCCCAAGGGCCGAAACGTAGTGCTCGAAAAGAAGTGGGGGGCCCCGACGATCACCAACGACGGCGTCTCCATCGCCAAAGAGATCGACCTCGAAGATCCGTTCGAGAAGATCGGCGCCGAGCTCGTCAAAGAGGTCGCCAAGAAGACCGACGACGTGGCTGGCGACGGCACCACCACCGCCACCGTGCTCGCATGGGCCATGGTCCGCGAGGGCCTGCGCAACGTGGCCGCGGGCGCCAACCCGATGTCGCTCAAGAAGGGCATCGAGGCGGCCGTCGAGGCGGCCGTCGAGTCGATCCGCAGCAGCTCCGTCGATGTGTCGAGTGACAAGGCCCAGATCGCTGCCGTGGCCGCCATCTCCGCCGCCGATCCCGAGATCGGCGCGATGATCTCCGAGGCCATCGACAAGGTCGGCAAAGACGGCGTGATCACCGTCGAGGAAGGCCAGACCTTCGGCATCGAGATGGACCTGGTCGAGGGCATGCGCTTCGACAAGGGCTACATCTCGCCGTACTTCGTGACCGACCCCGAGCGCATGGAAGCCGTGCTCGAGAACCCGTACGTGCTGCTCGTCGGTTCCAAGATCTCGGCCGTGCGCGACCTGGTGCCGGTGCTCGAGAAGGTCATGCAGTCGGCCCGCCCGCTGCTGATCATCGCTGAGGACGTCGAGGGCGAGGCGCTCGCCACCCTCGTCGTGAACAAGATTCGCGGGACCTTCTCGTCGGTCGCTGTCAAGGCCCCCGGCTTCGGTGACCGTCGCAAGGCGATGCTTCAGGACATGGCCATCCTCACCGGTGGCCAGGTCATCAGCGAAGAGGTCGGCCTCAAGGTCGAGAACACCACCGTCGACATGCTCGGCCAGGCTCGCAAGATCGTCGTCGCCAAGGACGAGACCACCGTCGTCGAGGGCGCCGGTGACGATGCCGACATCACTGGCCGCATCAACCAGATCAAGGCCGAGATCGAGAACACCGACTCCGATTACGACCGCGAGAAGCTCCAGGAGCGCCTGGCCAAGCTCTCCGGTGGTGTCGCCGTCCTCAAGGTCGGCGCCGCGACCGAGGTCGAGCTCAAGGAGAAGAAGCACCGCATCGAAGACGCGGTCAGTACCACCAAGGCCGCTATCGAAGAGGGTGTCGTCGCCGGCGGCGGCGTCACTTTGCTCCGGGCTCAGGTGGCGGCTCTGGCGACTGCCGCGTCGCTCGCCGATGCCGACCAGGCCACCGGTGCCCGCATCGTCGCCAAGTCGCTCGAGGCTCCGCTAGCCCAGATCGCCATCAACGCCGGCATGGACGGCGGCGTGGTGGTCGACAAGGTGCGCAACCTCGAGGGCTCCAACGGCCTCAACGCCGCTACGGGTGAGTACGTCGACCTCGTGGCCGCCGGGATCATCGACGCTGCCAAGGTGACCCGATCGGCTCTCCAGAACGCCGCTTCGATCGCCGCGTTGTTCCTCACCACCGAAGCCGTGGTCGCCGACAAGCCCGAGTCCTCGGGCGGCGGCATGTCCGGCGGCGGCATGGGAGACATGGACTTCTAGAGAAGATCTCTCGGAAGGGCCGGCAACGTGCGTTGCCGGCCCTTTCCCGTTTTCCGGTGCGGTACCGCACCGATGGGCGATCATGGGAGGATTGGGTGGTGAGTCGTCGGCGCGTGGAGTCCTTTCTCGTCGAGCGATTCGAGGGGGGCGAGTCGATGGGCCGACGACCCGACGACTGCATCGTCGAGGAGCCGCTGTCGATCCGGCTCGACGACACGCTCATCGCGACCACGATGCGAACGCCGGGACACGACTTCGAGCTGGCGGTCGGGTTTTGCCTGGCCGAAGGCGTGCTGGCCGGCCATCCCATCACCGGCGTGCGCTACTGCGCCACCGACTCAGCGGCCGACTCCGAGTTCAACGTGGTGACCGTCGAGACCGGAGGGCTCGCGCCGCCCCCAGCCCCCCGCCTCGGTCCCACGTCGTCGTCGTGCGGGATCTGCGGAACCGAGAGCATCGATGCCCTGTGCGAGTGGCTCACCCCGCTCGATCCGCCCACGATCGACACAGCGGTTCTGGCGTGCGTCCCTGATCTCGTCCGAACGGGACAGGGGCTGTTCGATCGGACCGGCGGCGTTCACGCCGCCGCGGCGTTCAATCTGGCCGACGGTCAGCCGACGGTCGTGCGAGAGGACATCGGCCGACACAACGCCGTCGACAAGGTCGTGGGACGGCTGGAGCTCGACGGCGGCCTCCCCGCCACCGGTCACGGCCTGTTCATCAGCGGCCGCGCCTCGCTCGAGATGGTGCAGAAGGCATGGGTGGCCGGCTTCGCGGTCGTTGTGTCGGTCAGCGCACCAAGCAATCTGGCCGTGTTGACCGCCCGAAGGGCAGGCATCGTGCTCGCCGGCTTCGTCCGCGGCGACCAGCTCAACCTCTACACATCCTGACGCACCGAACTGGGTGGGACGTGAGGAGCCTCCGGCCCCCACGTCCCACCCAGTTCGCGGAGGACCGACAGGTCGGTTCGAACGGCATTCTTGACCATTGAGGCGCGGTGCCACACGTCGACATCACTGAACCGGCGCAGCGCCCAGCCCGCGGCGTGAAGCCGTGCGTTCTGCTCCTCGTCACGGCGCCGATCGATCAGCGCCGAGTGATACCGCTCGCTGTCGATCTGCACCAGGTAGGCGTGAGAACGATGCCTGAAGTCGAGTCGACCGAGCCAGCTCTCACCGTCGCCGACCTCGACCTGGAGCTCGAACTCGAGCCCGATCGATTGCATGAGCTCCCGGAAGCGAAACTCGAGGCCGCTCTCCGGTGGGCGATAGTTCTCTCGCCTGTCATCGACGAGGGCCCGCATGAGTGTCGAGCCCCGCCGTCCTCGCTTGGCGAGGACCCGGACGAGCGAGTCCATCGTGCGTTGGTCGACCAGGCCCTTGGCCCATGCAGCGTCGAGCGCTCGCTCCACGCGCTTCGGGTGGTGACCGAGCGTTGCCAGATCGAATACCGTCCTCGCCGGAGTGGTCACCGGGAAGCCATCGAGCGTTGTCGTGTGTCCGGGCAGGAGACTCCGTGGTCGGTGAACCGTGGCGAGGAACGCCGAGTCGCGACCAACCAGCGCGCGCACACCCGTCGCGTGCACGGGCTGCACCAGGAACCCGGGGATACCCCAAAGCGCCGACGCCGAGTCGTGCGACAGCACGGCGCCGGGGCCGACATCGAGCACCGATGCGAGGATGGCCTGCGCGTCCGAGAGTGGAGATCCGTGCAGACGCAGCAGGGTCGGCGACACCGAGACGAGCGCTAGTTGCCGTCGCAGGGTCACTCGTCGGTCGATCCCGGCGAGAGCGTTGAGCTGGGCGACCGTCACCAGGCCGTGCTGACGCTCACAGATCGTTCGAACCTCGTCGATGTCTCTCATGCCGGATAGTCAAGTCAGAGGGTGTGACATCAGCCCCTTCCAAGGTCTGACCCTTTCGAACTGGGTGGGGCGTGGGGGGCCTCTGGCCCCCACGCCCCACCCAGTTCGGTAGTGGTGAGGGCCCGTAGACTCGCGGCCGTGAGTGAACCTTTGGCGCCCTCGACCGGCCTCGCCGTGTTGCACCTGTTCTGTCGACCCGCACCGGGGCGCCCGGTCGACGTCGACGCCGTCGTGTCGGCAGTTCGGTCCACCGAGAGCGACGGCGGCCAGGTCGTCTGCGTGTCGGTGCTCGGCCACAAGGCCGACGCCGGCTTCATGGCTCTCGCCCCCGACTGGCTGGGCCTGCGGCGGTTCCAGACGGCGGTGCAGCGAGCGGGACTCGAGGTGGTGTCGTCGTACGTGTCGCTCACCGAGTTGAGCGAGTATTCCCAAGGGGTGCCCGAGCCGATGAAGCAGGCCCGCCTGTACCCGCAGCTTCCGCCCGAGGGCAAACGGGCGTGGTGCTTCTACCCCATGTCCAAGCGGCGCGCTGCGGACCACAACTGGTTCACGTTGCCCTACGACGAACGCAGCGAACTCATGCACGAGCACGGAGCGTCGGGTCGGAAGTTCGCCGGACGGGTGCTGCAAGTCATCACCGGCTCGACCGGGCTCGACGACTATGAGTGGGGCGTCACACTGTTCGCCAACCACCCCGATGACCTCAAAGAGGTCGTGTACACGATGCGGTTCGACCGAGCGTCGGCTGTCTACGCCGAGTTCGGAGCGTTCTGGACCGGCGCTGTCGTGCCGGTCGATGAGCTGGTTGGAGCGATCGTCACTTGATCGCCGGCGGGTAGCAGGCAAGAATGCAAGCACCGCTCCGCCAGGAGGGTCCCGGGGGAGGGTTTCAGCTTGATGCGTTGTTGGCCCAGGCTGGTGCTCGCGTCGCTGCTCGCCGTCTTCGTCGCTCTCGCCGTGTCGGCCGCGCCGGCCGCGGCACAGGAGGGCGCGGAGGCCATCCTCGGGCAGCTCGACTACGAGGACGCCGACGGCAACGAGGTCCCCGTCGTGGGCGTGATCATCAGGGTCACCGACGCGGCGGGTACCGAGGTCGGATCGGTGACCTCCGACGCCGAAGGCAACTTCTCCATCGCTGTACCTGGTCCTGGCGAGTACACGGTCGCGATCGACACCGCGACCATCCCGCCCGGAGTGTCCCTGGCCGACCTCGAAGCCACCACCCGCACCGTCCAGGTAAATCCGGGCGACCAGAACCGGGCCCTGTTCCGCCTGGTCGAAGGCGACCAGGGCGAGGCCGCCGGCGCCGGCAAGCACGAGATCACGTTCCGCCAGATTGCCCAGCGCGCCCTCGACGGGCTGAAACTCGGCATCTACCTCGCCCTGGCCGCCATCGGGCTGTCGCTCATCTACGGCACGACCGGCCTCACCAACTTCGCCCACGGCGAGATGGTCTCCATCGGAGCCCTGGCGGCGTACTTCTTCAACTACTACGGGCTCGCCGGAGTGATCGGGTTCATCGGTGGACCCGGACCGTTCGGTGAGGGCGTGCACATCGTGTTCGCTGCCCTCCTCGCCCTGATCGTGTCGGCGGCGGTCGGTTGGACTTTCGACGCCGGCATCTTCGGACCGCTGCGCCGCCGTGGCGTCGGCATCTTCGCACAGATGGTGGTCACCATCGGCTTGTCGATCCTGCTGCGCTACCTTTTGCAATACCTCGTCGGTGGGCGCAGCAAGTTCTACCGGGGCTCCACCCAGGAGGCCTGGGACATTGGGCCGGCCCAGATCGCCCCCAAGGATGTGCTGATGATGGGGCTCGCCGTTCTGGTACTGGTCGGCGTCGCCGTGTACCTGCAGCGCACCCGGATGGGCCGGGCGATGCGCGCCGTCGCCGACAACAAGGACCTCGCCGCGTCGTCTGGGATCGACGTCGAAGGGGTCATCCGCTACGTGTGGATCGGTGGTGCGGTGCTGGCCGGGATGGGCGGGGTGTTCATCGGCATGAGCGATCAGGTGAGCTGGGACATGGGGACCGCAATCTTGTTGCTGTTGTTCGCGGGCGTGACATTGGGCGGGCTCGGTACCGCATATGGACCGCTCGTCGGCAGTGTGATCATCGGCCTCGGGACCCAGCTGTCGACCGTCGGGACCTATCTACCGATCGAGCTCAAGAACGTCGGCGCGCTGGCCGCCATGGTCGCCATCTTGTTGTTCCGGCCCCAGGGCATCCTGGGCCGCTCCGAGCGGATCGGTTAGGGGGTTCGTCGTGGTTCTCGCTGCCGTCGACTGGGGGGCGATCGTCACCCAGTCCGTGAGCCAGGGGCTCGGGCCTCTCGCCGCCGCCTACGCCATCGCCGCCATCGGGCTCAACGTCCACTTCGGCTACGGCGGCCTGCTCAACTTCGGACACATCGGCTTCCTGGCCGTTGGTGGTTATGGTTTGGCCATCGGGGTCAACGACCTCGACCTTCCGTTCTTCCTCGCCGCACCGGTCGGCGTGTTGTTCGGTGTCGTGCTGGCCCTGATCCTGGGCCTACCCACGCTTCGACTCCGCGCCGACTACCTCGCCATCGTGACCATCGCGTCGTCCGAGATCATCCGGCTGCTCGCCCGCAGCACCGCCATGCGCGACCTCACCGGTGGCGCCGAGGGGATCGGCGAGTTCAACGACGGCTTCGTCGACCTGAGCCCCTTTGCCTCGAACGAGCGATATGAGTTCGGTCCGCTGGAATTCTCCAGTGGCAACGACCTGTGGATCGCCATGTGGGGGTGGGGTCTCGCCGCTCTGTGCGCCCTCATCGTCTGGGCGCTGATGCGCAGCCCGTGGGGCCGGTTGGTTCGGGCCATCCGCGAGGACGAGGACGCCGCCCGCGCTCTCGGCAAGGGCGCGTACGGGGTCAAGCTCCAGGTGCTGGTGCTCGGTGGCGCGATCGGCGCGGTCGCCGGCATGGTGAACGTCACGTTCAAGGGCTCGGTGCAGCCGGACTTCTTCATCCCGCCCCAGACGTTCTGGATCTGGGTGATCCTGATAATGGGCGGAGCCGGCCGGGTGATGTCGCCGATCGCCGGAGCGATCTTGTTCATGGGGCTCCAGGCGTTCGTGGCGACGGCGTTGCGCGAGTTCGTCAACGAGGACGTGATCCCGACCGATGTGCTCGACGGGAACCAGGTCGGCCAAGTGGTCTTCATGCTGGTCGGATTGGGTCTGATGCTGCTGATGGTCTTCCGCCCCCAAGGCATCTTCGGTAACCGCGAGGAGATGGCCCTCGATGGACGCTGAACGGCGCGACTCCGATCGTTCGCCGCACGGCGCGGGCGCCAGCCCGCCCGAAGGCGAACCAGAGAACAATGAGATGGCCCTCGATGGACGCTGAAAACGGGGAGTGGCCGAATCCGGTGGCGGGGACGTTCGAGGGCGTGGAGGCCCGGCCGCGCTCGGCGAAGCCCGACCCCATCCTGGTCGCCACCAACGTCTCGCGGTCCTTCGGTGGCCTCAAAGCGGTCGACGTCGAGCACGTCGAGATCCAGCGCGGCGCCATCACCGCCCTGATCGGACCCAATGGCGCTGGCAAGACGACGTTCTTCAACCTGCTCACCGGGTTCGATGAACCCGACTCGGGCATCGTGACCTTCGACGGCCGGTCCCTGATCGGCCTGCCGTCGCATCGCGTGGCCCGCCTGGGCATGGTGCGCACCTTCCAGCTCACCAAGGCGCTCTCGAGGCTCTCGGTGATCGACAACATGAAGCTGGGGGCCACGAACCAGGCCGGAGAGAGCTTCTGGAAGGCACTCATACCGGGTTTGTGGTCGCGACAAGAGGCCGAGATCGAGGCGCGCGCCGACGCCCTGCTGACCCGCTTCAACATGTCCCACATGCGCGATCAGTTCGCCGGGACCTTGTCGGGTGGTCAGCGCAAGCTGCTCGAGATGGCCCGCTCGCTCATGACCGAGCCGACTCTGGTGATGCTCGACGAGCCCATGGCCGGCGTGAATCCCGCGCTCACGCAGTCGCTCCTCGGTCACGTGAAGAGCCTCCGCTCCCAGGGCGTCACGGTCGTGTTCGTCGAGCACAACATGGACGTCGTCCGCGAGATCAGCGACTGGGTGGTGGTCATGGCCGAAGGCCAGGTCATCGCCGAGGGCCGGCCCGACGACATCGGCCGCAACCGTTTGGTCATCGATGCCTATCTCGGCGCTCAGCACGACGTGCCGATGGACCAGCGAGAGGGCAGCCATGGCTGAAGCGCCGCTGATCGCGGTCGACAACGTCGTCGCTGGCTACGTGCCGGGCGTAAACATCCTCAACGGCGCCAGCCTGGAGCTCGCGCCGAACGAGCTGATCGGCATCATCGGTCCGAATGGCGCCGGCAAGTCGACGATGCTCAAGGCCCTGTTCGGGCTCATCGCCGTGCGCGAGGGCACGGTGACGTTCCGGGGCGAGGACATCACCAACCTCAAGGCCCACCAGCTGGTCGACCGCGGCATCGGCTACGTGCCCCAGGTCAAGAACATCTTCGCGGCCTTGTCGGTCGAGGAGAACCTGCAGATGGGGGCGTTCCTAAAGCCGAAGCGGGTCAAGGAGCGCACCGAGTTCGTGGTCGAGATCTTCCCGCGGCTCGGCGAGCGGATCAGCCAGCGGGCCGGGTCGCTGTCCGGCGGCGAGCGCCAGATGCTCGCCATGGGCCGGGCGCTGATGATGGATCCCAAGGTGCTGCTACTCGACGAGCCGTCGGCCGGGCTGTCACCCCTGTTGCAGGACCAGGTGTTCTTGCGCACCAAGTCGATCAACGAGGCGGGCGTGGCCGTGATCATGGTCGAGCAGAACGCACGCCGGTGCCTGCAGATCTGTCACCGGGGCTACGTGCTGGACCAAGGCCGCAACGCCTACACCGGCCCGGGAGCGGAGCTCCTGAACGACCCCAAGGTGATCGAGCTCTACCTCGGCACCCTTGCTTCGTGATTCGGCTTCAACTGTGGTTGGGCGAACCCGGGTTTCAGGGTCGGCGGGCGAGGAACGCGTAGCCGTAGACCTCGTAGGCGCGAGCATTCGGCTCGCCGGCCGCGCCCCCGAACGTGTCGACAGCGCCGCCGATGCGCACGTCGATGAAGCCGACGTCCTCGAGCATCTTCTGCCAGCCCGCACGGGGCAGCCCGCCAGCGATTCAGCCCGTCCACAAGTCGATGTCGCGTAGCGCCTCGGGCGGTACCGGTCGGCCGTTGGCGATGTCGGCGAACTGAAGCCAGCCTCCGGGCTTGAGCACGCGCCAGATCTCCTCGAACACGGCGCGCTTGTCAGCGCACAGGTTGATCACTCCGTTGGAGATGACGGCGTCGGCCCAGCCATCCTCGACCGGGAGCGTCTCGGCGAAGCCTTCGCGGAACTCGACGTTCGCGAACGAGAGGGCATCGGCGGTCTCCCCAGACTTCTTCAACATCTCAGGAGTCATGTCAATGCCGATCACCTGGCCGGAGGGCCCCACTTGGCCGGCGGCGATGAAGGAGTCGAATCCCGCTCCAGAGCCGACGTCGACCACATGCTCACCCGATTGGAGGCGGCGCAAGGCGAACGGGTTGCCGACGCCGGCGAAGGACTCGACCGCGCGGTCGGCAAGGTCGGCGACGGCCGAGGGCTCGTAACCCAGGCGGGCGGCCAATGGGCGCCCGGTGTGGAAATGGAACCGGCCGTGAGGATCGACCGCGACGTCGCGGTACTTGTCGCGCACCTGTTCACGCAAGGCCCCGAGGTCGACCAAGAGGTCTTCAGACATCGCCGTCTCCTTCCGCCCGACCCGGTGGCTGAGCGACATGGTTGAATCGCCACGCGACCTGCGCTCGAGCTCCATCGTGTCTCCCGTCGCTGACCTCGTCAAGGCCTTGATCGAGGCCGAGGGTGATGACCGGGAAAACGGCCGGTGGCCGACCCTGAGGCCGGCCACCGGTAGTTGATTTCGGGTGTTCGCAGCTCGGCTGCGCCGGGGCTCAGGCCTCGGCGAAGACGTACTCGAACAGGTCGGCGTTCGGGTCAGCGGCGCCGTCGTAGGTGCCGATCTGGAACGACGCTGCCGCGGGCTCGCCGGCCTCGACGAACTCGTAGGCGCCACCGATGCCGTCGTAGTCGATATCGGTGGAGCCACCGTCGATCAGCTCGACGCACTCGGCGAAGGTGGTGCACACATCGCCACCACCGGTGACACCGTTGATCTCGGCGGCCACGTCGAGCGGGCGGTCGGTGCCGGCCAGGACCGCGGCCAGCGCGACGATGATCACCGCGTCGTACGACTCGGCCGCGTAGGCGGCCACTCCGTCGGTGGGCAGGCCACCCTCGGAATCGAGCCGGTCGGTGAAGTCGGTGATCGTCGACAGGTCGACCGACGGGGTCGTGTACTTGAGGCCGGCGATGATCGACGGATCTTCCATCTGGCTACCCACGCCGGGACCGAAGCCGTCGGCGCCGTACACGGCCTTGTCGAGCGGGCCGACACCCTTCTCGTTCATGGTGACGAGGATGTTGGCGGCCTCGTCGAAGGAGATGAGCACGATGGCATCGACATCGAGACCGACGATGGTGTCGACCTCGGCGTCGAAGCTGTCGGTGTCGACGGCGTAGGGGATGAACCCACCGTCGGGGATGGTGCCACCGGCGCCCTCGAAGGTGTCCTTGAAAGCGTTGGCGAGGCCCTCACCGTAGGACTCCTGGCGGTACAGGACCGCAGCCGTCTCGTTGCCGTCGGCGATGACCAGGTCGGCGAGCACGCGTCCCTGGAGGATGTCTGACGGGGCGGTGCGGAAGTACAGGCCGTTGTCGTCGTAGGTGGTGAAGTCCGGCGACGTGTTGGCGGGCGAGAACTGGATCACGCCAGCGGCCACGATGCGGTCGATCACGGTCTTGGTGACCGCCGAGGAGGCGGCGCCGATGATGGCGTCGACACCTTCGGACAGGAGCCGGTCGGTCGTGGTCTGGGCGGTCTCGGTGGTGGTGTCACCCGAGTCGCCTTCGCTCAATTCGACGTCGGCGCCGAGGACGCCGCCCGCGGCGTTGATGTCGAGGACCGCGATGCGGACGCCGTCGATCTCCGGTGGGCCGAGGAAGGCCAGGTCGCCAGTCTCGGGCAACAGGGTGCCGATGCGCAGCACGCCGTCGCCTTCGTTCGTCTCAGCCGGGGGAGCCACTGCAGCAGTGGTCGTGGTGTCCACGGGGGCTTCGGTGTCATCGACGGCCGGGGCCGCGGTGGTGGTCTCTTCAGGTGCGTCGCCGCCAGCGGCGGTGTCGTCGTCGTCGTCACCGCACGCGGCGGCGATGAGGCTGAAGGCGAAGAGAAGCGCGATCAGGCGCGTCCATCGCTTGGTTCTCATATGAATACCTTTCGTTGGTGTGGTGGGTCACGTTCGGCCCTAGCTCGGGCCACGCGACACCGCGACCACTGGTCCCTCCCAGCAGCGCGCGGCAGTCTAGGCACTGCTGGCCGCCGACACACGTCGCCCCCGGGTATTCGTCGCGGTCGGCCGTTCGCACAGCGGGCTCAGTATCCCGATATGGGGTCGACACACGGATCGGTCGTCGCCAGCCAGCGCAGTGATGATTGTCATTGGCGCCATCTGGGGCGAGTCCGTTAACCGATGCGAAACAGTGCTTTACAATCCCGAAACATGGGCGTGACGACGCGGTGACCTCAGTTGAGCAGTGTTGGCTGCGGTCCCGCGCTGGGACCCGAGGGAGGTAGCTGGGGATGGAAAGCGGTGACCTGGCCTGGATGATGGTCGCCACGGGGCTCGTGGTGTTCATGGTGCCCGGTCTCGCCTTGTTCTACGGCGGTATGGTGCGAGCCAAGAGCGTCTTGAACATGGTTCTGATGAACCTGTATTGCATCGGCATCGTCCCGATCTTGTGGGTGCTGTTCACCTATTCGCTCGGCAACGTCTCGAACGAGGGTAAGAGCGGTCTGTTCGGCGGCGAGCTGATCGGCAACTTCGACCTCGCCGGGCTCGACGGGCTGTCCGGCAATGCCGACACGCTCGTGACCGTCGCCTTCCTGATGACGTTCGCCTCGATCACGCCCGCGCTGATCTCGGGCGCGGTGGCGGACCGCATGAAGTTCAGCGCGTGGGCCCTGTTCGTCCCGTTGTGGAGCATCCTCGTGTACACGCCGGTGACTTACTGGGTGTACGTCGGCTGGCACAAGGGTCTCACCCCCGACGCGCTCGACTTCGCGGGGGGCACCGCGATCCACATCAATGCCGCCGCGGCGGCCCTGGCCCTCGTCTTGGTGCTCGGTCGGCGCCGGGGTTGGCCGGGCGAGGCGATGTTGCCGCACTCGTTGCCACTCGTGCTCGTCGGCACCGGCATCTTGTGGTTCGGCTGGTTCGGGTTCAACGCCGGCTCGGCGCTCGGCGCCAATGGCCAGGCTGTGCAGGCTCTGCTGAACACCTTCCTGGCCGGCTCCGCGGGCATGCTCTCGTGGCTCGCCGTCGAGCGCCTCCGCGACGGTCATCCCACGACCCTCGGCGCGGCATCAGGCATCGTGGCCGCCCTGGTCGCCATCACCCCCGCCGCCGGATTCGTGGGCGGTCTGGCCGCGATCGTGTTCGGCGCCGTCGCTGGTGTCGCGTGCTACTTCGGACTGAAGCTGAAGTCCCGCTTCGGCTTCGACGATTCCCTCGATGTCGTGGGCATCCACGGGATCGGCGGTCTCGTCGGCGGGTTCCTGCTCGCCTTCTTCGCCGATGCCAACGCGGTGCCCGGCACCACGTCGGTCGACGGAGCGTTCTTCGGAGACGCCGGGCTGATCGGCAGCCAGCTCATCGCCATGGGTTCGGTCGTCGTGTTCTCGTTCGTCGTGACCTACGTGCTGGCTCGGGTTATCGACGCCGCGA
The DNA here is from genome assembly GCA_964390555.1 of uncultured Acidimicrobiales bacterium. Classification (GTDB taxonomy): domain Bacteria; phylum Actinomycetota; class Acidimicrobiia; order Acidimicrobiales; family SHLQ01; genus CAVTWS01. The sequence continues at coordinate 25,237 of CAYMJU010000061.1, read as the reverse complement.
TCGGTCTTCGCGTCAGCGAGGAAGACGAGGTGCTGGGACTTGACCACGCCCTCCACGCCGAGTCGGCGTACGGGACGACCTCGGCGAGCCTGCTCGGACGATGACCGGGCTCGATCGCGCGGCCCTGCTCGCCGACGCGTCGCTCTCCGGGCGGGCTTTCTGCCGCAGCCACGCCGAGTTGATCGACGGCTGGGTCCGTTCGATCGCGACCGACACTCTTCGCGACGACTCGCGGCTGGCCCTGATCGCCATCGGCGGCTACGGGCGCTCCGAGCTGAGCCCGCAGAGCGACCTCGACCTGTTCTTGGTCCACGAGCCAGGGGTCGATGCCGCGCCGGTCGCCTCGCGGATCTGGTACCCGATCTGGGACGCCGGTCTGAAGCTCGGCCACCACGTGGCGACGATCGACCAGGCCTTGGCGCTCGCCCGCGACGAGATCGAGACCGCGACCACGCTGCTCGACGTGCGCCTGCTCGCCGGCTCAGCAGCGCTGGCCGACAAGCTCGCGGTAGCGGCGCGCGAGCAGTGGAAGAAGGACCGCAAGCGCCGCCTCGTCGAGCTGGGCGACCTGGTCGAGACCCGCCACCAGGATTTCGGCGAGGTGGCGTTCCTGCTCGAGCCGGATCTGAAGCAGGGCCGGGGCGGCCTGCGCGATGTCCATGCGCTCGCCTGGGCCGAGGTCGCCGAACCCGGCCTCCTCGAAGTCAGCGCCGAGGGCCTCCAGTCGTGCTACGACGTCTTGCTGGCCGCACGGGTCGAGCTGCACCGATTGGTCGGGCGACCCGTCGAGCGGCTGGGACTCGACACCCAGGACGACGTGGCGCGCCGAGCCGGGTACGCCGACGCCGACGCGCTGATGGCTGACCTCGCGTCCGCCGCCCGGCAGATCGCGTGGGTGAGCGACTCCACCTGGCACCAGGTCGCGGCGATGCGCGGCGGCGGCCGTCGTCGCCCGCGCTCCCGGCGCCAGAGCGTGGGGGCCGGCATCGTCATCGACGACGGCACCGCGCTTCTCACCGACGCCGCTCCCGTCGGCGATTCCCTGTTGCCGCTGCGGCTCGCTGCCGAGGCGGCGCGGGCGGGGGCCTACATCGACCACGCCTCGCTGGCCCGGCTCGCCGAAGCGACACCACCGCTGAGCGATCCGTGGCCTCCGGAGGCACGCGATCTGCTCGTGCAGCTGCTCGGCTACGGGCGGGCGGCGATATCTGCCGTCGAGGCCCTGGACCAGATGGGCCTCTTCGTGCGGGTCCTCCCCGAATGGGAGCCGTGTCGCAGCCGTCCCCAACGCAACGCCTATCACCGTTTCACCGTCGACCGGCATCTGCTCGAGGCGGCCTCCGAAGCGACCAGGCTGATGCCCCAGGTCGATCGCCCCGATCTGTTGTTGCTCGGCACGCTGCTCCACGACATCGGCAAGGGCTACCCCGGCGACCACACCGAAGTGGGCATGGAGTTGGTCGCTACGATCGGGTTCCGCATGGGCCTTCCCGCGCCCGACGTCGACACGCTGGTTCGACTCGTACAGCACCACCTGCTGTTGCCCGACGCCGCGACCCGGCGTGACCTCGACGATCCGGGCACCATCCGGGCGGTCGTCGAGCAGGCCCGCTCGGTGTCGACGCTGCTGCTCCTCGACGCGCTGACCGAGGCCGACTCGATCGCCACCGGGCCCGCGGCGTGGGGCTCGTGGAAGGCCGGTCTCGTGAAGACCCTCGTCGCCCGCGCCGCCCACGTCCTCGGCGGCGGATCGGTTCTCGAGGTGGTCAACGAGGGGTTCCCCTCGGTCGAGCATCGGGCCCTAGCCGCCGCGGGCGAGTTGGCGATCAAGCCCGGCGCCGACCAATTGCTGGTGGTGGCGCCGGACCGCCAGGGCCTGTTCTCGCGCGTGGCCGGCGTGCTGGCGCTGAACGGCCTCGACATCGTGGATGCCGCGGTGTCCTCGGAGGACCACATGGCGGTAGAGCTCTTCCGCGTCGCCAGCCCGTCGGCCCGCGAGATCTCCTGGGACAAGGTCGAGACCGATCTACGGCTGGCGCTCGACGGGCGCCTCGCCCTGTCCGCACGGCTGGCCGAGCGCGCCCGGACGTACGGTCGACGGCGCGCCCAGGCCGCCAAGCCCATCGAGCCGAGCGTCACCGTCGACAACGCGACCTCGGATCACGCCACCGTGATCGAGGTCGTGTGCCCTGACGGCGTCGGTGTGTTGTACCGGATCACCCGGGCCCTGGCCGAGGTGGGTCTCGATGTCGTCACCGCCCGGGTGCAAACCCTCGGCGGCGACGTGGTCGACGCCTTCTACGTGCGCGACAGCCACGGCGACAAGATCACCGATCCCGACTACCTGGCCGAGATCGACCGCGCCATCCTGCATTCGCTCACCGCGGTGTCCTGACCCGCCCATGTCGCTCGTCGGTTCGGTCGCGGCCGGCGCTTTCGTCGTCTTCGCCGTCACCGACTGGTTCGCGGTGGCGGGTCGCCTGGACCGCCAGATCCGGTGGGTGGCCAAGCCGGGTGTCATGTTGGCGGCGCTCGCCGCCGTCGGTGTCGACGGCGACACGCTCGACGGTTCGGTTCAGGCACTGATATTGGGCGCGTTCGCGTTCTCCTTGGCCGGCGACGTGTTCCTGCTGCTCGACGGGCGGCGGTTCATGGCCGGGTTGGCGTCGTTTCTCGTGGGGCACCTTCTCTTCGTTGGCGCCTTCCTCGCGATCGACGCCGGGGTGTCCCTGCTAGCAGCGGCTCTGATCGTCGTGGTGCCGTTCGGCGCCCGGATCGTGACCGGCGCCCGGAAGCGACACCGCACGCTCGGTGTGGCCGTCGTGGGCTACCTGGTGGCCATCTCGGCCATGTTCGTCACCGCGACCGGCACCGGGGAGCGATGGCTCGTCTTCGGGGCGGCGCTGTTCGTGGCGTCGGACACCATGCTCGGGTGGAATCGCTTCGTGCGCCCCGGCCGGTGGTTGCCCGTAGGGGTGATCGTGACCTACCACCTGGCCCAGGGTTGCTTCGCTCTGTACGCCACCGGCTGACCCCCTCGGCGGCACTCGGTCGCTCCGATCCGTGATCGCTGGCTAGCCTTCACGCCCATGAGCGGTCGGGGTCCGGCAGAGGGCGATCTACTTCGCTGGGCCGAGACGCTATCGGCCACCGCGCGCACCGGTCTCGGCTTCACCGAGAATCGCTTCGAGCGCGAGCGCTTCGAGGAGGTGCTGGCGATCGCGGCCGACATTCGTTCGGTGGCCGGCCACCCCTACGACGCCGAGCGGCTCCACGTCGAGTGGATGAAGACCGTCGGCAGCGGCGTGTCGGGGTACGTCACGCCCAAGGTCACCGTCGGTGCCCTCGTCGGCGACGACGCCGGCCGGCTCCTGCTCATCCAGCGATCCGACACCGGTGTCTGGCTGTACCCGACCGGGTGGGCCGACGTCGGGTACTCGCCGGCCGAGGTGGTGCTGAAGGAGGTGCGCGAGGAGACCGGCATAGTGTGCGAGGTCGAGCGGCTCGTTGCGGTGCTCGACGGCATGCAACTCGGGATCACCCGCATCCCGTTCTACTCCCTCGTGTTCCAATGCCGGGCCGTCGGCGGCAAGCTCACCCCGCACCCCCTCGAGTGCCTCGACGTCGGCTTTTTCGCCGAGGACGACCTGCCCGAGCCGCTCGCGGGCGGCGCGTCGTGGGTCGACATGGCGTTCAAAGCGGTTCGTGGCGACGCCGGCGATGTCTTGTTCGATCCGCCGCGATCACCGTTGTGGCGCGGCAACCACGAGGCTTGACGTGAACGAACCAACCCGCCCCGGACCGTGGCCCGGTCACGACACGAGCGTCACCGACCGGGGTCTGACTCGCCACGGCATCGTCCAGTTCCGCCGCCGATGGGTTGGCGAATCTCCGCGCGCCGCGGCCCTGCTGCTCCACGGGATGGGCGAGCACAGCGGTCGCTACGAGCACGTGGGGGCGCGGCTGGTGGCCCGCGGCTTCGACGTGGTCGCCATCGACCACCGCGGCCACGGCTGGTCGGGCGGCCGGCGGGGACACATCGGGTCGTTCGACGAATTCCTCGACGATGTCGAGGACCAGATGGCCGAAGTTCGCCGTCTCGGGTTGCCCGTCGTGCTGATCGGGCACTCCATGGGGGGTCTCATCGCCCTGGCTTACACCGTCAGCGGCCGGCCCGGGCCCGATGCCCTCGCTCTGTCTGGTCCGGCCATCGGCGGAACCGTTCCCCGATGGATGCGAACCCTCGTCGATGTGCTGGGTACCCGAGTTCCCACTCTCTCGGTCTCGGGTCCGATCGACGGGTCGGTGCTGGCGACCGATCCCCGGGTCGGCGAGGCCTACAAGGCCGATGCGCTGGTGTGGCGGAGCGCGACGGTCGGGTTCGGTTCGGTCCTGTTCGAAGCGATGGACGACACTCGGTCCCGGGTCGACCGGCTGACCGTGCCGACCTACGTCGTTCACGGCGCCGACGACAAGCTGGTGCCGGTCGCGTCCAGCCGGGTCCTCGACGGCCGGCCCGGCGTCGTCCGGCGCGAGCTGCCGGGCCTGCGCCACGAGGTGTTCAACGAGCCCGGCGGGCTGAACCTGGTCGACGACATCGCCGACTGGGCCCTCGCTCGGATCGCCTGACGACAACGATCGGCGACGAGCGCGAACCGAGGGCTCAGTTCTGGTCGCGGAGGAAGCGTTCGACCTCGGCCACCAAGTCGGTGTCCTTCGCTGACGTCTCGTCGTCGTGGTGTTGCTCGAGGCCCTGGACGTATGCGGTGGTGTCGTCGTCTTCGGAGACCAGCTCGGTCACCTGGCGCTCGTAGGCCGCCGTCGCCAACTGCAGGTCGACGGTGGGTATCGACGTGCTCAGCAAGGCGCTCAACCGGTCCACGAGCGCCAATGCGGCCTTGGGCGACGGCGCGTTCGGGACATAGGACGGCACCGCGGCCCAGATCGACACCGACGCCAGGCCGGCATCGCGAACGGCCGCGCCGAGGGCGCCGACGATCCCCGTGGGACCCTCGTAGGTCGAGCGCTCGAGGCTCAGCTCCGCCGCCAGCTCGTCGGCCTCGGCGGTGCCGTAGACCCGGGTCGGACGGGTGTGGGGAACTTCGGCCAACAGCGCTCCGAGGGTGACGACCATGGTGGCGCCCACCGATGACGCCACGCCGATCACGTGGTCACAGAACGTGCGCCAGCGGAGCCCGGGCTCGATGCCGAGTAGCACCATGGTGGAGTCCGATGGCGACGGCGACACGAAGAACCGATTCTCGGGCCAGTGGATGCTCCGGTGGCCGGCGTCGGAGAGCTGGACGATCGGGCGTGCGCTGGTGAAGTCGTAGAACGGCTCGGGGTCGAGATCGAGAGCCGGCCGGGCCGACCAGCGATTGATCAGGTAGCGGGCCGCAGTGGTTGCGGCATCGCCGGCGTCGTTCCAGCCCTCGAAAGCCGCGACGACCACCCGGGCCCGAGGCACCGAGTCCGACAGCAGCCGAGCGTGCGGCAAATGGAGCCATGGCGTGGTTGCCACGGCAACACGGTACAAGGGTGAGAGGCGAGTCCCTATCCTGACGACATGCCGGAGATCTCTTTGGTGACCTTGGTCGACGACGAGTTGGTCGACGCCTTCGTCCGTCTAGTCCCGCAGTTGTCGTCGTCGAACCCACCACCGACCCGTGCCGAGCTGGCCGAGATCGTGGCGTCACCGGCGACCGTGCTGTTCGTTGCCCGCGGCGACGACGGCTCGATCTCGGGCAGCCTCACGCTCGCGGTGTTCCGGATCCCGACCGGTCTCCGGGCCTGGATCGAAGACGTGGTGGTCGACTCTGGCGCCCGCGGCCAAGGCGTCGGCGAGGCACTCAACCGGGCGGCGCTCGACCACGCGCGTTCGATCGGCGCGCTCACCGTCGACCTCACCTCGAGGCCGTCGCGAGAAGCTGCCAACCGCCTCTACCAGCGCCTCGGTTTCGAGTCCCGCTCCACCAACGTATACCGCTACTCGTTCTCTGAATGACCCGATCTGTGACGGGCCAGCGACTACGACGCGGGTGGTACGGGCAGCGGGTCGGTGAGGGGTACGAACGTCTCGGGCGGAGGCGCCGACCACGGGTGCCCCACGAGATACTCCGAGACCGGGACCCGGTCGACGACCTCGTACCCGACCGGCAGCCACAGGTCGCCGCGCTCGCTGAGGAAGAAGATCTCCCAGCCGTGGTAGCCGAAGAACGCCAGCTCGTTCTCGGCCATCAACTCGGCATAGGTGGTGACGGCGCGCACGTAGTTGTCGTGGTTGTTGTAGCCGAACAGGGCCCGATCCATGTCGGCGGGCCCACCTCTTCGCACGAGGTATCTGGCCGCGGCGCCGATGGCCTCGTGCGGGTCGTTGATGTCGCCGTCGCTGACCTCCTCCCAGGTGCTCGGGAGGAATTGCATCGGCCCCTGGGCCCCGGCTGAGCTGAGGCCGTGGATGCGGCCCATCCCGGTCTCGACCAGGTTGATGGCGGCCAGGTAGGTCCAGGGGATGCCGGTGTCGGCCTCGGCCTCGCGGTACCAGGCGAGCAGCTGGTCGGGCGCGACCGGCTCGATGATGCGCCAGTCGGGCACCTCGGTGGGCCACACCGAATGCATGGCCAGGAACTGGCGACGGGCGAACACGTTGCGTTCGACGACCGAGTCGAGCTCGTCGGGCACGGCAGCCAGAACCTCGGCGTCCCACGCCGGCTCGTAGCTGAGCTTGCGGTAGGCGACCTGTTGGAGCCGGGCCAGCTCGGTTCGTCGCGCCGGCGTGGCGGCCGGGTCGCGTATGCCCCGTTCGGCCTCGACGATCTGCGCCGCCAACCCCGCCGGGTCGAGCGCGGCCCGCGGCAAGGTGACGCCGTTCGGTGCCGCCGCCAGGGTCGTCGTCGTTGTGGGCGCGACGGTCTCCGGCGCCGCGGTCGACGGAACATCGGTCGAGGCCGGGTCGCGAGCGACGGGGTCGGCGGACACGGTGGGCCGGTCGAGATCGCCGCATGCCGCGGTCATCAGCGCCGAGAGCGCCAGGAGGACGATCGGCCGGTGGCGCGGCCTCACGCGGGCACGATCTTGAACACGCCGCCGTCGAGCGAGAGCACGTACACCTCGCCGGCGGCGTCGGTGGCGAACGACGCCAGTTGGCCGCCGGGCACGTCGAGGTCGAAGTCGACGGGCGTCACCGATCCGTCGGCCTGCTGGTCGAGGCCCCACAGACGGCTGGTACAGAAGTCCCCGTAGAGATACACCCCGTCGAGCCCCGGCATGGCCGCGCCGCGGTAGACCTCGCCGCCGGTCACCGAGCAACCGTCGGAATGCGAGTACTGGTAGACCGGGGCGACGTAGTTGGCGGGCTCGGTGCCGTCACCGAGATAGGCCCCGGAACCCTCGAACAACGGCCAGCCGAAGTTGCCCGCCGGCCGGTAGCCGTCGGCGGCGCGGACCACGCTGATCTCCTCCCACTGACCTTGCCCGACGTCGGCGATCCACAGATCCCCGGTCCCGGGGTCGAACGAGTACCGCCACGGGTTCCGCAGCCCGATGTGGAAGACCTCGGGGCGACAGGCGTCGGGTGTCGCGAAGCATGGGTTGTCCGGGGCGGGTGACCCGTCGGCGCCGGCGATGCGGAGCATGGCCCCGAGGAGCGTGGAAGGGTCCTGGGCCTGGTCGAACTGGTCGTCGCCACCGCCGCCGTCGCCCAGCCCGACCCACAGGTAGCCGTCGGGGCCGAAGGCCACGTGCCCGCCGTTGTGGTTCGACGCCGGCTGGTCGACCTCGAGCAGGACCGACACGAACCGCTGGTCGACCGTCGAGCCGTCGACCCCCCACGCCATCACCAGCGTTTCGCCGTCGCGGCCGGTGTAGTTCACCACGAGCCGATCGCCGGCAGGGTCAAAGGCCATCCCGAGCAGCCCGCGCTCCCCGTCGGTCGTGGTCGTGGCGCTCACGTCGAGGACCGGGTCGCTGACCGCGCCGGTCGCCAGGTCGAGGATGCGGACCAGTCCCTCACGTTCGGCCACCCAGAGCTCCTGCGGGTGGTCGGGGCGCGCCGCCGCCGCGATGGGCTGGTCGAGCCGCGCCACCTCGACCAGGTTCACGGCGGGAATCGGCACATCGGCCAGCGGCTCGGCTTCCCGCTCCGTCGGCGGAGCGGAGGTAGCGCTGCCGGTTGTCGCGGATCCGGGTGAGGACGGGGGCGGCGCCGACACCTCCGCCGGGGTCGCCCCGTCGGCTGTGGGGTCGGGGAAGAACGGCGATGGCGTGTTGTCTACGCTGTCGCCGGCGGTGCAACCGGCTACGAACAGGGGGAACACGAGCAGAGCAACACGGGGCGCCGTCACCGGACCATGATGGCCGGTCGGACCCGCCTGATGGTGGCGCGCTCGGGCAACGGGCGTGGTGAGGACACCTGGCCGATCACCTGTTGCCGGTCGCTCTCAGGAGCCGGAGCGAACCGGTGCCCCCGGTCTCGGTGAACCGCCCTGACTCGACGGCCCGGCAGTAGATCTCGTAGGGAGGCCGGCCACCGTCGGCGGGATCGGGGAACACGTCGTGGATGGCGAGGGTGCCACCGGCCGCGATGTGAGGTGTCCAGGTGTCGAAGTCACGATGGGCGGGCTCGCTCCCGTGACCCCCGTCGATAAACAGCAGCGACAGCGAGGTCGTCCACACCGTACCGACGGCGGGGGAGTCACCGACCACGGCGACGACGGTGCCTTCGAGGCCGGCGTCGAAGATGGTGCGCCGGAAGACGGGCAAGGTGTCGATGCGCCCGGCATGAGCATCGACGAGGTCGGGCTCGTGCCACTCCCAGCCGGGTTGGTTCTCCTCGGAGCCGCGGTGGTGGTCGACGGCGAACAGCACCCGGCCGAGCTCGGCCGCGGCGGCGCCCAGGTAGATCGCCGACTTCCCGCAATAGCTGCCGATCTCGAGGAGCGGACCGGGCACAGCCACGGCCCGAGCCGCTCGGTACAGCGCCACACCTTCGTCGGGCGGCATGAACCCGCGGGCGGCTTCAGCAGCGCGACGTCGCGCCGGGTCCACCGTTCAGCCGTCGGCCCGGTCGGCGGCCGGATCCCGGACCTCGAGCAGCGGGGGCAAAGACGCGTCGTCGGTGAAGATCCCGCTCGCCGCGGTGGCGGCGCCGAGAGCGTCGGCGGCCAGGACGACCGCGGCCGCGCTGTACGTCGACTGCTCGTCGACCGGGAAGCGGCCGAGGTCGGGGTAGACGGTTCCGGTCCAGTAACGGCCCGACTCGGTTCGCATCGTGTGAGCCGCGCTGAACAGTTCGATCGCCAGGTCGCGCTCGCCGACCGAGTGCAGCGCCATGGCGCACTCGCACGTCTCGGCGGCCGTGACCCACGGCCGGTCGCTCACGCACCGGATGCCGCGATCGGGCATCCAGAAGGTGTCGAGTCGTGCGGCCAGGTGGAGCCGGCCCTCGTCCCCCCGCACGCCGCCGGACAGCACCGGGTAGTACCAGTCCATGGCCCAACGATGCTTGGGGGCGAAAGCGCCGTCGGGCCGGGTGCGCACCACATGGGCCAGCTGGCTGTAGCTCAGCTCCCAGTCGGGGCGCTCGTGGCCCAGTTCCTCGGCGATGGCCACGGCGCACCGCAGTGAATGGACCATCGACGACGAGCCGGTGAGCAGGGCGAACGGCCACGGCGTGCCGTCGGGGTGACGGGCCCAGAGGATCTCGCCTCGGGGCTGTTGCAGCTCGAGCACCCATTCGACGGCGCGGTCGACGGCGGCCCACATCGAGTCGAGGAAGCCGCGGTCGCGGGTGAGCAGCCAGTGGTGCCAGACCCCGGTGGCCACGTAGCCGATCACGTTGGCGTCGAACTTCGGATCCTCGACGGTGTCGGCCAGGTAGTACTGGTGCCACGAGCCGTCTGTGAGCTGGCGGGAGGCGAGCCAGTCGTAGGCCCGCTCGGCTTCGGCGACCAGGCCCGCGGTCGCGAGGGCCATGGCGGCCTCGGTGTGGTTCCATGGGTCGGCATGGCCGCCCGGGAACCACGGGATCATGCCGTTCGGAAGCTGCCAATCGGCGATGCTCTCGGCGGTCAGGCGCATGTCCGCTGGCGAGACGATGCCGTCAACCGATGGTGCAGGGTGGGCGCGGTCAGACACGGGCCACCGCCCGAACAGGGGTCGATGGGCGATCGGGACGACCAGGCACGGCAATGGGCTTGGTCGCGTAGACCACCTGGCTCTTGCCGAGCACCGGGTTGAGGATGCGATCGGCGAGACGAGTCGCGCGGGGAGCCTTGGTGATGTCCCACACCAGCAGCCGGTGATAGGTGCGCACGAACCGGTTCCCCTCGATCGGCTCGTTGGGCCCCGCCAGACAGCGCAGCCACCAGTACGGCGAGTGCAGCGCGTGCGTGCGGTGGCTGTCACCGGGGTACAGACCGACCATCTTCATCTTCGCCTTGATCTCGGCCTCGGAGTAGATGCGCAGGTGCCCGCCCTCGACCGAGGGGGCATGATAGTCGTCCGACAGCGCCCAGCACACGCGTTCGGGGAGCCACGCCGGCACGGTCACCGCCATCGTCCCGCCGGGGCGCAGCACCCGGGCGAGCTCGCGGAACGCCGCCACGTCGTCGGGGATGTGCTCGAGGACCTCCGACGCCATCACCCGGTCGAAGGACGCGTCGGGGAACGGCAATCGGGTGCCGTCGCCGCGGACGGTGTCGGCCGTCCGCTCGGTGGCGATCTCGCCGGCGTCGTGCATGGCCGCGACGATCGCTCGGATCTGGCGCAGCTCGGGCCAGCCGAGATCGCACGCCACGACGTCGGCACCTCGCCGCAGCGCCTCGTACGCATGGCGGCCGAATCCGCAACCGAAGTCGAGGACGCGGTCGCCGGCCACCAGGCCCAGCCGGTCGTAGTCGACGGTCAGCACGTCAGCCGGGCCGGCCGACGTCGACCGGCCCGCCGCCGCGTAGCCCGATCCGGGCGGCCAGCCGGCCCCGCACGCCGCCCTGCGCGGGATGGTTCGGGCCGTGGGGGTCGCGGGCATAGTCGGCCAGCAGCCCGTGATAGTGCTCGATGGTCGCCTCGGCGGTGTGGCGCCAGCTCCACGAGTCGACCACGCGCTGGCGGCCGTTGGCGCCGACCGTCGCCCGCAGACCCGGATCGTCGAGGGCGGCTCGCAGCCCCGCGGCGAGCGCTTCGCTGTCACCGGGGGGAACGAGGAAGCACGTCTCGCCGTGGGTGCCGGCGACCTCGGGGAGGGCCCCACCGGTGGTGGCGACGAGCGGCACCCCGCACGACATGGCTTCGATGGCCGGGAGGCTGAAGCCTTCGTAGAGCGACGGCACGACGGCCAGGTCGGCTTCGGCGTAGAGCTCGACGATCCGCTCATCGGATACGCCCGACACGAACGTGACGCAGTCGCTCAGCCCCAGCTCTCGGAGCGTGTTCGACGCCGCGCTGTTGTCCTTGGGCTTGCCGATGATCACCACCTCGATGTGGCGCTCGGTGCGAAGCTTGGCCGCAGCTTCGAGCAGGTAGCGCAACCCCTTGAGCGCGACGTCGGCGCTGGCGGTCGTGATGAGCCGCCCGGGTACCCGATCGATGTGGGGCAGCGGCCTGAAGAGCTCGACGTCGACGCCGACGGGGACCACGTGGATGCGCTCGAGGGGGACCTGATGATCGCGGCTGATGTCGAGTCGGGAATTCTCCGACACCGTGACCACGCGCCGCATGCGCTTGGCGACCTCGGTTTGCATCTTGGTGAACGCGTACCAGCGGCGCTTGCCGAACTCTTCCCACCAGGTGCGCGAGTGCTCGATCTCCAGGGTGCGATCCACGGTGATCGGGTGGTGAATCGTCTCTAACACCGGCAGGCGCTTCTCGATGGCGAGGATGCCCCAGCCGAGGGTCTGGTTGTCGTGGACCAGGTCGAAATCCTGGTAATGATCGCGCAGGGCCTGCCACGCCCGGATGCTGAACGCCATCGGTTCGGAGAAGCTGCCGCCGGCGAACGCCAGTGTTTCGAGCACGTTTGGCATCGACTTCAGCTCGAACAGCGCCGGGAACCGCATGGGGTAAGCGTCGTTGTAGATGTCGAGGCTCGGGAGCTTGTGCAGCGGCACCCGGTCGTCGAGGTGCGGGTAGGGCTGGCCACCGAAGACCTCGACGTGGTGGCCCATGTCGGTCAGGGCCCGGGAAAGGTGGCGGACGTATACGCCCTGGCCACCGCAGTGCGGTTTGCCTCGATACGACAGCAGGGCGATGCGCAACGGCCGGTCGGTGCCGCCAGGGTGGCGACGGTCGGAGCCGTCGGGGAAACGCGAGGCTCCGGTCATGGGGGCCAATTATGGGCTGCGGAAGCCGCGTCGCGACAGTCGCTACCCACAGGTCACTTGATACGTCGGTCACAAGTCTTGTTAGACATGACGGATGAGCCCGCCTGAGGTGGGTCATGAGAGAAGCGAAGCGAAGCGAATGCAGCCGTGGGAGCGCAGCTCCCCGGGTGTCGATGGGGTCTGGGGGCGCGTAGCCCCCAGCGACAACTATTGAGGAGCGACCGATGAGCGGTATTCGTGATCTGTGGGCCGGCGGGGGCGCGGCCCTGGGGGGATGGCTGACTATCGACTCAACCGCGGTGGCCGAGGCCGCTGGGGGTCTCGGCCTCGACTATGTGTGCGTCGACACCCAGCACGGCGTCAGCGACTACCGGGTGGCGATGCCGATGATCCAGGCCGTGCTCCTCGGCGGCGGTGAACCGATCGTACGGGTGCCGTGGAACGAGCCGGGGATCATCGGCAAGATGCTCGACGCCGGCGCGCACGGTGTTGTGGTGCCGATGGTGAACGACGCGACGCAGGCGCGGGCCGCGGTGGCGGCGTGCCGGTACCCGCCCGACGGGTCCCGCAGCTTCGGTCCGGTGATGGCCAACCTGCGGCGCGCCGAATCGACGGCGGCCGCCAACGAGCGGGTCGTCGTCGCGGTGATGGTCGAGACCGTCGAAGCGCTCGCCAACGTTCGCGAGATCGTCGCCGTGCCCGGCGTCGATGCGGTGTATGTCGGCCCGGCCGACCTGTCGCTCAGCCTCGGCCTTCCCCCGGGCAACAACGACGAGCACGAATCGTTCCGTGACGCCCTCGGCGCGATCGTCACTGCGTGCGACGAGTGCGGCGTGGTTCCCGGTATCCACTCGACTGCGGCGCTCACCCCGTTGCGGCTCCAGCAGGGTTTCCGAATGATCACCGTAACTGCCGACTTCGTTGCCGTTCGGACCAAGATGGCCGACGATCTGGCCCAGGTGCGGGAGTCGCCGCGGGCTGGGCGCGGCGAACCCGGCCTGTACTGACCCCTCGGGCATGGTGGACCCTGCCGTCGCACCCGATCGTGTGGTGCCGCGGCGCGTGCGGGCCCTCGGGTTCCGCGACTTTCGCTGGTTCTTCTCGGCCAACTGCATCTCGGTGAGCGGCGGCTTCATGCAGCTCGCCGGGATCAATTGGATCGTCACGGAGGTCACCGATTCCGGGTCGCGCATCGCGCTCGTGGCGGTGGCGTCGATGGTGCCGTTCATGGCCTTCAGCCCACTCGGAGGCGCCCTCACCGACCGCTACGAACGCCGGCATCTCCTGCTGATGGTCACGTGGGCCCAAACGGGTCTGGCGATCGCCATGGCGATCGCTCACGGTGCCGGTCAACTCGGGTACTGGATGCTCGTCGCGTTTGCCCTCGTCGGCGGCGCCTTCAACGGGATCAACGCGCCGGTGCAGCAGGCGATAGTGCCCGAACTCGTCGACAAGGAGTCGCTGCGCAGCGCCGCCGTGCTCAACTCGACCAGCTTCACGATCGCACGCGCCGTCGGCCCAGCGCTCGCGGGGGTGATGATCGAGGTGTGGGGGGCCGGCGTCACGTTCTGGGCGAACGCGGCCAGTTTCGCCGCCGTGATCGTCGTGCTGATGAAGGCGGCGCGTCGCCCGCCGCCGGCGCGCACCGGAACCGCGAAGTTCTGGTCCGAGTTCCGGGGCGGGCTGCGCTTCGTGCGGGGCGCGCCAGGCGTGAAGGCCGCGCTCACCCTCGGCGCGTTGCTCGCGCTGTCGGGAGGAGTGTTCCAGACGCCGTTCACCGCGCTCGTTGCCCGACGTTCCTTTGGCGCCGACGCCGGCGACTACGGCCTGATGCAGGGGGTGTTCGGCGCCGGGTCTGTTGTGACCGCCCTCGTGATGATCGCGTTCGATCCCGGCTACTCACACCGGCGACTCGCGGTGCTGGCGGTCGTGTCCCTTGGATCGGGCACCGTCGGTGTCGGGGTCGCGCCGTCGTTCGGATGGGGGCTCGTGGCGATCAGCATCGTCGGGATGGGACTCATGCTCGCGACATCGACCGTGTGGTCGGCGCTCCAGGCGCAGACACCTGACCAATACCTGGGCCGCGTCATGGCCATCTTCATGATGATGTTCACCGGCATCGTCCCCGTAGCCGTTCAGGTACAGGGGTATGGCCGATGTGGTGTCGATCGACGCTGTGTTGGTCGCCACCGGCGTAGCCGTACTCCTCCTGGGGGCGTGCTTCGTGCGCAGCTTCGCCCACCTCGACGATCACACTCGCTGACGAGCGGTCACGTTGCGGTGCGGGCCGCCGGGTCCTGGCGGAACCACTCGGCGAGGCATCCGTAGAGGTCGGGGGCCGAGTCTCGGAGTGCGGTCGGCGTCGTGAAGAACGTCTCGGTGGCGACGGCGAAGAACTCGATGGCGTTCGTGAGCGCATAGGTGCGCAGCGATGGGTGTGGTTCGTCGCGGATGCGTTGCTCGACAACTGTTCGGATCTGCTCCCAACGGCCGAGCCATTCGGCGTCGGCGGGTGGCGCGCCGTCGAGCGTGCCGTCGAGGGCGTCGATCTGATGTGCGAACTCGTGGATCACGAGGTTGCGACCGCGGTCGGGGTTCAGGGCGTCGGCGAGCGCAGCGCGCCACGCCAACACGACAGAGCCGTGGTCGTACGACTCGCCTGATGCCGGCCCTGGTCGGGCGATCTGGGTGCCCTTGACCGGCCCGGACCGTGACCCGTGGCGAGGGACGGTGTTGGCGTGCACCACCACGGCGCGGACGCGGCGGTACGGATCGGGCCCGAGGGTGAGAAGCGGGTACGCGGCGTGAGCGGCGAGGGTGACCCGCATGTCGTCGGTGAGCTCGAACCCGCGGGCGGCCTCCCAGCGGATCGTGCGCAGCAGGTGGTCGGCGATCTCGCTGACCACCGTCCGCTCGCCCGAGTCGAGGATCGGCCACGGTGCGAACCGCGCCTCGACCACCGCTTCCCACCCGACCGGCAACCCGGCAGGCCTCGCTCTCCTCGGCATGCCACGAGCCTGCCACCGATCGGCGTGTCGGTCGGTAGCCTGTGCGGCCGTGGCGTTGCTGGTTCAGAAGTTCGGGGGTACGTCGGTCGGCGATCCCGATCGCATCCGCGAGGTCGCCGATTGGGTGGCGCGCGGGATCAGGCGCGGCGACCAGATCGTGCTCGTCATCTCGGCCATGGGCAAAGAGACCGACGAGCTGCTCCGCCTGGCCGCCGACGTGTCTGGCACCCGGCCTGGCCGCGAGATGGACATGCTCATCACCGCCGGCGAACGCAAGGCCATCGCGCTCATGGGCATGGCCCTGGCCGACAAGGGTGTGGCGGCCGAATCGTTCACGGGCAGCCAGGCCGGTTTCATCACCGACACCAACCACATGAACGCCAAGATCCTCGACGTCCGGCCCGAGCGGCTGCTGGCGAGCCTGGCCGCGGGCAAGGTGCCAGTGGTCGCGGGCGCCCAGGGCGTTTCGACCGACCGCGACGTCACGTTCCTCGGCCGGGGCGGGTCCGACACCACCGCGGTGGCGATCGCTCACGCCATCGGTGCCGACGCGTGCGAGCTCTACACCGACGTGTCGGGCGTGTTCACGACCGACCCGCGGGTCGTGCCCGAGGCCCGCAAGATGCACACGATCTCGTTCGACGAGTTGCTCGAGATGACCGCCACCGGCTGCCCGAAGCCGGCCATGCGTTCGGTCGAGCTCGCCCGCACCTACGACGTCAAGCTCCACGTCCGCTCCGCATTCACGTGGGAACAGGGCACGTGGGTCACCAGGGAGGAACCTTCGATGGAAACCGCGATCATCTCGGCTGTCACCCACGACCTGTCCGAGGCCAAGCTGACCGTCGCCGGCGTGCCCGACAAGCCGGGGGTCGCCGCCCGTATCTTCCGCGGCCTCGCCGACCGTGACGTCAACGTCGACATGATCGTGCAGAACGTGTCGGCCGCCGGCGTGACCGACATCTCCTTCACGGTGCCGCACGCCGATCTCGATGTCGCCAAGGCGGCCGTCGAGGGCATGCGGGCCGACATCGGCGCGGCCGAGGTCACTGCCGATCCCGATATCGCCCGAGTGAGCCTGATCGGCGCCGGCATGAAGTCGAACCCCGGCGTGGCCGCGACAATGTTCGAGACCCTCGCCAACGAGGGCGTCAACATCCAGATGATCTCGACATCGGCGATCCGGGTGAGTTGCGTCGTGCGCGCCGACCAGGCCGAAGCCGCCGTCACCGCCCTGCACCGGGCCTTCGAGCTGCACAAATCGCCGGGTTGACCAATCCACCGCCGGTAACCTGGCGGGCATGACTGGACCGAGATTCTCCGCGTCGACGGGTGTCCGGGTCGGAATCGTCGGCGCGACTGGTCAGGTGGGCGGTGTCATGCGGGCCCTCCTCGCCGAGCGGTCGTTCCCGGTGTCGGCCATCCGCTTCCTCGCCTCGTCGCGCTCTGCGGGTACGACCCTGCCGTGGGCGGGGTGCGACATCGTCGTCGAGGACGCCGAGACCGCCGACTACGCCGACCTCGACATCGTGCTCATGAGCGCTGGAGCGTCGTCGTCGAAGGCCTTGTCCGAAGCGATCGCGGCCGCGGGACCGATCGTCATCGACAACTCCTCGGCGTTCCGGATGCACCCCGAGGTGCCCCTTGTCGTGGCCGAGGTCAACGCCCACGCCCTCGATTCGATCCCCAAAGGGATCGTGGCCAACCCGAACTGCACGACCATGGCCGCCATGCCGGTCCTGAAGCCCCTCGACATCGAAGCCGGTCTGCGACGGATCGTCGTGGCGAGCTACCAGGCCGTATCCGGCGGTGGCCTGGCTGGCGTACGCGAGCTCGACCTCCAGGTGAACAAGGCCGAGGGCACCATCGCCGACTTGGCCTTCGACGGGCGGGCCGTCGACTTCCCCGCGGCCGAGAAGTTCGTCGACACAATCGCGTTCAACGTGTTGCCGATCGCCGGCAAGCTCGTCGACGACGGCAGCGGCGAGACCGACGAGGAGCAGAAGCTCCGCAACGAGAGCCGCAAGATCCTCGGGCTGCCTACTCTCGCCGTGGCCGTCACGTGTGTACGGGTGCCGGTGTTCACCGGTCACTCGCTGGCGATTACCGCCGAGTTTGACCGGCCGATCACGCCCGAGCGGGCCCGCGAGATCCTCGCCAAGGCCGACGGGGTGCAGCTCGACGACGTGCCCACGCCACTCAAGGCCGCCGGTCGCGACCCGTCCCTCGTCGGGCGCATCCGTCGCGACGACACCGTCGAGCACGGCCTGGCCCTGTTCGTGTCCGGCGACAACCTGCGCAAAGGCGCGGCCCTCAACGCCATCCAGATCGCCGAAGCCCTCCTTAGTTGACTCGCTTCCAGCCGAATAACGCGAATTCGCCGACCGAATAGGTAGGCGAATTCGCGTTATTCGAGGTCAGCCGGCTCAAGGTGGGGTGTCGACGTAGCGCTGCATGGCGTCGCTGAGGCTGAGGTCGAGCTGGTTGGCGAGCGACGCCAGCCACGCCAGCACGTCGCCTAGCTCGTGGAGTTGCTCGTCGGGTGTCCCCTTGCGCACCGCTTGGGCCAGCTCGCCCAGCTCCTCGCACAGCCAGGCCACCGTGGCGGGTATCCCCCGGGCCCGGTCGTGGGAGCCGTAGAGGCGCTCCATGAGCTGTTGCACGGCGTCGAGTTCCACGGCGCCCGAAGCTACCCCTTGAACGGGCGCCTATCGGCGCACGTACTTCGGCGGCACCGGTTCGGGTTGGTCGGAGTGCAGCGCCCAACCGAGCATGCGCAGCAACACCTGAGTGGCGGGTCGGATGGCCAGCGAGTCGGCGCCGGGCACCAACGGCAGGGCGTGCAGCGATCGGACCGGCCCCGGCAGCAAGGCGACGGCGGCACCGAACAGGAGCCCATAGGTGGGCCGGGCTGCGATCGGCATCGCTCGCGGGAGGGCGAGGAACCGTACGGCGGTGCGGGCCTGGCGGCCGACGGCCAGCTCGCCGTCGAAACCGGCGAGGCAGTCGCGCAGGGCGCCGAGGCTCGTCGGCGGCCGCTTGGCCCCGAGGCGTCGGGCGATCACCGCCATCTCGGCGACGTAGCGGTCGGAGTCGGAGACCGATAGTGGCCGGGGCGCGTAGCGCTGGTGCGCGGCGAGGAAGCTGTCGACCTCGGTGGCATGGACCCACAGCACGAGGCGGGGATCGGTGGCGGAGTAGGTCCGGCCGTCGGGAGCGGTACCGCGGACCGCTCGATGGATGCGACGCACCTGAGCGATCGCCGCGTCGGCGGTGGGCGTGTCGCCGTAAGTGGTGGCGCCGACGAACCGGGCCGTGCGATGAAGCCGGCCGAGCGGGTCACGCCGGTAGTCGGAGTGGTCGGCCACGCCTGCCATGGCGAGGGGATGGGCGGTCTGGTAGAGCAGCGCCCGCAGCCCACCGACGAGCATCGAAGCCTGGGAGTGGACGCGCCACGTGGCGCTCTCGGGCCCGAACAGGCCGTCGTCGACACGGGGGCCGACGAGATGGGACGGGGGCGTCGTCTGGCCGGCGATCAGCGATCGCAGCGCCCGCTGGAGCGGCAGGCGGAGGGAGTCGAGTGAGTTCCTCATCATGATCGAACGTACCGGGCCTGAACCGTTCACGGCCGCGCGGCGAAGAAGCCGACCATGAGAGAAGCGCAGCGACCGAATGCAGCCGAGGGGGCGCGCAGCCCGCTGCGACGACCATGAGAGACGACACTTCGAGAGGGTCCAATCCACCCGTGCACAGGTTCTTCGCCGGCGTGATCGCGGTCGCGGCGGCGTTCGTTACGTGGCTGGGCTTCTTCAGTCCCGAGACGTTGGACGAGAAGTTCACTTGGGCCGTGCTCCCCCCGCTGCACGCCCGATTCGTGGGAGCGCTGTACCTCTTCGGCGCCGTCTACGTGCTCGGCGCTGCCGTGTCGCGCCATCGGGCCCGATGGTGGCCGGCGATGACGGGCATTGCGATCTTCACCGGTTCGATGATCGTGCTGACCGCCTTCAACCGTGATGCCTTCGACATGGACCTCGGCGGCGTGCGGGCGTGGGTCGCGTCCTACGTCGTGTACCCGCCCGTTGCCGCGGCGATCGCGGTGTGGATCGGATGGCGGCGGTCAGGACCGCCGTCGGGGCCGACGCCGGTCGCTCCGTGGATGCGCACGTCGTTGACGACCTTGGCCGTCGTGTTCGGCGCGGTGGGCGTGGCGCTGCTCGTCGCCCGCGATGCCATGGCCGATGTCTGGCCCTGGCCGGTGACGATCGGCGTCGCCCAGTTCTACGGTGGACCGTTCATCACGCTGGCGTGGATCTGCGGTGCCCACGGCCGCTCGGCTCATGCCGCCGAGGACCTGACCTACGTCAACGCCGGGCTGTTGTCCTTCGCCACGTCGACCTTGGTCTTCTCGGTCCACCACCGGGCGCTGTTCGACGGGGGCGACCCTGTGTCGTGGTTGTGGTTCGCCTGGCTCGTGGCGATCGCGGTGACGGCGGGCGCGCACTTGATGGCGACCGTGCTGGCACGGCGTCCGGTGGGGACGCCCGCCGTGAGTCGGGCAGGCGGGATTTGAACCCACGACCTCCTCGTCCCGAACGAGGCGCGCTAGCCAAGCTGCGCTACTGCCCGTAGCGGGTCGACGCGTCGGTCGCCCCAGCGGAGGGTCATGGTAGCGGGTCAGCCGACCTCTACCGCCGCCGTATCCTCGGGTGCGCCGTCACCGGTATCGGAGTCCGCGCCGGCCGCGACAACCGCGGCGCCTGGGAACGGATCGCCCTCGAGCAACGCAGCGGCGGCACGGCGGAGGCGGAACGAGTCGAGCGGTTTGATCAGCCAACCGTCGGCCTCGGCGCGCTTGGCCAGGAACGTGTCGGCGTCGCGGTCGAGCAGCAGTAGTACCCGGCACTCGTCGAGCCGTCCGGCGCGCTGCTCGAGCCGCAGGTCATGTGAGACGGCCATGCCGCCCATGTTGCCGATCTGCAGGTCGACCACGACCAGATCGGGCGAAAGGTGGTCGGTGGCTCGCAACACGTCGGTGCCACGACGCACCCGATGCACGTCGTGGTCGCCGGCGAGCGCGGCGTCGACCTCGTCGTAGAGCCAGTCGGCGTCGGTCGCGAGCAACACAGTGGCCACGGGCGCAGCGTACTTGACAGTGGCTACACTGCCAGCGCCGGGCCAACCAAACAGGAGGGCGGGGCATGCTCGAGAGTTCATCTCGTCAGTCCGCCGGAAGCGAGCTGGCGTACGTCGTATGCCGGCCCGACGGCGAGCTCGATGCGGCGTCGGTGACGGCGTTTCGCGATGCGCTCGCGGCGGCGGCCGAGCACCCAGTAGTCATCGTGGATCTGTCCGACGTGCCGTTCTTGGACTCGTCCGCGCTGGGGGCGTTGATCGGCGGTATCCGGCGCGTGCGCGACCGCGACGGCAAGGTCGCCGTCGTCTGCTCCCGGCCGACGGTCCTGCGCGTGTTGCAGACCACGGGGTTCGACCGCATGGTCCCCGTGGCCGAGTCCGTCGGTTCGGCGCTGGCCGCGCTCGACGACGAGGCCGCCTGAGCTTCGAGGCCCGACCGGCCCCGTCGCCGCAGGCGACGAATGCGACGTCCACCCGTGCGCCGATTACCGAAGGCTTCGCGCTACCCCTTGGGGCTGGGGCCGCGCCCGCGCCCGACCAGCAGATCGGCGAGCACTCCGAGCGTCGCCAGGTCGTGCACGTCATCGACGAGCATCGGTAGGCGGGCAACCGGTATCGGACCGACGTCGGCGATCAGCGCCGCGATCGCCACGTCTTCGAGCGCCCGGCTGTGCCGAAGGGTGACCGCCGCCTCGGCCCACGCCCGCGGGACCCGCGCCGGCGCAGGGACGACATCGGGCCCCGGATCGGGGGTGAGGCGATTCACGACCAAGGCCCGAACGGCCAAGCCCGATTCGACCAGGCGGTCGAGGAACCAGGTGGCCTCGGCGACGGTGTCTCGCCGCGCCGACGCGACCAGGACAAACGCTGTGTCATGGGATGCGAGCTGCTCCACCACGACCTCGGTCCGTAGCTGGAAGCCCTCGATGATCCCGTCGACGGCTTGGAGGAAGGCCACAGCGTCGTCGACCACCTCGGCACCGATTATGCGGCCGATCTGGCGCACGAACGTCTGGGTGGCTCGCGACATCATCCGGAACACCCCGCGACCGGGTGCGGTCAGGGCCCGGAACAGCCGGCTGTCGAGCAGTCGCGTGAGGGCTCCCGGCGCGTCGAGGAAGGCCAGGGCGTTCCGGGTGGGCGGCGTGTCGACCACGATGAGGTCGTAGTCGCCCGACGTGTGGAGCTGGTGGAGCCGCTCCATCGCCATCAGCTCCTGGCTCCCGGACAGACCGGTCGACAGGTTCTGGTAGAAGCGATTCGACAGGACCCGGACCGCCTGGTCCTCGTCGCGGCTCGCCCGAACGATCAGGTCGTCGAAGGTCCTCTTGGCGTCGAGCATCGCGGCGTGCAGGGTCCCGGACCAGTCGCCGGCCACCTGAGCGGGCTCGTTGGTGAGGGCGTCGATCCCCAAGGCGTCGGCGAGCCGGCGGGCCGGATCGATGGTCACGACGACGGCTCGGCGGCCGAGCCTGGCCGCGCTGATCGCCAACGCGGCGGCGGCGGTGGTCTTGCCCACGCCACCGGGTCCCGCGCACACGATGATCGAGTGGTCGAGCACCAACCGGCGAAGCGGCCCGTCAGCGCCCACCGCGATCTCGGCGGTATCGGGCGCGGGCCGGCGGCGTGACCGCCGGGGCCTGACCGGCTCGGGCAAGGCGTCGAGCTGGGATCCGAGCAAGCGAGCCAGGCCGTCGATCGCGGGCCGGTCGATCTCGCTGTCGCGAACGGCCGGCAGGTCGACGATCGGCAGCGCGAGTGCGGCGGCCAGTCGGTGCCTTTGGTCGTCATGGCGGTCGGCGATGGCGCGTTCGAACCGGGCCGCGGCCCAGGCCGACGAAGCGCGAGCCGCCGGGGTGGTCCGGGCGGTGGGCGACCGGACGGCCGATTTCCACTGGGCGTTGACCACGACAGGTCCGAGCCGCACTCCGACGTCGTCGCGGAGGATTGCCGCCGTCTCGACGGTCTCGTTGATCGGAGTTTCCTCGGGGAGGGTGACGAGCAGAACCTGGCAGCGAGCGTGGTCCTGCAGCATCTCGAGGCTCTCGACGGCTTGACGGTGAATGCGGCCTGACCGGGCGATGTTCGCCAGCGTTGCCGCCGATCGCAGGAAGGTGACGGCGTGGCCCGAGGCTGGTGCGTCGATCAGGATCAGGTTGGCCGGCGACGAGTGCGCGAGGTGCTTGATCTTGCCGAGCACCAGGAGATCCTTGATCCCCGGCGTCGATGTGGCGAGCAGGTCGATCAGCCCGGCCCGCGATAGCTGGTCAGCGATTCGCCCGAAGCCGTGCTCGTCGAGGTAATCGGCGAGGGCCCGCTCGGGCGTGATCGTGCGGGCCGACACCTGCCCGCGATCGCCCACCCGTTCGATCAGCACTCGTTCCTCGTAGCCTCCAGGCTCGGTGCCGAACACGGTGGCGACATGGTTCTTCCCGTCGACTTCGACGATGAGCGTGTCGAGCCCGCGCTCGGCGCCGGCGAGAGCCAACGTCGCGGTGAGCACGGTTTTGCCCACCCCGCCCTTGCCGACAACGATTACGACCCGGGCGTCGGCGAAGAAGTCGCGCGTCCCAGGTCGGCGCGACGAGCCATCGGGGTCGTTGGCCACCGACGAATCGAGATGCATCACGTGCGAACAGTAAGAGCGGGCGCCGCCGGGCGCACGCACCCGGGGGAACCAGGGCGCTCGACAGCTCCTGGTCGACACCATCGTTCTCGACACGCACGTCTTCGGGCGCGTCTGTTGGTGACGTTCTCGGCCCTGGCTGCCATCGCGGCGGCGCTGTTCGTCGGGCTGGCGTCGCCGGCCTCGGCCCAAAACGTGGGCGACGGCGACCAGCCGGCCGGATTCGTCGACGTGGTCGAGGTGAGTGGACTCCTCGATCCGGTGCTCGCCGACTTCATCGAGGAGGCCGTCGCCAACAGCACCGACGACGGGGCTCGGTGGATCGTGCTCCAGGTGAACAGCACCGGGGCGGTGATCAGCGACGCCCGGCTGGTCGAGTTGGCCCGCTTCCTCGCCGAGTCGCCGATACCGATCGGCGCGTGGGTCGGGCCGTCGGGGTCCAAAGCCGAAGGCGAGATGGCCCAGCTCCTGTCGGTCGTCGATGACCTCGGCCTAGCGTCCGGTTCCCGGATCGGCGATCTGGGCGAGCAGGTCGTCCCCATCGAGCTGGTTCACCCCGACCGAGTCGCGGGGCTGGCCGACCTCACCTCGACCACCGTCGAGGACGAACGAGCCGCCGGGCTCGGCGTCGCCCGATCTGCGCCGGTGCTCGGCAATTTCCTCGTCGCCCTCGACGGTTTCGAGGTCGAGATCGAGGCGACCGACGACGGCCAGCAGACGGTGCCGGTCACCCAGGTTCGCTTCGGTGGCCTGCCGTTGATCGACGAGGGATTCCACACCATGGCGAGCCCGCCCGTCGCCTACCTCCTGTTCCTGATCGGTATGGGCCTGCTCTTGTTCGAGCTGTACACGGCCGGGGTGGGTATCGCCGGGGGGATCGGCGCGCTGAGCCTCATCGGGGGCTGCTACGGCCTCGACGTGTTGCCGGCGCGGTGGTGGGCCGTCGCCCTGCTCGTGTTCTCCATGTTCGGATTCGCGGTCGACGTGCAGGTCGGCGTGCCCCGAGTGTGGACCGGCGTCGGCACCGCGGCGCTGATCGGGGGGTCGCTGTTCTTGTACGACGGCGTGTCCATGTCGTGGATCGCCCTGCTCACCGGAATCGTGGGAATGGTGCTCGCCATGGTCAGTGGCATGCCGGCCATGGTCCGCACGCGGTTCTCCACGCCGACGATCGGCCGTGATTGGATGATCGGCGAGTTGGGCCTGGCGATCGAAGCCGTCGACCCCGACGGCGTGGTGTCCATCCGAGATGCGGCCTGGCGGGCGCGCACGAACCGGGCCACACCGATCGCGGCCGGCGACCCGGTGCGGGTCGTGGCCATAGACGGACTGCTGCTCGAGGTGGAACCCGAGGTGGGCGGGGCCCGCGACTATCGCCATTAGAGGGCGATCCGATAGGCGAGCCTTCGAATGTGACAGTGGCCGAGACCGAACCGAAGTTGCAACGTTCACCGAGTGGCGCGGGTTCGTGGCGACGGGACCGGGCCGATAGCACTCGAAATGGCTCGAAAACTGTAGGAAATGGGTCTTTACGACCCAGTTCCGGTTGGGTATCTTCGCCCGAAAGGGGGTCGATCGAGTGAGTGCGCAGGTGAGCTACTCGGCGGGGCCGCAGTCGTGGCAACAGCGGGCGGCGTGCCGCGGCCCCCACGCCCAGGTGATCTTCTACCCGCCGGTCCGGAGCGAACGCAAAGACGAGAAGGCCGCTCGGGAGCGCCAAGCCAAGGCGATCTGCGCGGCGTGCCCGGTAGCGGCCGAGTGCCTCGACTACGCGCTCAACCGCCGCGAGCAACACGGCATCTGGGGTGGGCTCACCGAACTCGAACGCCGCGCCGCGTTTCCGGCCCGCTCGGCCTAGCAGTCGAGCGAGACCGATCGGAAGCTCAAGCGTCCACCTAGAGGGCGAGCCAATAGGCGAGCCCTCCAATGTGATAGCGGCATTTCTCGACGGCGCCAGCAGGCGAGGGAGACCGGTTGGACGTCGATCGTTCACCTACTGGCGCGGGTTCCTGGTGGCGCAGGTTCGAAGATCGGCGTAGCCCGGCTCCGGTCAATCGAGGCTCGGCAGGCGCGGCCCTCCCAAGCGCAGATCCGCTCGTCGTCGGGTCACGCCGGTGGCGTCGAGGTGGGCGAGCAGCGGCATAGCGTGCTTG
>CAYMJU010000060.1:0-8897 GCA_964390555.1 uncultured Acidimicrobiales bacterium | reverse complement strand
CCATCGGCACCCGGGTCGCTGCGCTCCCCCGGCTGCACTCGCTCGCTCCGCTTCGCTCATCGGTTTCCGCTGGGGGCTACGCGCCCCCAGACCCCATCGGCATCCGGGGAGTCGCTGCGCTTCGCTCATCGGGGTAGGCCCATCACGCGCTCGGCGATGATGTTGCGCTGGATCTCAGATGTGCCGCCGCCGATCGAGTCGGAGAACGACACCAGGTACCGCTCGACCCATTCGGCGTCGCCGTGATCGTCAAGCTCGAGAGCGGCGGGGCCGAGGACGTCGATGGCCAGTCGGTGGATGTGCTTGCTCAGGTCGGACCAGTGCAGTTTGAGCATCGAGCCTTCGGGTCCGGGCATCGCGGTTCGAGCATTGCGGGACACGGCGACGTAGGTCATGGCCCGCAGCGACGCCACGTCGGCCCGGGCCCGAGCCAGGTCGCGGGCCAGTTCCTCGTCGGCGAGCAGCGGACGGCCCCCGGGTCCGATTCGCGATCGGGCGAGATCGATAAGGTCCTCGACCCGAGTCGCCAGCGCGACCTGGTTCAGGGTGAAGGCGCTCCCGCGCTCGAACGACAGCGTCGACATCGCCACACTCCACCCGTCGTCGACGTCGCCGACGACGTTGGTGAGCGGGATGCGAACCTCGTCGTAGAACACCTCGGCGAAGTCGGCCCGGCCGTCCATCGTAGGGATGGGCCGCACGTCGATGCCGGGGCTGTGCATGTCGCACATCACCCATGTGATGCCCTTGTGCTTGGGCGCGTCGCGGTTGGTGCGCACGAGCAACTCCTGCCAGTCGGCGACGTCGCCGAAGCTGGTCCAGATCTTCTGCCCAGTCACCACCAGCTCGTCGCCGTCGATCTCGCCACGTGTGCGCAGCGACGCCAGGTCCGACCCGGCCTCGGGTTCGGAGAACCCCTGGCACCAGATCGAGTCGCCTCGAAGGATGGCGGGGAGGTGGCTGGCCTTCTGGTCGTCGCGGGCCCGGGCGATCAGGGTCGGGCCGGCATGGCTCAGCCCGACGAACCGGCTGTCGATGACCGGCAGTCCGGTACGCGCGTACTCCTCGTACCAGATCAGTTGTTGCGCCAGTGACAAGCCGCGGCCGCCGTAATCGACCGGCCACGAGATCCCGGCCCAACCCCCGTCGAACTGCACCCGCTGCCACGCCGAGTCGAAGTCACGAGCTGTTGCCCCCACGGGAGGGCGCCGCCCCCGGGGGGCGTTGTCGGCGAGCCAGGTCCGCACCTCGTCGCGGAACTCGTCGTCTTCCCTCGAGAAGGCGAGGTCCATGGGTCACCTCCGGTTGCGCCGGGTCGGCACGTTAGCCGGTCGACACGTTTGTCAGAAACGCCGGGCGCCGCCGGCGGGGCTCACCAGGGCACCGGTCCGCGGTCGTCGAAGAACCCGCCGGTCGGGCCGTCGTCGTCGACGGTCGCCAACCGAACGATCACGGCGGCTCCCTCGTCCGGAGTCCGCTCGCCGTCGAAGTTGGTCATGTCGGTGGCGACGTAGCCAGGGTCGGCCGCGTTGATCTTGACCGAGGTGCCGCGAAGCTCGCTGGCGAACTGGACGGTGATGGCGTTGAGCGCGGTCTTCGCTGTGCTGTAGCCGAGGAGAGGGCGATCGGCGAAGACCGAACCGGCGCGGCTCGCCAGTGCGAGGGAACCGAGGCTGCTCGTCACGTTGACCACCCGTCCGGCGTCGGATCGAAGGAGCAGCGGCAGCATCGCCTGGATCACGCGGACCGTTCCGAACACGTTGGTTTCGTACGTCGCCCGCATCACGTCGAGGGGGGTGCCGCTCGGCGGGCACGGGTGGTGCTCGAACTTCACGGCGGCGTTGTTGACCAGCACATCGAGACGGCCGTATCGCTCGGCGATCCGGGCCGCGGCGTCGCTCACCGACGCGTCGTCGGTCACGTCGATCGCCAGGGCTTCGACGTCGAGAGCGTCGCCGCGCAGCGCCGCCGCGGCGTCGTCACCCCGCCGGAGGTCACGCGAACCGAGCAACACCCGATGGCTCAAACCGGCGAGCTGGCGCACGACCGCGAAGCCGATTCCCTTGTTCGCACCCGTCACGAGAGCGACCCTGTCGGTGTCCATACACCTGCATCGTACGTCTGCGGTGCGCGCCGTCCGTCGAGGCGCCATCTCACCGAGCTGGTGCCACATCTCGCGTGAAAGGGATCGCAACGAACGCGTGGGAGGGCAGATCGGGGCCGCGTCAGGGGGGTTAGGATCAGGCCCTTGGACACCCGATACCTGCGCCGCCTCTCAGACTCGGTGCTCGAAGAGATGCTCCGGGAGCACCCGGCGATCATGGTCGTCGGCCCGCGCGCTACCGGGAAGACGACCACCTGCGAACGATTTGCCGCGACCTCGATCCGGCTCGGGAACGACCGTCGCGCCGCCGCCGTCGCCGCCGATCCGGCGTCGGCGATTCGCAACCGCGACGAGCCGATCCTGATCGACGAGTGGCAGCTGGTCCCGAGCGTGCTCAACGAGATCAAGGAGGAGGTCGATCAGCACCGGCGGCCAGGGCGGTTCATCGTCACCGGCTCGGTCCGCGGCGACGTCGACTCGCCGACCTGGCCCGGGACCGGACGTCTGGTTCGGCTCCCCATGTTCGGGCTCAGCGAGCGCGAGATCGAGGGCCGCATCGACGGACCGGGCTGGCTAGACCGTGTGACGGATCCACTTCCTAGCGAGATCACCAGCGATGTTGATCTGCGCGGCTACGTCGAGAGGGCGCTGAGGAGCGGCTTTCCCGAGCCGGCCCTCCGACTGAGCGAGAGCGGTCGCCACCGGTGGCTGGGTTCATACGTCGACCAACTGGTCACCCGAGACGCCCTGGACCTCGAATCCGGTCGCGACCCCGTGCGGTTGCGCCGCTTCCTCGAAGCGATCGCCATCAACAGCGCCGGGATCGTCAACGATGTCACCCTCTACGAGTCGGCGGGGGTCACCAAGGCCACAGCGCGCGCTTACGAGCGGCTGTTGAGGAACCTGCTCGCTATCGAAGCCATTCCGTCATGGACGTCGAATCGGCTCAAGAGGCTGACGCTTGCTCCCAAGCGGTTCCTAATCGATCCCGGAATGTTCACGGGAATTCTGGGATTCGGTGTCAACGACGTGCTCGAGGACGGCACCGTTCTCGGTCAGGTCCTGGAGACGTTCGTTGTGGCCCAACTCCGAGTCGAATGCGCGCTTCTCCCGGTTCCACCGAGGCTGTACCACCTCCGGACCCATGAGGGACGCCGGGAGATCGATCTGCTCATCGAACTGAGCCCTAACAAGATGATCGCTGTCGAGATCAAAGCCACGAGCCGGCCAGGCCCGGGCGACGCGGTCCACCTCCGCTGGCTCATCGATGAGCTCGGCGATCAAGTCCGGGCCGCTGTGGTGCTGCACACCGGCGGCCATACCGCCGAGCTCGGCCGCGGGATCGTCGCGCTGCCGATCGCCTCGCTCTGGAGCTGACCAGCCCGGGGACGGGCTAGCCGAAGCCTTGGAGGTCGAACAGGTCGATGGCGTTGCCGCGGAGGATGCGGTGGATCTCGTCGGGGCGCAGGCCGTCGAGCAGGCGGGCGGCCACGGCGCGGGTCTCGGGCCATGTCGAGTCGCTGTGCGGGTAGTCGGTCTCGAAGGTGATGCGGTCGATGCCGATGCGGTCGCGGGCGTCGATGCCGGTCTGGTCCTTGAAGAAGCAGCCCCACACGTTGCGGTGGAAGTACGTCGAGGGCGGCTCGGGGATGTGCTTGGTCTGGGCCCAGCCCTGGTTGTCCTCCCACACGTCGTCGATGCGTTCGAGCACGTACGGCAGCCAACCGATCTGGCTTTCGGCGTAGGCCAACTTGATCCGGGGGTAACGCACCAGCACCCCCGACCACAAGAAGTCGACCAGGCTCATCATGGCGTTGCCGAACCCGAGCGTCGCGGTGACCGACGGGGGCGCGTCGGCTGACGTGGCCGGCATGCGTGACGAGGACCCGATGTGCATGCACACTGCGGTGCCCGTCTCCTCGCACGCGGCGAAGAACGGGTCCCAGAAGTCGGTGTGGATGCTCGGCAGACCCAAGTGGGCTGGAATCTCGCTGAACGCCACCGCCCGCACCCCCCGAGCGGCATTGCGGCGCACCTCGGTGGCGGCGGCCGCGGCATCCCACAGGGGGATCAAACAGATCGGGATCAGCCGGCCGGCCGAGTCGCCGCACCACTCGTCGACCATCCAGTCGTTGTAGGCGAGCACGCACGCCAGGCCGAGCTCCTTGTCGGCCCCCTCGGCGAAGGTCTGGCCGCAGAACCGGGGGAACGTCGGGTAGCACGCCGAGGCCTCGACCCAGTTGGTGTCCATGTCGGCGAGGCGGGCCTTGGGCTCGTAGCACCCCGGCCGCATGTCGTCGTAGGTGATCGGCGTCATGGTCATCTCGTCGCGGGGATAGCCGACGGCGGCGACCATGCGCTTGTGGGTGTAGACGATGCCTTCGTAGACCCACGTGTCGGCCTTGGTGGGCGAGTCGTCGTCGAA
This sequence comes from uncultured Acidimicrobiales bacterium, assembly GCA_964390555.1. Taxonomy (GTDB): domain Bacteria; phylum Actinomycetota; class Acidimicrobiia; order Acidimicrobiales; family SHLQ01; genus CAVTWS01. The sequence goes on along the minus strand of CAYMJU010000060.1, from coordinate 4,368 downwards.
CTCCTCCTTGTAGGCGGCAGCCCCGGCGAAGGCGATGCCGCGAACGCCGCGGCGCTCGATGCGCGGTCCCCGGTCGCGGAAGCGAGCCGGCAGCCACGTCTGCCACACGTGCGGCGGCTCGACGACGTGGTCGTCGACCGAGATGATCTTGGGGATCAGTCCGACTTCCACGGCTGCTCAGCGCCCGGTTCGTTGGTGGCTGCGTTCGCGGGTGAGCTCGGCCAGCACCGACGCCATGTCCGAGCCGGACTCACGGGCCCGGCGCTTGACTTCCTCCCAGTCGGCGAGCGACGCCTGGGCCGACTCGCCCTGGTCGTTCCAGGTGGGATCGACCGGCGTGGTGATCTCTAGGCGGATGCCGTTGGGATCGTGGAGGTAGATGCTGTAGATGATCTTGTGGTCGACCGGGCCGAGAACGTCGACCCCCTGGGCGACGAGCCACGCCTTCCACGCATCGACCGTGGCGGTCGAGTCGACCTCCATGGCGAGGTGCTGGAACACGCCGTACGCGGGGTGAGTCGAGCCGGCGGGCGGCGGCAGCTCGGGCGCCTCGAAGAAAGCGATGGTCGAGCCGTCGCCCATGCGGAAGAACGAGTGGAAGTACGGCACCGGGTCACCGGTCGAGGGGATCGAATCGTCCATGACCGCGGCCACGAGCTCCATGCCGAGCACCTCGGTGTAGAAGCGCGCTGTCGCCGCCGTGTCGTGGGTGACGTAGGCGACGTGGTTCAGCATCGCCGGCCGGCCGGGACGAACTGCACCAGGCGGACCCGCGGGCTGGGTGATGCTCATGTCAGAAATGATGCCACGCCGGGTGGCTGACCGCCGGTGCGGGGCGCGAAGCTCCAGCGGTGCTGATCGAGGAACTGCTGGGTCTGACGCCGACGAGCGACCCGAGTCGGTGGCAGATGACGCTCGTCGACACCGTGGTCACGCCGTCGGGTGCGCTGCACGGCGGCTCGGGATTGGCGGCCGCGGTCGAAGCGATGACCCGAAACACCGGCCGACCACTCGTGTGGGCGGCCGCTCAGTACCTCACCCACGCCACCCCGCCCGCGGTTCTCGATGTCGCCGTGACCGTCGAGGTCGAAGGCCGCTACCTGACCCAGGCCCGGTGCGTGGTCACCCTCGACGGCCACGAGGTGCTGACCGTCCACGGTGCGCTCGGCGAGCGCCCGTTCCCCATCGAGCGCGTTTGGGAGCGGAGGCCCGAAGTGCCGCCGCCCGCCGAGTGTCGGCCCCGGTTCACCAGACCGGGCATCGACGACCTGCTGGGTTGCTGGACGATGCGGATCGCCGCGGGCCGAACCTACGACGAGCTCGACGGCACGCCCGGTCCGGGACGGTCCGCCACCTGGTATCGCATGCCAGGCGGGCGGCGGATGGTCACCGCCGGCGATCTCGGGATCATCGGCGACTTCTCGATGGTCGAGTTCTCCGAAGCCGTCGGAGCCCGCGTCACCGGCAACAGCCTCGACAACACGATCCGGGTGGCGTCGCTCGTGCCCACCGAGTGGGTGCTGCTCGACGCCCGAGTCCACTCCGTGAGCAACGGCTTCGGAACGGTTTCCGCGCACTTGTGGGCCGACGACGGCACGCTCCTCGGCATCGCGTCGCAGACCCTGGTCCTGCGAACCACCGGCCCCGACGGCCGCTCCACCCGCCAAGGCCGCCGCATCGCCGGAATTGGCAACCACGCGGGTTGACCAACGACCTCGTGCGGGTATCGGGAACGGCCCGGTCGACACCGGTTGGGTAGGGCGTCGCTCAGTCGCTGGCGACCAGGAGGGCGTCGACGGCGAGGACGCCTGCTTCGCTGACAACCAGAGGGTTGAGGTCGACCGACGCCAGCCACGAGCCGTGGCGGCGCCACAGCTCGGCCAGGCCGAGGACCACGGCGACGAGCGGGGCCTGAGGCCAAAGACGCTGGCCCCGCAAATGGCCGATCACCTTCGGGCCGGCGACCTCGTCAACAAGGGCAGCAGCGGTCGCGGCATCGAGCGGAAGGAGCCGTCCCGACACCCGAGCGGCGACCTCGACCAGCACGCCGCCGAGGCCGAGGAGCACGACCGGCCCCAGCCCGGTGCGGCCGTGAAGCCCGGCGAACGCCTCGCCGTGACCGGCCACCATGGCTTGCACGGCGACGACCGGCGACACATCGTGAGCGGCGGCGATGGTGCGCATTCGCTCGACGGCTGCGGTCACCTCGCCGGGTGTCACGCCGAGCTCGACGGCGCCGAGCTCGGTCCGGTGAGCGACGTCGGCCAGCTTCACGACCAGCCGGTCGCCAAGCAGCGAGGACTCGGGTACCGGCTCGGCAGCGCCGACCACCAGCCACGGCGCCACCGGTATCCCGACGTCGGCGAGCAGGCCCATGGCATCGGCGAAGCCGACCATCGGGCCGACCTCGGATGCGACCAGCAAGGGCGGCTCCGAGACCCCGAGGGGAGCGAGCGGCGTGAGCGCCCGAGGCAGATCGGTCACCGCTCGGGTCATGGCTGCCGCGGCCCGGTAGAGCGACTGGACCCCACGGGTGAACACCAGCCCCTGGTCGCGCCACGGCGGCGCCCAGGCACCGATCGACGTCGCCTCGACCGGGGTCACCACGAACGGCGTGGCGTGACCGGCGCCGACCACCGCGTACGGTTCGAGCAACGTCTGGCTCCACCCCTCGTCGCCCTCGCCGAGCCACCAGGCGAGGGCGAGCACGTCGACGGCTTCGGCGTAACGGGCGAACAGCTCCTCCATCACGTCGCGCCGGCTCATCACGAACCCGGTGAGATCGAGCGGGTTGACCGTGTCGCCCGGGACCCGCTCGCGCACCCACGGCTCGAGCTCGTCGAGGGTCGGGAGCTCGACCCCGCCGTCAGCCGCCATGTCGGTCGCCAGCGCGGCCACGCCGCCGGAGGTCGTGATCATCCCGATCCGCTCGATCGGGCGCCACCGCTCCCGCGGGAGCTGGACCAGCAGTTGCGCCGAGTCGAGCAGCGCATCCATGTCGCGGGCGCCTATGACACCGTGCTCGCGGAACGCCAGGTCATAGACCCACGCCTCGTCGGCGATGGCGCCGGTGTGGGACTGCATGATGCGCCGGGCCCGATCGGTGCGCCCGAGCTTGAGCGCCAGCACCGCTTTGCCGGCGGCTCGGGCCCGGGCCACGGCGGCGAAGAAGGCATCGGGGCGGCGGATCGTCTCGACCACGAGAGCGATCACCGACGTGCCGGGATCATCGACGAGCACCTCGATGTGGTCGGCCAGATCGCACACCGCCTCGTTGCCCGACGACACGGCGATGCCGACGCCGAGGCGCCGCTCAGCCGCCGCCGCCAGCGCGGCCCGGACGAGGAACCCGCTCTGCGACACGACCGACAGTCCGCCCGGAGCCAGATCGAGACGGCCGCCGGTGAACAGGTTGACGCCGAGCGGAACGTTCTTGAACCCGCTGCAGTTCGGACCGACCACAGCGAGCCCCGCATCGACCGCCACCGACCGCAGCCGCTCCTGCAGCGCGGCACCCTCGGCGCCGAGCTCACCGAAACCGGCGGCGGCCACGACAACACCGCCGCAGCCGAGCGCCGCAGCCTCCTCGACCACGCCCACGCACCGCTCGGCGTTGACGAGCGCCAGCACCGCGTCGACCGGTTCACCGATCGCGGCCAGGTTCGGCACCGGCCGCCGGCCGTACACCGAGTCGCGAGTGGGGTTCACGAGATGCACGGTGCGGCCGGCCTCGATCATCGGCAGCACGGCGTTATTCGACATGCCGAGCTTCTCGCTGGCACCGACGACGGCGACTGTCGCCGGCGAGAGCATCCGCGCCAGGTTGTCGTGAGCGTTCACGCCTGCGTCCCTCGGTTCGAGTTCGGCCCGCCCGCGCTGTCCGCGGAAGCGACGATCGGGCTCATGAGGGTTCCTCCGCGGAGGATGTCGGACGAGAGAGGTGCGCGGTGAGGATGCGCAGGGGCATCTCGCGGCGCTCGACGGGCGGCCGGCCGTAGCGCTCCATCAGCGCCTCGACCGCGGACTCGTCGTCGACGGTGAACCCGGCCGCAATCAACGAGCGCTCGATGTCGGCGAACCCGGGGACGAGCGCTTCACCACCCGTCGCCAGCAGTGCGCCCACGGCCACATTCTCGCCGACGAACCCGCGCTCGAAGGAGCGGCGCCGCACGTAATCCGCTACCAGCCGGCTACCGGGCGCCATCACCTCGCCGAGTTGGCCGAGCGTCGCATCGAGCGCCGGCTCCGGCAGGTACGTGGTAACGCCCTCCCACACCGTGACCGACGGCGACCGCGGGTCCCATCCGGCCGCCAGGAGCGGCTCGACGAACCGCTCCCCCGCGAGGTCCACAGCCAGCACGATCCGGC
>CAYMJU010000059.1:0-9975 GCA_964390555.1 uncultured Acidimicrobiales bacterium | reverse complement strand
CGGGCTCGTCGTCGAGCCGGAAGGCCCGCCCTACGGGCGAGTACGCGGCCGTCGGCTCGGACCCGGCGTCGTCGCCCCAGGCCTCGTCGGCCCAGGTCTCACGGGCCCCGGCTCCGACCCCGTGAACGTCGGCGGGGTCGTCGAACACCGACGACGACCCGCGCGGCCCCACCGAACTCGGGGGTGGAAGTGAGCTGGTCACCGCCAGCGAGGTCGTCACGGGAGCAACCGGCGGGATCGAGGCTCCGAGCGCGGCAAGGTGCGCGGGATCGATGCCGCGCAGCGAACCGGCTCGCTCGAGCGCGGCCGAGCGCGCCGTAACCGCAGTCGGCCACGACCCCGCGGCCCGAACCGACGCCACCACCCGCGCCGCCACCTCGGCGGGCCAGTCATCGGGGCACACGACGACGACCGTCTCGACATCGGTGCCCTCAGACGCCCGCACCCGGTCGACCAGCGCCGCGACGGTTGCGGTGAGCAGCCACGACCGAGGATCGCTACCCAGGTCGCTCGGTTCGACCATCTCGGCGCGGATGTCCGGCACGAACCCCGCCGGCTCGCCGGCGGCGGCGTCGAGCGCCGCTCCGCCGACTCTGATCGTTCCCGCCACGCTGCGGTGGCCTGATAGCGGCCAACTCGCCCCCGTCGAGCCCACCATGGCCAAGCGGCTCCGGCCCTCGCGATGGACTGCGACCAGCGCCTCGGACCCGCTGATGTCGATTGCGACCCGCACGCTCACCTCGACTTTGACCGCTCGCTCGAAGGTGTCGCGCGGGCCAGCTCGTCGGCCGTGGGCGTACGGGCCCGCCGAGCCTCGGGCGGCAACAGGTCGGTGATCGCCGTCATGATCGTCGTCACGTCGGCCTTGCGGCCTTGGCGACCGAGATCGACCGGGCGGCCGACCGCCACCCGAACCGTTGGCGGACTGACCACGTTGGTCACGTTGGGCAGCCGGGCACTTCGCGGCCACACGGCCTCGGTGCCCCAAAGACCGATCGGCACCACCGGGGCATCGGTCAGCGCCGCCAGCTTGGCGACGCCAGGCTTGCCCACGATGATCGGATCGAAGAACGCCGCGCCCCGCGGGATCGTGCCCTGAGGTAGGAGGACCACGGCCTCGCCGGCGCGCAGGGCCGCGGCGGCCTGGTCGAGTGGCTCCGCCGACCCGGTGCCCCGGTCGACCCGAATGGTGCCGAGCGCTCGCACGATTGCTCCCACGACCGGGGCGTCGGTGACCTCGCGCTTGGCCATGAACCGACCGACCCGACCCCGACGGGCCAGCGTCACGGCGAGGGCCACCGGGTCGAAGTAGCTGCGGTGATTGGCGACGATCAGGACCGGGCCGTCAACGGGAATGGCATCGAGGCCCGACAGCTCGAAACGGGCATAGGGGATGAACTCGGGCCGCACCAGCCGCATGACGTCGCCGAGCTCGAGCCCGCCGATACGCGGTACGCCCTCGGGTGCGTCGAGCCACCGGATCGGCCAACGCTTGGCGAGCGCCAACACTCGCAGCCGCGGGTCGGGGTTCACCGCCACGGGATGACCCACCGCCGACAGCAACGGGTGGTCGAACACGCTGTCTGAGTACGCCCAGCTCGACGCGAGATCGACGTCGGCATCGTCGGCCCAGATGGAGACGGCCTCGAGCTTGCCCCGACCCCACACGAACGGCCCGTCGAGCGACCCATCGTAGAGCCCGTCGGTCACGCGGTACTGGGTGGCGACGACGGCGTCGCACCCGAGCGCCTCGCCGAGGGGCGAGCACACGTCGTGCGGACTCGACGACGCCATGACCACGAGCCGGCCGGCTCGGCGATGCTCGGCGAACACCTCGCCCACCCACGGCTGAACCCGATCGACCAGGCGCGCGGCCGCGATCTGGCCCGCGCGGGCCACGAGCTCGCGGTCCCACCCGGTGGACATGCGAACGCTCTGGCGGGCGAGCACCATGCTCGGCAGCGACTCGCCGACATGGTCATAGAAGCCGAACGCCAGTCGTTCGACCGCGCTCGGCGGGCGGGTGACCAGACCGACCTCGCGCAGCGCCTGGCCCACGATCGGCCCGCTCGCCCCCGGCAGCAGCGTGCGGTCGAGGTCGAAGAACGCCGCCGCTTTGGACATCGACGTCAACTGTAGGGCCACCGGCGGACTCGGACGCCGCGACCCCGCCGCCACCGGTGGCGCGAAGCGATGTGAAGAGGCGATGTCGGGCGCCGATGGGGAAAATCACGGGAGGCCAGCGCTGATCGCTGGCCTCTCCGCTCGGACCGGGCTCGGTGGGGGAACCAGCCTCCGGTCATTGTCGACGCTCGCACCGAGGGGGGATCGGCGGCGTCGTTGTGGGGTTCAGTATGCGACCTCCGTTATCATCTGTCCAACAGTTTCGGCTGATACATGCGATCGGTATTTCAGATGGACTTGCGCCAGCTCAACGCTCTCGTCGCTGTGGCGGACCACCGCAGCTTCTCGGCAGCGGCCCGCGCCCTTCACACGGTCCAGTCCAACGTGTCCACGCACATCGCTCGGCTCGAACGAGAGCTCGGCGCCGCGCTCGTCGACCGCACGACCGGGTCGCTCACCGACGAAGGCCACAGCGTGGTGGCGAGAGCACGACGCATCCAGTCCGAATTGGCGTCGATCGACGCCGATGTCGCTTCGATTCGCGACGAGATCCGTGGCACCGTCCGCCTCGGTGTTCTCGGCACCACGGGCCGCTGGCTCGTACCCCACCTGCTCGAGACGCTCGGCCAGCGCCACCCGAGCATCCGGATGATCGCGGTCGATGCCACCACCACGTCGTTGTTGCCCCAGGTAGCCGACGGCCGTCTCGACCTGGCGCTCATCCAACTCCCGATCGATCACCCCGACGTCGACCACGAGGTCGTGTTCCACGAGGAGTCGATCGCCATCGTGCCGGCCGACCACGCCCTCGCCGAGTACGAGGAGGTCGACATTCGCCAGCTGGCCTCGCACCCGCTGCTGGTGAGCCCGCCCGGTGTCACTCTCCGAGACAATCTCGACGCCGCGGCACGGCGCGCTCGGGTCGAGATCTCGGTGCTCGGCGAGATCGACGGCATGGGCTTGTTGGCATCGATGGCCATGCGTGGCATCGGGCCCGCAATCGTTCCGGCGACCGCCGTAGCGGGAATGAGCGGACCGTTTCGAGTGGTCCACATTGCCGAGCTACCGCATCGCCAGGTTGCGCTGGCGGTCGGTCGCCGCACGCGATTGTCCGCTCCGGCGCGCCGCGTACGTGAGATCCTCCTGGCCGTCGTTCGCGACCACGCGGCTCAACTCGCCGGCGTGGACCTGGTGGCACCCTGACTCCGAGGTAGGTGTACCGTCGGGGCATAAAGGAACCGTCGCCGCTGTCGTCGATCCCGATCCGGGGCCGGGCCACCGGGTCCGTTCGCGCTCGTGTCGAGGAAGTCGGGCAGCGACCGCGGGTCACGTTCCGGATCGATCGCTCGAGACGCGAGGGAGCCCTGTCCCCCGAGGACGGCGAGACGATCGCCGCCGCCGCCCGCACCGCCCGAGACAAGCAGATCCCGCTCGTCGGGATCATCGCGTCGAGCGGCGCCGACATCGAGGCCGGCCTACCGGCGTTGTGCGGTTGGGGCGCCGCCGCACGCGAGCTGGTCCGCTGCTCCGGAGTGGTCCCGATGGTGTTCGTCGTCGACGGACCGGCGGTGTCGGGGCCCGCATTGCTGATCGGCCTCTCGGACATCGTGGTCATGACGTCGCAGTCCTATGCGTTCGTGCAGGGCCCGCACATGGTTCGCCAGTTCACCGGCCAGATGGTCACCAAGGAGGCGCTCGGTGGACCGCCAGTCCATCTGCGTACAAGCGGGGTGGCCCACGTCGTTGCCGACGATCTCGACGACGCCATCGCGGTCGTCGACGAGATCCTCGCCTACCTGCCGAGCAGCGCCTTCGAGCTCCCGTCCCGCTGGCCCGGCGGCGACCCCCCCGACCGGTCCACTCCAGACGCCTACGCCATCTTGCCCGAAGCGCCGACCGGCAGTTACGACGTGCGCGACCTGATCGGCCAGATCGTCGATTTCGGGCATCTCGTCGAGCTTCGGGCTGGCTGGGCGGCGAACCTGGTGACCGGTCTGGCAACGATCGACGGTCGCCCCGTCGGCGTCGTGGCCAACCAGCCCCAAACCGTGGCTGGCACGCTCGACATCGCCGCGTCGCAAAAGGGTGGACGTTTCGTCGCCATGTGCGACGCCTTCAACGTGCCGCTGCTCACCCTCGTCGACACGTCAGGGTTCTACCCAGGCAAGGACCTCGAGTGGCGGGGAATGATCCGTTATGGGGCCCAGATGGCGTTCGCCTACGCCCGGGCAACCGTGCCGCGTGTGTGCCTCACCATTCGCAAGTCCTATGGCGGGGCCTACATCGTGATGGACTCGAAGCACATGGGGAACGACCTGTCGTTCGCGTGGCCGTCAGCGGAGATCGCGGTCATGGGGGCCAAAGGGGCGGTCGAGATCCTTCATCGCCGGGCCGACGCCGAAACGCGCGCCCGCCTGGAACGTGAGTACGAGGAGCGCCTTCTCAACCCTTACATCGCCGCCGAGCGGGGCTCGATCGACGAGGTCATCGACCCGGCCGATACCCGTCGACGCATCGCGGATGCCTTCTACGTTCTGTCGTCCAAACGCGAAGGTCTCCCCCGACGCGCACACGACAACACACCCCTGTGAGCGAGCGAAGCGAGCGAGCGCAGCCGAGGGAGCGAAGCGACCCGGATGCCGTTGTCCCTGGGGGCGCAGCCCCCAGGGACAACGGTGAGCGACGAAGCGACCCGCTCGCGGGGGCGGATGGGCCCCCGTTGGGCCGGGCGGGCGCTTGGCCGGTAACCTCCGCCTGTTCACGACGAGCCGACACGACGAGCCGAGAGGGCGCCAGTGGCCGAGTCCATCACGATCACCGACAATCGAACCGGTGAGTCGATCGAGATCCCGATCGTCGACGGAGGCGTCGATGCCGGCCCGTGGAGCAAGCTCCTGCCTGGGGTGTGGTTCTCGGACCCGTCCTTCGGTACCACGGCCGCGGCGTCGAGCGCGATCAGCGAACTCGACGGCGACGCCGGGATCCTGCGCCACCGGGGCTACCCGATCGAGCAGTTGGCCGAGCACTCCACTTTTCTCGAGGTCGCATACCTGCTGATACACGGGGACCTGCCGACCAAGGGTCAGCTCGATACGTGGGTCCATGACATCACGTTCCACACCTACATCCACGAGAACTTCCGCAAGCGGTTTCCCGACGCCTTCCATTACGACGCCCACCCCATGGGCGTGCTCATGTCCGCGGTCGCCGGCCTGTCGACGTTTTACCCCGAGGCCAAAGAGATCGAGGATCCCGACATCCGCATGGCTCAGGCGGTGCGGCTCATCGCCAAGATGCCGACCCTTGCCGCGTGGGCGTACCGTTACAGCCGCGGGCTTCCCTTCGTATATCCCGACAACGGCCTCGATTATGCGTCGAACTTCTTGTCGATGATGTTCCGCATGGCCGAGCCCAAGTACGTCGGTGACCCGGTGCTGCGCCGAGCGCTCGATGTGTTGTTCATCCTGCACGCCGACCACGAGCAGAACTGCTCGACCACCGCCGCGCGGGTGGTGGGCAGTTCCCACGCCGATCCGTACGCCTCGCTCGCCGCCGCGTGCGCCGCGTTGTACGGACCCCGCCACGGCGGTGCCAACGAAGCCGTCCTCACGATGCTCAACGAGATCGGCTCCTACGACAACGTCGACGACTTCATCACCGGGGTCAAGGCGGGCAACGGCCGGCTCATGGGTTTCGGCCACCGGGTGTACAAGAACTACGACCCCCGGGCCAAGATCATCAAGAAGACCGCCTACGAGGTGTTCGAGGTCACGGGCAAGAACCCGCTGCTCGACATCGCCCTCAAGCTCGAGGAGGTCGCCCTGGCCGACGACTACTTCGTGAGCCGCAAGCTGTACCCCAACGTCGACTTCTATTCCGGGCTGATCTACCAGTCGATGGGGTTCCCGACCGACATGTTCACGGTGATGTTCGCCATCGGCCGCACGCCGGGGTGGCTCGCCCATTGGAGCGAGATGCTCGAGCAGGGCAGCCGCATCGCCCGCCCCCGCCAGCTCTACGTAGGTTCCCCTGCCCGCGACTTCGTGCCCCTGTCACAGCGCGGCTGACCTACCCGCTCCCGGCTAACAGAGCTATCCCAGGGGCGGCGCCACTCGGTCGCTCAGCTTCTCAGCCGCCGCTAGGAGCGCGAAGGTGTGGGGGTGAACCGCACCGGCATCTCCTCGGGACCCGAGATGAAGTTCGACGCCCGGTAGTGCAGCGGTCGGTCCACCGCGAGCTCGATATCGGGAAGTCGATCGAGGACCGTGCTGAACATCTGGCGCAACTCGATCCGGGCCAGCGACGAGCCGAGGCAGAAGTGGGTGCCGAATCCGAACGCGAGATGGTGGTTCGGTTGGCGGTCGATGTCGAAGGTGAACGGGTCGTCGAAGTGGGCTTCGTCGCGATTGGCCGACGGGTAGAACATCATCACATCGTCGCCCGCCTTCAAGGGCTGCCCATGGAGCTCGGTGTCGACCATGACGGTGCGGGCCATGTTCTTGATCGGTGTGACCCAGCGCAGCATCTCCTCGACCGCCGGTTCCATGAGCTGGTCGGGGTCGCCGGCGAGCTGGGCCCGCTGGTCCGGGTTGGCCATCAGGGCCAGCATCCCGCCGGTGATGACGTGGCGGCTGGTCTCGTCGCCACCGATGAGGATGAGCAGACTTTCCTGCACGATCGACTCGTCGTCGAGCCGGTCGCCGTCGACCTCGGCATGGCACAGGATGCTGACGAGATCGTCCTGCGGTGGCTTCGACCGGCGGTCGGCGATGACCCCGAGCTGGAAGGCCCGGAACGCGATCCCGGCGTGCATCGACACGAGACGGGCCTCCTCGTCGCCGACGGTCGTTCCACGCATCATGTCGTCGGACCAGCGCAGCAGGTCGTCGTAGTGCTCGGCCTCGAAGCCCAACATGTCAGCGATGAGCAGCAGCGGGAGCGGCGCTGCTATGTCCCAGACGAAGTCGCACTCGCCCTTCTCGCAGACCCGGTCGACGATCTCGTGGCAGAGCCGGGTGATCGTCTGCTCGTGATCGCGAACCCGCCGTGGTGTGAAGCCACGGTTGACGAGCTTGCGGCGCCGAAGATGCCCGGGGTCGTCCATCGAGATCATCATCGGCAGCGGGTCGCCCTTGGGGCGGGGCGCCTTGTAACTGGAGAAGGTCTCGGTGTCCTTCGAAACGGTGAGGATGTCGTCGTACGCGAACACGCCCCACACCTCGCCGTTCGGGTCCCAGTAGACCGGCGCGTTCTTGCGCATCCAGGTCCAGTCGTCGTGCGGCTCGGTGGCGTACCAGCGCCCGTCGAGCAGGTTTAGATCGTCACGGATCGGATGGTCGGCCATATCGCGGGACACTAGACCGTCGCGACGTCGAGCACGATCTTGCCCACGTTGACGTTTGCCTCCATCCGTTCGTGGGCCGCGGCCACGTGGTCGAGCGGGAAGCGGGAGTCGATCACCGGACATAGTCGCCCGTCGACCAGCGCCGGACCCATCTCGACGGCGAAGCGCCGGGTGAGCGCGATCTTCTCCTCGATAGGCCGGGGACGCAGCACCGTCCCGATCAGGCGAACCCGCTTGCCCATCATGGCGCCGAGACCGAAGCTCACCGCTCCCCCACCCATGACGCCGACCTGCACGATCGACCCCTGGGCCGCGACCGCGCTGACGTTGCGATCGAGGTAGTCGCCACCGATCACGTCGAGCACGACATCTACTCCGCGACCGTTGGTCGCGTCGAGCGACTCGGCCACGAAGTCGGCCGTCGTGTAGTCGATCACCACGTCGGCGCCGAGCGCACGGCATGCGTCGACCTTGGACCGGCTCGTCGTGACCGCGATGCGAGCCCCGATCGCCCGGCAGATCTGAATGGCGGCGGTGCCGACGCCCGACGCTCCCGCGTGAACGAGCGCCCAGCGGCCATGGGTCAAGCCGCCCTGCACCACGAGGGCATCCCACGCGGTGAGATAGACCTCGGGCACAGCGCCCGCGTTGGCGAGCGGCAGCGTGTCGGGCACCGCCATGACCTGCCGGTGGTGCACGGCGATGCGCTCGGCGTAACCGCCGCCGCCGACGATGCCCATCACCGCATCGCCCACGCTCACGCCGGCGACCCGGGCGCCGCACACCGCCACGCGCCCGGCGAACTCGAGCCCGGGGATCTCGTGCGCCATCGGCGGGCCGGGATAGAAGCCGCGTCGCTGCAGGAGATCGGCCCGGTTGAGCGCGGTCGACACGATGTCGACGAGCACCTCCTCCGGTCCCGCCTCGGGATCGGGTACCTCCCGAACGCGCAGCACGTCCGGCTCACCCTTCTCGTCGAGCACCACCGCCCGCATCTCGCCCCCTACTCGTCGCACGATCGTGGTTCTGTGAACGGTTGCGTCCCCTGGTGGGACCGAACCGTCCACAGAATCTCACATGTGTAGAGTCTGGCCGCGTGAGCGATCAGCGAGCGGGGATCGACCCGGGGGGTTCTGCCGATCCGGGGCACGGTTTCGACGAGATCCTCGCCGACGTGCCCGGTGCCGCCGAGCTCCAGATGCTGCTCGACGAGATCTGGCGCGGCGCCCTCGACCCGGTCACCGTCGAGCTGTGCCGGTTGCGGATCGCCCAGCTGTTGGCGAGCCCCAACGACGTGATGCGGCGCTCGCCCGAGGCCGACATCGACGAGGAGCTGGTGGCCGCACTGGCCCGCTGGTCCACCGATCCGGCGTTCGATGCCCGGCGGCGGGCCGCCCTTCGCTTCACCGAGGCCTACGTCGTCGATGCCCGCTCGATCACCGACGACGACCGCCGCGTCGTCCTCGATGCCCTCAGTGAACCCGAAGCGGTCGCGCTCACGACCGCGCTGGCCACATTCGAGGCCCTCACCCGTACCCGCCTGGCACTGGAGGCCACCTGAGATGCCCACCATCGCTCCCCCGCCGGGGGCCGCCACCATGTTCGATCACCAGCCGGCGATGTGGGCGGCGTTCAACCGCTTCTACGGCACGCTCTGGACCCACGGACGCCTTCCCCAGCCGGTGAAAGAAGCGGGGCGAATCCGCAACGCCCGCCTCGTCGACTGCGGCATATGACGCAACCTCCGCTTCGCAGGTGCGAAGCAGCAGGGACTAACCGAGGATCTGATCGAGCTGCTCGACGACGGCTACGAGGCGAGCGATCTGCCGCCCGAGCTTCGGGCATCGCTGGCCGTGACCGACGCGTTGTTGACCGACCCGGCGGCGGTGCGATCAGCGCCCGGGGCCGACCGCTTCGACGATGCCGAGCTGGCCGAATTGGTGCTGACGGTGGCGGTGGCCCACGGGTTCTCCAAGGCCGCCATCGCCTGGGGACCGCCCCCTCAATTCCCCGTCATGGAAGTGCCGACGCCGTCCCCCGACGGGGCGGTGGCGTAGACCCGGACCGAGTGGCCGACACCGACCCGGGTGCCGACGCGCGGTTCGGACCCGACGAAGACGGCCACCGCGACGAGCCCCGCCATGGCGGCAACGCTCACTCCGCCCGAGAGCGACTCATGGCGCGACCCCATCAAAGCGACGAGCGCTGCGCTGGACACGAGCGCGCAGTAGGCCGCGGCCGACGGCCCGCGCCGACACGCGACCAGAGCGGTCGCGGCGGCCAGCAGCGCCCACACACCGAAGGTAGGCACGCCAGCGGTGGCGGCAAGCGCGATCGCCGCCAGAGGGGCGACGCGACCACCACTCGATCACCCGATCCGTCACTCGATGAGAACCATGGACGCCCCGACGATCTCATGACCACAAGTGTGCCCCGACCCATCCGGTCGCACGCGGGTCAGGCCGCGATGTCGAACCCGAACACGCTCGCCGCCGTGCCGCCGACTA
>CAYMJU010000058.1:0-26585 GCA_964390555.1 uncultured Acidimicrobiales bacterium | reverse complement strand
TGTGGCGGAGGTGGACGGGAATCGAACCCGCCGGACGGGGATCGCCCGTCCCACCCGCTTTGAAGGCGGGGGAGCCCACCAGGTACTCGTACACCTCCGGGTGAAACCTATCCCGGCCTCACCCGCTGGTGTACAGCGAGGAGTGCTCGGTGGTGCTTCACGATCATCACCAAGGCGCCATCGACGGTGGCCACCTCGGACCCGGCGATGCGTGACACCCCAGGATCGCCGTTGTGGGACGCGTGTACTGGGGCACGCGCAGGCGTTCATCATTGCGTGGTTGGTCACGCAAATGATCTGGGGATGAGGCCCTTGGTTCGGGCGTCCCGCTCGAGGTCCTCGCGAAAGTCGGGATGGGCGAGCGAGATCATCGCCTTCGCCCGTTCGGGGATGGACTTCCCCTTGAGGTTGACCAGTCCGTACTCGGTGACCACGAACATCATGTCGCTTCGGGGAGCGGTGACGACGTTGCCGGGTGTCAGGTCGAGCACGATGCGGCTGCGGCGCACGTCGGCGCGTTCGTAGGTCGACGACATGCAGATGAACGACTTGCCGCCGTTCGATGCATAGCCCGCTCGAACGAACTGGAGCTGGCCTCCCGAGCCGCTGATGTGGCGATGACCGCTCGACTCGCTCGCCGCTTGGCCTTGGAGATCCATCTGGGTCGTGTTGTTGATCGGCGTGAGACGGTCGTTCTGCATGACCAGGTGCGGCAAGTTGGTCATCTCGACGGGCTGGCACGAGATGTCGGGATTGCGATCGATCGTGTCGTACATGTTCTTCGAACCGAGACCGAAGCTGCACACGATCTTGCCCGGATGCGATGTCTTTGCCGCGCCTGTCACCACGCCGGCCCTATACAGGTCGATGATGCCGTCGGTGAGCATCTCGGTGTGGATGCCCAGGTTGCGCACGCCGCTCTCCATCAACAGGGAGCACACGGTGTTCGGCATCGCGCCGATACCGATCTGCAGACAGGCGCCGTCGTCGATCTCTGCCGCGATCAGCCGGGCGACGGCGCGGTCGGCATCGGTCGGCGCCGGACTCGGTAGCTCCGGCACCGGCTGGCCGTCGCCTTCGATGACGTAGTCGACCTGGCTCACGTGCAAGCCGTTGTCGATGCCGTGGACGTAGGGAAGCGCCGGGTCGGTCTCGACGATCACGACCTTGGCGCGAGACGCAACTGCGCCGTGCCAGAGATTCGCCGCGCCGAAGTTGAAATAGCCGTGGGCGTCGACCGGGCACGTCTTGATCACCATCATCTCGGGCGGGTCGATGAAGCGTCGGTAGTAGTCAGGTATCTCGCCAAGGTTGCACGGGATGTAGTTCTGCCGTCCGGCGTCGCTCTGCTTGCGGTCGTAGCCGCCGAGGTGCCAGTTGAAGAAGTTGAAGTGCTCGCGCTCCGGATCGGCCTCGAGCACAGCTCGCGGTCGAACACTCAGACACCCCCGGATGTTCACGTTGCGAAGCTCGCCGACGCGCGCCGCCAGCGCCTTGTCGAACGCGTCGGGCTGGGCCAGCACTGCGCCGTAGTCCAGCCAGTCACCCGAGCTGACCAGCGCCGCCGCTTCCTCCGCCGATACTCGCCGGGCCGTTTCCGATTTCATGATTGCAGCCATGGATCAGTGCCTCTCGCTCCGTTTGCGTTCACTTGATCCTTCTCAGCGGACTTGAGGACGACTGGAACGGTACTGGAACGCACCGCGAACGTGCGAAGGTTTGTACATGGAGATACGGGTGTTGGGACCGCTCGAGGTCGTCATCGACGGGCGGCCCGTCGAGCTGCCGAGCGCCAAGGCTCGCCTGGTGCTCGCGGCCCTCGTCGTGCGCGCCAATGAGGTGGTGTCAACCGACCGCCTCTTCGAGGTCCTCTGGGGCGCACGACCACCGGACTCCGCGGCCAACACGCTCCAGACATATGTGGCGCATCTGCGCGGCGCTCTCGAGCCCGATCGAGCTCGGCGCACGGTAGGCCAGGTTCTCGTGACCCGTCACCCGGGTTACATGCTGGCCATCGAGCCGAACGGAATCGACGCGGTGTGCTTCGAGCGCCTCGCCGAACAGGGCCGCCGCGAGCTGGCCACTGCGCCGGCCGACGCGGCCCGCGCGCTGCGGACCGCGCTGACGCTTTGGCGGGGTGAGGCGCTGGCGGACTTCACGTTCGAGCCGTTCGCGCAAGCCGACATCACCCGGCTGACCGAACTGCGGCTCTCGGCGTTGGAGGATCGCATCGGTGCCGATCTGTCGCTCGGTGAGCACAGCGGCCTCGTAGGTGAGCTCGCCCAGTTGGCGAGTGAACACCCGTTGCGGGAGCGCCTGGCGGGTCAGTTGATGGTCGCCTTGTATCGCAGCGGTCGCCAGGCCGACGCCCTGCGCGCGTACAGCCGGCTACGCGAGACACTGGTCGAGCAGTTGGGGATCGAACCCAACCCGACGCTCGCGCGCCTCGAGCAGGCGATCCTCGATCAGCGACCCGATTTGGACTGGTCGCCGCTCGAAGCCGGCACGGTGCCCGACGCAGTGCCCGCCACTCGTGTCCCCGACAGATCCGACGAACGCGGTGCCCTCCGCGGCCGAGATGCCGCGGCCGATCGTCGGTGGCACGACGCCGCTGATCTCCTGTCAGCCGCCGACCGCGACGGCGCCTTGGGCGGCGACGACCTCGACGCGCTCGCTGATGCGCTGTTGTGGACTGGGAACCCGCTCGAAGCGCTCGTTGTTCGCCAACGAGCGCATGCCGCGTTTGTCGCGGAGGGCAACGTCTCTCGCGCGGCCCTGGTGGCGGTGATGCTGGCGATCTGGTTCGGCGCCCGACTGCGGATGTCGGTGGCCGGGGGCTGGTTCCAACGGGCGCAACGCCTGTTGGAGAACGAGCCGACGTGCGCGGAACACGGATTCCTCGAGTGGGCCGCGACGATGTTCGCGATTGCTACGGGCCGACACGAGGACGCCCGGGAATCCGCTCAACGAGCGTTCGACATCGGACAGCGATTCGGCGTGCCCGACCTGCAGGCACTCGGATTGACATTCGGCGGTTACGTGCGAGTCCGGTTGGGTGACGTCGCTCACGGCATGCCGATGATCGACGAGGGGATGACATGGGCCGTCAGCGGCCAAGTCTCACCGGTCCCGGCCCAGCTTGTCTTCTGTCGGACGATCGGCACCTGTTACGAGTTGGGTGACTACCGCCGAGCCGGCGAGTGGATGGACGCGATCGCCGAGTGCGCCGCCAACACGGGCATCAACAGCCTCCCTGGCGACTGCGAAGCCCACAGCATCGGCATCCTCATCGGTCGAGGCGCGTGGTCGGAGGGCGAGCGGCGAGCCCGTAGCGCATGCGCGGGCATGGAGCCGATCGAGCTCGTCCACGTCGGTCTCGCCCTCTCGGAGATCGGTGAGATTCGTCTCCGCATGGGTGATCTCGAAGGCGCGGCCGACGCCTTCGCCAAGGCGACCGAGAACGCCGCACCACCGCAGCCGGGCACCGCCCTCCTCCTGTTGGCTCAGGGCGACGCTGCCGGCGCGGCCGCCTCGATCGGCGCGGCGCTTGCGGAGGCGGGCTGGAACAAACTCACCCGAGCCCGACTGCTCCCCGCGCAAGTCGACATCGCACTTGCTGGTGACGACATCGCAACAGCACGAGCAGCGGTAGCTGAACTCGGCGAGCTCGCTGCGGTGTTCGCCAGCCCGGCGATCCTGGCGGCTGCGGACCTTGCCCGAGGCACGGCGCTTCTCGCCGAGGGAGACAGCGCCGGCGCGCTCGAAAGTCTTCAGCGGGCGGCTGATCTCTGGCGCGACGCGGACGCCCCCTACGACCGAGCCCGCACGCGAGCGCTGCTCGCCAGAGCCCTACTCGAACAAGGCGAACGCAGCCGCGCGAAGGGCGAGCTGCAGGCCGCCCGCACCGCGTTCGAGTCGCTCGGCGCCCGCCTCGACCTCGCACGTCTCGCGCAGTTCGACGCTCGATAGTCGGGCGAACACGGTACGTCCGCAAACAGAGTACGTCCGCGTTGCCGAGCGTCCCATGCCCCGGCGGCGGTGAGCAGACGGTGGGTCGTGGTCGTCCGCCCGGCACGCTCCCGGCGCGCTAGCGGCGCCGGCCTCGGCGCAGAACCACGGCGGCGGCGGCGGCGGCGATCGCCAGGCCGAGCGCTCCTCCGCCCGCCACCGCCCGTTGCCCATTCGACGTGGCGGCGAAGCGATTGCGGATCGAGACCGGATGCTCGAACCGCTCGATCGGCCACCCACGTTCGGCGGCGACACGAGCCAGCTCGCGGTCGGCGTTGACAGCCACAGGATTCCCGACGGCTTCGAGCATCGGCAGATCGGTGATCGAGTCGGAGTAGGCGTACGAGCGGGCGAGGTCGAGACCGTCACGTTCGGCCACTCGAGAGATGGCGACCGCCTTGTTCGGTCCCTGGCAGTAGAACTGGACTGCACCTGTGTACCGGCCGGCCGAGTCGAGTTCGGCCTGAGAGGCGATGGCCTCGTGCACGCCGAGATACCCGGCGAGGGGCTCGACGATCTCGGTAGGTGACGCGCTCACGACATAGACGCGGTGGCCGGCCTCGCGGTGCTCGGTGATGAGATCGAGCGCTTCGGCATAGACGATCGGGTCGACGACTTCACGGAGCGCTTCACCGACGATCTCGCGCACCCGGTTCTGGTCCCAACCGCGGGCGACCCGCAGTACCGAGGATCGCATCTTCTCCATGCGGGCTTCGTCGGCGCCGAGGTGCCGGAACACGACCTGGCCCCAGAGTGCGCGTAGCAGCAACCACCACGACACGATCCCAGCGCGCCGGAACGTCGGCGAGAACGCCAGCAGCGCGGCCTTGGCGATCACCGTGCGGTCGAGGTCGAAGAAGGCGCCGACGCCGGGGTTGTCGCCGTCGTTGGCGCGATCGGGGTCGCGCTCGGTTGCCATGGTCACCGTCACTGCGTACAGTGTCGCCGACCGCTCGTCGATCTCGACGTCAATCGGTCATCGTCGCCGATCGGCGCACCACCCGGACCCCCGTCCCGACCTCGATGGCTTGTCGCGCCATCCCCATGTCGTTTCGATCGGGGGTTGCCGCGATGTTGTTCTGCTTGTATTCGGCCAAGGGTGGGTCCGGGGTGACCGTAGCGGCCGCCGCCTTGGCCATCGCGGCGACGGGGGGCGACTCGAGTCTCGGCGTCGAGCGGCCCCCAGTGACCCTCGTGGACCTCGCTGGTGATCTCGCCGGGGTCCTCGGGATCGAGACCGGACCGGGCGTGTCCGAATGGCTGGCGGCAAGCGACGATGTGCCGATCGCCGCGCTCGCGCGGCTCGCGGTCCCGGTCGTGGACGGTCTCGAGCTGATCAGGACCGGTGCGGCCGTGATGGAGTCGCCGGCCGGTGCTCGCGCGCGAGTGCTGGCCGAGATCCTGTGCGAACGAGCCGAGTCGGCACCGGTGGTGGTCGATTGTGGCCTGCTCGAACCCGGCGACACGCTCGGCCGCGCGCTCGTCGCTCGGGCTGGAGCGCGGCTGCTCGTGACCCGCCCGTGCTACCTGGCGCTGTCGCGTGCCTCGCGGCTGGCGCACAATCCGACCGGAGTGGTCCTCATCGACGAGCCGGGGCGGGCGCTACGAGCCCAGGATGTGGAGAGCGTGGTTGGCGCGCCGGTGGTGGCGAGAGTGCCGCTCGACCCATTGGTCGCCCGGGCCGTCGACTGCGGCCTGTTCGCCCGTCGGGCGCCGCGATCTGTGCGCAGGGCCATGTCCGCGCTCCTCGGTTCGGCAGCCGTTCGATGACGCCGCTGTCCGAGCTCGACGAGCTCACGCGAGAGCTGCACGCCGATCTCGTCGAGCGCTCGGTCTCACTCGGCCAGGCGGGCACCACCGCTGAGCTGCGCGCCCTCACCGAACGGGCGCGGGCGCGTCTGCCGCTCGCGCCCGACGCCGTGGCGCGCGGCGTCGCCGTGCGGGTGATACACCGCTTCAGCGGCCTCGGACCGCTCGAGCCCGTCCTGGCCGACGAGGCCGCGTCCGACGTCCTGGTCAACGCCGATGGGTCGGTGTGGGTCGAACGCGACGGACGTCTCAGCTTCGCCGGCCTCGTGCTCCAGCGCGCCGTGGTCGACGACCTGGTCGAGCGAATTGTCGCCACCGCGGGTCGCCGCATCGATCGGGCCCAACCGGCCGTCGATGCCCGACTGGCCGACGGATCCCGGGTGCACGCGGTGATCCCGCCGCTGTCCCCCGATGGCCCCGTGGTCACGATCCGTCGCTTCCCGGACCACCCGCTACCACTCGATGCCTTGGCCGACGCATCGGTGGTCCGGCTGCTCCGCGACAGCGTCGCCGACGGCCGCAACATGCTGATCGCCGGCGGTACGGGCTCGGGAAAGACGACCCTGCTGAACGCCCTCGCCGCCCACGTCGATCACCGCGAGCGGATCGTGACGATCGAAGATGCGCTCGAGCTGCGGCTCGCGGCACCCCACGTCGTACGGCTCGAAACCCGGTCCGAAGGCCGCGAGGGGCAGGCCGCGGTGACCGTGCGGGACCTGGTTCGCCATGCCCTGCGCATGCGGCCAGACCGACTCGTGGTCGGCGAGGTTCGCGGTCCCGAGGCCCTCGACATGGTGCAGGCCATGCTCACCGGCCACGACGGGTGCCTGACGACGGTGCACGCTCACGACGCCGCGTCCGCCCTACGACGGGTGCTGACCCTGTGCGCTACCGCTGCGAGCGGACTGCCGACCCACGCGTTGATGGAGCAGGTCGTGGATGCAATCGACATGGTCGTCGTCGTCAGCCGGACTGGTGGGCGGGCGCGGCGGGTGGTCGAGGTCGCCGAGGTGTCCGGAGATCGCCACCGGCTGGGCGCCACGCGTGTCGCCCTCGACGGTCCCCGGTCTGCCCCGCTTCAGCGCCCGGCCCGCCGCTCGCGATGGACGGGATCGAGCGGCGGATGATCACCGGGTGGGTCTCACCGTTCGTGGTGGTCGCGACCTTGTCAGCGGCGGCGGCGGGTGCCGTCGCCGCCGCCCGAGCGACGCCCGTTTGGATCCGAGCCGCGGGTCTCGCGCCGCGGTCTCGGTCCCGCGAGGTCCCCGCTCGTGCACGTCGCCTCGCTGGCGCCACTTCTGTTCGGTCGGGCGTGCCGCTGGTCGTGGGGCTGGCGTTTGGTGGCGCGATCGCCGCGCTGCCGGGTGCTCTGCTCGGCGGCTTCGGCTGCGCTGCCGGGTCGATCGTGGTCCGGTGGCTCCGCCGAGAGCGCAGGATCGACCGCATCGACCGCGACGTGGGTCCGGCGGCTGATCTGCTCCGGCGTGAGCTCTCGTCGGGGGCGACTCTGTTCGACGCCCTCGGCGCAGTAGGCCCCGTGGTCGGTGGTCCGCTCGGCGACGAGCTGTCGACCATGGTCGCCCGGTACCGCGCCGGCGTGGCGTCCGAGACGGTGCTCTGCGACGCCGCTCGACGAGCCGACGCCGCCTCGTTGGCGACGTTCTGCACGGCGCTGCGGCTCGGCTCCCGTCTCGGCGGTCCGATATCGGTCCTGCTCGGTCAGGTGTCCTCGGCGGCGCGCGAACGTCGCGAGGTCGAGTTGGTCGCGCGCGTGGCGGCCGCCCAATCCCGGATCTCGGCCGTGGTGGTCGGCGCGCTGCCGATCGCGTTTGCGGTCCTGGTGGTACTCGTCGATCGCCGGGCGCTCGCCGTGCTCACTACGTGGCCGCTCGGGGTGACTTGCCTCGCTTCGGGTCTGGCCCTCGATGCCCTCGGCTTGTGGTGGATGGCTCGGCTGGTGGGCGGCGTGCGGTGAGGCCCGTTCAGCTGCTCGTGATCGCGGGTTGGCCAACCCTGATCATCGCCGCCGCGACCGGAATCACGCGTCGATCCGGCGGGCCGTCGGCGCGGCGTCGCTTGGCGGGCGGAGCGGCCCGCGCGCCGGAACCGGCGATCGAGCGCCGCCGGCGCAGCCACCCCCTGGTTTCCACGTCGATGGCCGCTCTCGGCGTCGCGGTGATCGCCGGCCCCGCGGCGGCTCTCGCCCTCTCGGTCGCCTGGATCGGCGGCCTGCGAGTCGTGGGGACCCGAGCCGAGCGATCGCGCATCGGTCGAATCGGGCGCGAAGTGCCGGTCCTGATCGACGAGCTCCAGATGGCCGCCGTGGCCGGGCTAACCCTCAGGGCGTCGATCGCCGAGGTGGGCGCGGGAGCACACCGCTCGGTGGTATCGGCACTCGACCACTGTGCCCACCGCCTGGCCAGTGGCGCTGGATTGGCCGACGCCATCGACGAGTTCGGCGCCGCTCTCGGTGAAGGTGGCCGACGGCTGGCCCGGGTGCTGTTGTCGGCCGAGGTCGACGGCATCGCCGTCGCCGCCGCGCTGGGTGCGCTGGCTCGCGACCAACGAGCCGAGCAGCGGGCCATCGTCGAGGCGCGGGTCCGGCGGCTGCCGGTCCTTCTGCTGTTCCCGTTGGTGACCTGCGTCCTGCCCGCATTCGCCCTCCTGAGCGTCGCCCCAATCGTCCTCGCGGGGATCGGCGACGCGCTCGGCTCGAGATGAGCCTCATCACACCGGGTTCCCCGAAAGGACCGACCATGAACACCGTCAAGACCGTGAACACCGTCGACATCGATCCTCGAGTCGTCGCGCCCCGCAGCGTCTCACACTCATCCGCCGAGCGTGGTCAGGCGACGACCGAGTATGCGCTCTTGCTGCTCGGGGTCGCCGCCGTTGCTCTCCTGGTCGCGGCGTGGGCCGCCGACTCGGGCCAGGTCGGGGCGCTACTCGACCGCGTCTTCCAAGCCATCACGTCGCGCGTACCGTGACCCACCGACCGGAGGAGCGGGGTCAGGCGACAGTCGAGCTGGCCCTTCTCCTACCCGTCATCGCGCTGCTGGTGCTCGCCGTCGTTCAGGTCGCAGTGGTCGCCCGTGCGGAGCTGCTCGTCGT
The DNA here is from genome assembly GCA_964390555.1 of uncultured Acidimicrobiales bacterium. Lineage (GTDB taxonomy): Bacteria > Actinomycetota > Acidimicrobiia > Acidimicrobiales > SHLQ01 > CAVTWS01. The sequence continues at coordinate 17,657 of CAYMJU010000058.1, read as the reverse complement.
CACCGCGGCCCGCGAGGCCGCCCGCGCTGCGGCGGTGGGTGACGACCCTGCGCTCGCTCACCGCCTGCCACCCGACCAGACCCAGGTGTCTCGATGGAACGAAGGGGACCTCGTCGTCGTGCGGGTGCGGTATCACCAACCCACCGACGTGCCCCTCGTTGGCGCGCTCGTCGGCGACGTCGTCCACGAAGCCGTCGTGGCGATGCGCAGGGAGAGTTGAGACGACGCGAGCACGGAGTCGACTGGCCTGCCGCCGATCGCGACCGGTTCCCGTCTACCGTCGCGACATGGATTGGACGGTCATCGCGGCGTCGGGTGACCTCGATCTCGCTACGGCGCCCGATCTGCGGTCCCGGGTGGTCGCTGCGGTCGGCGCCGGTGCGCGCCACATCGTTCTCGATCTGACTGCGGTCGAGTTCGTCGACTCGACGGGCTTGGGCGTGATAATCGGCGCCCTCAAGCGACTGCGGGCCCACGACGGCGAGTTGCGGCTCGCGGGTGTCAACCGCCGGGTAGTGCGCGTCCTCGAAGTCACCGACCTGACCCGCGTGTTCACGTGCTACGAAACGCCCGCCGCGGCGATGGCCGCCCCGCTGGGAGGGAACTGATCGTGGAGGGGACCAGCGACGCCGTGATCGCGACCCCGAACTACGCCGTGATCGAGATCCCCCCTGATCCCGAGTACCTGGCGGTGGTCCGGGCGTTCGTCGCCACCGTCGCCCGCACCAAGCTTCTCCTCGACGAGGACCGGATCCACGATCTCCAGGTCGCGGTCTCCGAGGCGACGACCAACGCCATCCGGGCCCATGTCCTAGCCGGGAACCTCCATCGGATCGCCGTTCGTTGCCAGATCGAATCGGCCCACCTCGTCGTCGAGGTCGTCGATCGGGGCGCGGGCTTCGACCCGTCGTCACGAGCGCCGTTGCCCGAACCGACCGACCCGGCTCGGCTGCGCTTCGAGTCGGGCCTCGGAGTTCCGCTCATGCGGGCCCTGGCCGACCGCACCGAGATCGCGTCGAATGCCGACGGCACCGTGGTACGGCTGGTGATGTCGAGCGCTCGCCCCTGATCCCACCGGCGGTCGGCGACGCTCGGGGCTTCGAACTACTGACGTCGCCCTATCCGTCGGTGCCCTAGCCGTCGGGGCCCTGTTCGTCGGGGCCCTGTTCGTCGGGCCTCGAAGAGAGGCTGGCGCCGCTCCGGGGGTGGGCTCGCTACCCTCTCCCCGGTGCCCACTGCTCTCGTCATCGTCGAATCGCCAGCGAAGGCCAAGACGATCGCCGGCTATCTAGGCGCCGGCTTCGTCGTCGAGGCCTCGATCGGGCACATCCGTGACCTACCTCGTGGCGCGGGTGACGTGCCCGCGGCCTACAAGGGCGAGGCGTGGGCGCGGTTGGGGATCGACGTCGACAACGACTTCAAGCCGCTGTACGTGGTCGACCCGGGCAAACGGGACCAGATCCGGCGCCTCAAGTCTCTCCTCGCTGACGCCGACGAGCTGTATCTCGCCACCGACGAGGACCGCGAAGGCGAGGCCATCGCGTGGCATCTGCTCGAAGTCCTAAGCCCGCGAGTCCCGGTGAAGCGGATGGTGTTCCACGAGATCACGCCAGCGGCGATCCGCGCCGCCATCGAGTCGCCGCGCGAGCTCGACCGGAGGCTGGTCGACGCCCAGGAAGCCCGGCGGCTCCTCGACCGGTTGTACGGCTACGAGGTGTCCCCCGTTCTCTGGAAGAAGGTGCTACCCCGACTGTCGGCCGGTCGCGTCCAGAGCGTCGCCACGCGCATCGTGGTGCAGCGCGAGCGCGAGCGCATGGCGTTCGCGTCGGCCGGCTACTGGGATCTGACCGGCACGTTCGTGCCCGCGGCCACCGAAGCCGACCGGTTCCAGGCGACGCTCGTCGAGCTTGGCGGGTCGCGGTTGGCCACGGGGCGGGACTTCGGCACCGACGGTAGACCGACGCGCGACGATGTCGTCGTTCTCGACCAGGCGCGCGCTTCGGCGCTGATCGATGACCTGGCGGAGACGTCGTTCGAGGTTCGATCCGTCGAGCCCAGGCCCTACCGCCGCCGTCCGGCCGCGCCGTTCATGACGTCGACGTTTCAGCAAGAAGCCGGTCGCAAGCTACGCATGTCCGCCCAGGCCGCCATGCGGGCCGCGCAGTCGCTGTACGAGAAGGGGTACATCACCTACATGCGCACCGACAGCACCACGCTGTCGGACACCGCCCTCGCGGCGGCGCGCGCCGCGGTGAGCGAACGGTTCGGCCGGGCGTTCCTGCCCGATGCACCCCGCGTCTACGCCAGCAAGGTCAAGAATGCCCAGGAAGCCCACGAGGCGATCCGGCCCGCCGGGGACCGCTTCCGCGCGCCCGACGAGGTAGCGCGCGAGCTCCAGCCGGTCGAGGCGCGCGTCTACGAGATGATCTGGCAGCGCACCGTCGCCTCGCAGATGACCGACGCGGTCGGCGAGACCGTCACCGTCCGGCTCGGGGGCCGAGCCCAGAGCGGCGAGGACGCCGTCTTCTCGACGAGCGGCACGGTGATCACCCACGCCGGGTTCCGGCGGGTCTACGTCGAGAGCAGCGACGACGAGGCCGACGCCGGTGACGACGAGCGCGCGCTGCCGGCGCTGACGGCCGGGATGCGGCTGGCGGCAGCCGAGCTGGTACCGGCCGGCCACGAGACCCAACCACCGGCTCGCTTCACCGAGGCCTCGCTCGTCAAACGGCTCGAGGAACTCGGCGTCGGCCGGCCGTCGACCTACGCGTCGATAATGAACACGATCCAGGACCGGGGGTACGTCTGGAAGAAGGGTTCGGCCCTCGTCCCGTCGTTCACCGCGTTCTCGGTCGTCACGCTGCTCGAAGCGCATTTCCCCGATCTCGTCGACTACGCCTTCACCGCCCGCATGGAGGACGATCTCGACGAGATCGCCAACGGCCGGCAGGAGTCGGTGCCGTGGCTGTCGGCCTTCTACTTCGGGGTCGAGGGTACTGAGGCAGGCGTGCGTGAGCCGGGCCTGCGTGAGATGGTGAACGACCGCCTCGGCGACATCGATGCCCGGGCCGTGAACTCGATCCCGCTCGGCGTCACCGACGACGGCGAGATGGTCGTCGCCCGGGTCGGTCGCTACGGCCCGTACGTGCAGCGCGGCGAAACCACGGCGTCGATCCCTGACGACATCGCGCCCGACGAGCTCACCCTCGACCGGGCGATCGGGTTCCTCGACGCCCCGACCGGCGACACGCCGCTCGGTGACGACCCCGCGACCGGCCTGCCCGTGTTCGCCAAAGCCGGCCGCTTCGGCCCCTACATCCAGCTCGGCGAGCTGGTCGAGGGCAGCAAGGACAAGCCGCCCACGGCGTCGTTGTTCAAGCGGATGTCCCTCGAGACCGTGACCCTCGCCGAGGCTCTCCAGCTGCTCACGTTGCCCCGAACGGTCGGTGTCGACCCGGTGGACGGGGCCGAGATCGTCGTGCAGAACGGGCGATTCGGACCGTACGTGTCCAAGGCGGGCGACAGCCGCAGCGTCGACACCGAGGATCAGCTGCTCACGATCACTCTCGACGAATGCCTGGCGCTGCTGGCCCAGCCCAAGCGCCGCCGAGGGCAATCAGCGGCCGCGGCGCCGCTCCGCGAGCTCGGGACCGACCCGGTGAGTGAAAAGCAGATGGTCGTCAAGGACGGCCGCTTCGGAGCCTACGTGACCGACGGCGAGACCAACGCCTCGCTCCGCAAGGGCGACACGGTCGAGGAGATCACCGACGAGCGGGCGTCGGAGTTGCTCGCCGACCGGCGGGCGCGCGGCCCGGCGGTCAAAAAAGCCGGCGCACGTTCGAAGAAGCTGCCCGGCGCCACCAGGGTCGTCGCCAAGAAATCGCCCGCCAAGAAGGCCGGGACCAAGAAGGCGGCTACCAAGAAGGCGGCTACCAAGAAGGCGGCTACCAAGAAGGCGGCTACCAACAAGGCGGCCGCCGGCTGATTCGAGGGCGAGCCGACAGGCGGGCCCTCCAATGTGACAGTGGCATTTCTCGACTGCGCTAGCCGGCGAGCGAGACCGATCAGACGTCGAACGTTCACGTGGTGGCGCGCCGAGATCCCAACGCTGCACCATCGAGGTCAGGACGTGCTCCCGGAGCGCCGCACCCGCATGCCGCTCTGCTCCGATCGACAACGGCCGCCGGCCTCGAGGTCGTCGGTCGGTCCGCGCGCGCGGCCCCTCGTCGACGGGCACACTGTGTGGATGAGCGTGATCGACGACGTTCGGCCCGACCGGCGAGCCCGGCGGATCGTCCCGCGCTCCCGGCGACCTAGCGTCGTCATCGGGGCCGTGAGCCTGATAGCGATGGTGGTGGTCGGGTTCGGGGGTTGTGGGGATGACGGGCCGGCCAGCGTCGCCGTCCGGTGGCTCCCGGGGCCTTTGCAGGGCATCGTCGTCGATGCCGGTGGAGCCCGGCCGCTCGTGTGGGCGCGCGATCTGGGGAACGAGACGGCGGTCGCCTACGAGCTGTGCCCCGGTCGGGGGTGTGAGGAGGTGGGGCTGATCGGCCTCGGTGGCGACGCCGGCGATCTCGTAGTGGTCGGCGAGGATTTGTGGGTTGCTCCGGGACTGGGCGGTGAGACGCTCCGCGTCGTTGATCGGAACGGCTTGACACGGGCGATCGGACCCGAGCTCGCCACGCCGACCCGGCTGGCGACGAGCGGCAGCTTCGTGTTCGTTGCCAGTGGCTTCGATCTCTACCGGTTCGACCCGGCTCGACCAGAGGAGGCCCCGGACCTGGTCACGTGGACGGCGGACGCCGAGGGTGTCCAGGCCATCGTCGGCAGCTTCGACGGCGTGTGGGTCGTGGGACACGCCGGGGAGGTGGCCCGGGTCGATCCGGCGTCGTTGGAGGTGACCGCCAGGGGCCGTGTGTCCGGCAGTGTCGATGGGGCTGGCTCGACGGCCGTCGGCCCGAACGGCTTGTACGTGACGACCACCGACCTCGGTCGAGACGTTGTGGTGCGGCTCGATCCGACGACCCTCGAGGTCACAGCGCAGCGAGAGCTCGACGACACGGTGGTCGGCGCGGCCGTGACGACTGACGGCGAGCGCGTGCTCGTCGCTGCGGGAGACCAACTGCTCGACGTCGACCCGGTCACGCTCGCCGATCTGGAACGCCACGAGCTGGAGTCCGGAATCAGCATCAGCATCGGCGTCGTCGCCCTCGACGGCCGAGCCTGGGTCGTGTCTCCCCTCACCGTGACGATCGTCGACCTCTGAGCCCACTTGTCTGCGACTGCGGTCTGCCCGTCTCACGCCGAAGCTCGCCACGCTGTACGCGAACGCAGGCCCGCGCACGCTCCAACGAGACCTCAACAGGCTGAAAGACGTGGGACTTGCCGTCAAGCGGGCCCGCGGCTGGATCGAACGACGTGATCATCGGTGCGTTCGTCCCGCCGATGGCCGAGAACGACGGGTCGCCGTGATAATCGGAAGGCCGTGCGCCCCCTACGATCCGCACCCTGCGCTCAGGCCACCTCGCCGCCGTCGATGTAGAGGACGATCGCCTATCCGCGCCGGCCATTAGGGTGGTCCGGTGACCGGCGATCCCCAGGCGGTGCTCGAGGACGTACGAGCCCCGGTCCGCCAGCGGGTGTTCGGGTCGCCGCGCTTCGCGCGACTGTGGCTGGCCCAGGTGGTGTCGGCGACCGGCGACTGGATCGGGTTGGTGGCGATCATCGCCCTCGCCGAGCGGGTCGGCGGCGATTCCGGTGGCGCGGCGATCTCGCTCGTGATGGCGGCCCGGCTGGTCCCCGGGTTCTTCCTCGGTCCACTCGTCGGCGTGCTCGTCGACCGGCTGGACCGCAAACGGGTGATGGTGTGTTGCGACTTCGGCCGGGCGGCGATCATGTGCTCGCTGCCGTTCGTCGACAGCGTCCTCGGCCTGGTGATCGCCTCGCTCGGCCTCGAGGTGATGACCCTGTTGTGGGCGCCGGCCAAGGAGGCATCGGTTCCCAACCTCGTGCCCGCGGGGTTCATGACGACCGCCAACTCGTTGTCTCTCGCGGCGGCCTACGGCACGTTCCCGATCGGCTCGGCGCTGTTCACGGCGATGGCCGAGATCGCCGAGCGGATAGACCACCACGCGTGGGCCAACACGATCCGCTTCAACGACACCGGCCTCGCGTTCCAGGCCGATGCCCTCACGTTCCTGGTGTCCGCGTCGCTGATCGCGAGCATCGAGATTCCGCGGGTGGCGCGCCGACCCGATGGTGCTGTCGCCCCGGGCACGACCCGGCCCCGCATCGCGTCGGCGTGGCAGGAGCTGCGCGAGGGATGGCAGTTCATCTTCATCAACCCGATCGTGCGGACGGTGAACCTGGGTCTGGCCACCGGCCTGATCGGCGGCGGCATGCTCATCCCGCTCGGATCGGCGTTCGCCAAGGAGGTTCTCGGCGGTGGCGACGCCGGGTACGGCTCGCTGATCACCGCCCTCGGATTCGGCGTGGCCGCCGGCGTCGTCGTGTTGTCGATGGTGCAAAAGCATCTGCCCAAGCCCCAGATCTTCGCCCTGGCCGTCATCGTCGCCGGCGTGGTTCTGGTCGCCGCCGCCACGTCGAGCACGCTGCTGATCGCGTCGCCGTTGGTGTTCGTGCTCGGAATCTGCGCCGGCACGGTGTACGTGCTGGGGTTCACGCTGCTGCACGAGAACGTCGAAGACGCGCTCCGCGGCCGGATCTTCTCGGCCCTGTACACGTTGGTCCGGATGTGTGTCTTGCTCGCCATGATGGTCGGACCGCTGCTGCGCGAGGGGTTCGACCGGTTGTCGAACGAGACCGTCGATGAGCACGTCGACGTGTTCGGCGTGACCGTGTTCGTTCCCGGTGTGCGCATAACGCTGTGGCTGGCCGGCCTGATCATCGTCGGTGCCGGTGTGCTGGCCGCGTGGTCGCTGCGCAAAGGCGGCCACGCCGTGCGCCCGGTACGGGCGATGCGCGAGACTGGCTCATGAACCGACGCGGGCGATTCATCGTCGTCGAGGGAGCCGACGGCGCCGGCAAGTCGACCCAGTCCCAGCTCCTCGCCGACCATCTCGATGCGGTACTCACGCGGGAGCCGGGGGGCACGGCGATCGGTGAGGAGATGCGGCACATCTTCTTGCACGCCGATCTCAGCCCGCGGGCCGAGGCGTTGTTGGTTGCCGCAGCCCGGGCTCAGCACGTAGCCGAGGTGGTCGAGCCCACTTTGGCGTCGGGACGCCACATCGTGTGCGACCGGTATGTGTTGTCGTCCCTGGCGTATCAAGGCGTTGGTCGCGAGCTCGGAATCGACGATGTCGCCGCGCTGTCGACGTTCGCCACCGCCGGGTTGTGCGCCGATCTCACGGTGATCCTCGACGTGCCCGACGAGGTCAACGACGCCCGGCGATCGACCGGTGCCGATCGGTTCGAGGAAGCCGAGTCCGGCTTTCATCAGCGAGTCCGCGCCGCCTACCGCGCTCTCGCCGACCGCGATCCCACGTGGGTGATCGTCGATGGTGTCGGGGCTGCCGCCGATGTGCACCGCCGTATCGCCGGCGTCGTGTCGGGCCGCCTGGCCTTACCGTGACCGACCTGGCCTTACCGGACCGACCTGGCCTTACCGCGACCGATCCGGCCGTGACCGATCCGTGGGCGGCGATCCCCGGTCAACCCGACGCCGTGGCCCGACTGTCCGCCGCGCTCGACCGACCGGTGCACGCGTACCTCTTCGTCGGCCCGCGTGGGTCGGGGCTACGCAAGGCCGCGGCGACCTTCGCCGGCGAGCTGCTGGCGCGCCGATCGACATCGGACGAGGCGGCTCGCCGTCACCGACTGCTCGCCGGGCGCGAGCAGCATCCCGACGTCGTGGTCATCGAGCCCGAGGGGCGGGGCCTGCTGGTCGAGGAAGCGGCCCGCATTGTCCACGAGGCGTCCCGGTCGCCGATCGAAGCTGCGATCAAGGTGATCGTGTGCGATCGGTTCCACACTGCGGAGGCGCCGGTCGCCCCGAAACTGCTGAAGGCGATCGAGGAGCCACCGCCGTCTACGGTGTTCGTGTTGCTGGCCGAGAACGTGCCGGCCGAGCACGTCACTATCGCCAGCCGCTGCCTGCGGATCGACTTCCAACGACTCACCAGCAACGAGATCGCCCGGCAACTGCGTGCCGACGGCATCGCTGACGAGCGGGCGGACGAGCTGGCCGAAGCGGCCGCCGGTGACCTCGACCGGGCTCGACTTCTCGCCACCGACGAACGCTTTGCCGCACGCCGCGACGCCTGGCGCTCCATGCCGGGCCGGCTCGACGGTACCGGCGCCGCAATCGCGGTGATCGTCGATGAGCTGCGTTCGCTGATCGACGATGCTCAGGCACCGCTCGCCGCTCGCCACGAGGTTGAGATCGACGCGCTCGCCCAGCTCGAAGCCGAGCGCGGGACCCGCGGCTCGGGTCGCCGCACGGTCGAGCAACGCCAGCGGCGCGAGCTGCGAACGCTTCGCGACGACGAGCTTCGCTACGGGCTGGCCACGCTCGCCGACGTCTACCGTTCGCGTCTGGCGACCGAGCCCGAGCGAGCTGCCCGATCGATGGCCCGGATCGCCGCCCTCGGCCCGGTGCTGAGCCGCAACCCCACCGAGTCCCTCCAGCTCCAAGCCCTGCTCGTCGACTTGTCCGGGCTGTGATGAGAGTCACCCTCACTCGCGGCGCGACAGCTCTGAGATCGCGTTTCGGCAACCGGTCGAACGGGCTCTCGGACATGGGGTCCCGACCGGTTTCGGCGGGCCGATATCGGTCGGGAATCGGGTAGCGAACAGCTACCGTATGGCGAGCGCCCGAGTAGCTCAGACGGAAGAGCGATTCACTCGTAATGAATAGGTCCGGGGTTCGATTCCCCGCTCGGGCTCGACCAGATGAACCCCGCCGACGATCTCGGGTCCGCTGACGCTCGGGGGGCGAGAGAGGCACGATGGCCGACCAGGCGACGTTCGCAGACGAGGCGCTGCCGTTCATGGGCTCGCTGTACTCGACGGCGCTGCGGATGACCCGCAACCCCGCCGACGCCGAGGACCTCGTGCAACAGACGTACCTCCAGGCCTACCGTGGGTTCGGCGGCTTCCGGGAGGGCTCGAACCTCCGGGCGTGGCTGTTCCGCATCCTGACCAACGCGTACATCAACACATACCGGGCCAAGCAGCGCCGCCCCGGCGAGGTCGAGCTCGACGACAGCACCGAACTGGCGCTTCACCGCCGGCTGGTGGGTCGTAGCTCCGGCGGTTCGAGCCAGCCGGCGGGCGACGAGCTGCTCGACCTGCTGCCCGAGGCCGAGGTGAAAGCGGCGCTCGAATCGTTGCCGGAGTCGTTCCGGATGGCGGTCCTGCTCGCCGATGTCGAGGGCTTCTCGTACAAGCAGATCGCCGAGATCCTCGACATCCCCATCGGAACGGTGATGAGTCGCATCCACCGCGGAAGAACGGCGCTGCGCAACCTGTTGGACACCTACGCCCGCGACCATCACCTGGTGTCGGCCGCGGCCGAGCAAACCGGGGGAGAGTCGACACCATGACCGATCCATGCGCCGAGGCGCTGACCGAGCTGTTCTGGTTCCTCGACGGCGAGCTGACCGTCGAGCGGCGGGAGCGCATCTCGGTCCATCTCGACGAGTGCGGGCACTGCGATTCTGTGCGCAGCGTCGAGATCGAGGTCCGCCGGGTGATCGCTCTCAAGTGCCGAGACGACGTCCCCGAGCAGTTGCGGGCCCGCATCGCCGAGGCATTGGGGCTCACTGGTAACGTGTGATCCATGACTCTTGCCGTGGTTTGGCACTTCTGGATCGCCGTGGCCCTCACGGTCCCGTCGCTGTTGCTGGTCGTGGCCACGATTGTCGGCTACGTCACCAAGGTCAGCCGGCCCCGGTACCCGAGGTCGTGACCGACCCGATCGACTGGGAGTTGGCCCGTCGGGTCGCCTCCCGGGCGGCGCGCCGACAGCCTTTCGCCGAGACGTACTGGTCGCCTCAGCTCGTGGCCGATTTCTCGACGTTCACCGCCCAGGCCGAGGAGCTGGTCGCGGCGACCACGGGTCTGCGGTCCCAGTCCGGGGCCGCCCGGGCCCGTGTGACCGACCGCGACGGGTGGATCGACGCCAACCTCCGCACGTTCCAGCGGATGATGCGACCGCTGCTCGACAAGATGGCGCCCAAGATGTCCTCGGGAGCCATGGTCGGCGTCGGGCGGAAGGTGGCGGGGGCCGAGCTGGGCGTGCTGCTCGGCTGGATGTCGTGCCGGGTGCTCGGTCAGTACGACCTGCTCATCGTGGAGGACGACGAACCCGACGAGCAAGACATCGTGTACTACGTCGGCCCGAACCTGGTGGCGCTCGAACGGCGATTCGCCTTCCCGCCCGAGCAGTTCCGGCTGTGGCTGGCCCTCCACGAAGTTACCCACCGAGCCCAGTTCACCGGTGTTCCGTGGATGCGAACGCACTTTCTCGGGCTCGTCCAGCAAGCTTTCGACTCCGTGGATCCCGACCCCGAACGGTTCGTCTCGGCGTTCCGGCGCCTGGTCGATGCGAGGCGCAACGGCGACGACGCCCTGGCCGACGGCGGCCTCTCGGCTCTGCTCGCCACGCCCGAACAGAAGCTGGTGCTCGACCAGATTGCCGGGCTCATGAGCCTGCTCGAAGGTCACGGCGACGTGACCATGGATCGCGCCGGCGCGGCCTTGATCCCCGGCGCACACCGTTTCGGCCACGTGCTGCGCCAACGCCGTCAGGCCTCGAAGGGATTGGTCAAGCTCATGCAGCGACTGATCGGGCTCGACGCCAAGATCCGCCAGTACGAGCAGGGCGAGGCGTTCATCGCCGCGGTCGAGCGAGTCGGCGGCACCGAGTTGCTCGACCGGGTGTGGGAGGAGCCGGCGCACCTGCCGACCATCGCCGAGATCCGCGACCCGTCGCTGTGGATCGACCGGATCCAGCTACCGGTCGCGTCCTGACGCCCGACGCCGTCGGGTACGCCCGGGATCTGCTCGGTCGCTGCACGTTCCCGCCGGCCGGGTCGTTGGCGGTCTGCGGCGTCTCGGGGGGTGCCGACTCGACGGCGCTATTGCTGTTGGCCCTGGCTGCGGGCTGCCGGCCCGAAGTCGTGCATGTCGACCACGGACTTCGCCCCGAGTCGGCGGGCGAGGCCGCAACGGTGCGAGCGCTCGCGGATCGCCTACGGGTTCCCGTCCGCGTCGTGACGGTTCGGGTCGATCCCGGCCCGAACCTGGAGTCCCGGGCTCGCGACGCCCGTCACGGCGCGCTCCCCGCGGGCACCCTCCTCGGCCACACCGCCGACGACCAGGCCGAGACGGTGATCCTGAACCTCGTTCGCGGCGCCGGCCCGCTGGGTCTGGCCGCAATGCCAGCCGACGGTCGGCGCCCGATGTTGCGGCTCCGTCGAAGCGAGACCCGAGAACTGTGCCGGCGGGCCGGTATCACCACGACCGACGACGACATGAACCGCGACCTGTCGTTCACCCGCGTGCGGGTCCGGGTCGAGGTCTTGCCGTTGCTGTGCGATGTCGCCGGCCGCGACGTTGTTCCGCTCATCGCGCGAACCGCCGAGCTGATGGCCGCGGTGAGCGAACGACTCGAACGCCAGGCCAGCGAGCTGGACCCCACCGACGCCCGGGCCCTCACCGCCGCCGACCAGCTAGTCGGCCGGACCGCGGTGCGGGCGTGGCTGGCTTCGTCGACCGGCTCCTCACAACCGTTCGACCTGGCCGACGTCGACCGGGTGCTCGACGTCGCGGCCGGGGCGGCCAAGGCGACCGACGTGTCCGGCGGATGGCATGTGTCACGCCACCGGCAACGGCTGCGCATCAGCGGACCGGGCGGGCGGGAACGCTAGGTTCGTCGTCGTGGATCACCCGAACCCCGAGCTCGGCCGGACCCTCATCGACGCCGACACCCTGCAGGAGCGGATCCGCGAGCTGGGCGCCGAGCTGACTCGCGACTACGCCGGCCGCCGGCCACTGCTCGTATGCGTGCTGAAGGGTGCGTTCTTGTTCATGAGCGACCTGGCCCGAGCCATCGGGCTGCCGGTCGAGGTCGACTTCATGGCCGTGTCGTCCTATGGCAACGCGACCAAGTCGAGCGGGGTGGTGCGGATCCTGAAGGATCTCGATCAGGACCTGTCTGGGCGCGACGTGATCATCGTCGAGGACATCGTGGACAGCGGGCTGACGCTCAGCTACCTGCGCAAGAATCTCGAAGCTCGCGGACCAGCCAGCCTCGAAGTCTGCACGTTGCTGCTCCGCGACGCGACCGATCCCGCCGACGTGGGGGTGCGCTACGTCGGCTTCTCGATCCCGGCCGAGTTCGTGATCGGCTACGGCCTCGACGTGGGCGAGCGCTACCGGAATCTGCCCTACATCTGCATCTACGCCGGCACCGAGACGACCGGTTGAGCGCCTGACCCAGGGTCAGCTCGGCGCGACCGCCGGTACCATTACCGGACGATGAGGGAAGCGCAGCGACCGAATGCAGCCGAGGAGCGCCAGCTCCCGGATGCCGATGGGGTCCGGGGGCGCAGCCCCCGGCAGCCAACATCGCGGGAAGCGCAGCGACCGAATGCAGCCGAGGAGCGCCAGCTCCCGGATGCCGATGGGGTCCGGGGGCGCAGCCCCCGGCAGCCAACATCGAGGGAAGCGCAGCGACCGAATGCTGCCGAGATGCGAAGCCCGCGGAGCAAACGGTGAGGCGCCGGCGCACGGTATTGGTCCCCGCGGTCCTCATGGCGGTGGTGCTCGGCACGGTCCTGCTCAACTCGCGCGGTGGCGACGAGGCCGACGAGCTGTCCTTCGGCGAGTTCCGCGCCCTCGTCGATGCCGGCGATGTCGCCACCGCCGAGCTGCGCGAGCGCGACGATGTCGTGGCGGGCGAGCTACGCGACGAGTCCCCGTACCGGGCGCGCTATGCCGAGGAGTACGCCGACGAGCTGATCGACCTGCTGGCTGCGGCCGAGCCGGCGATCGAGGTGACCGTCGACAAGCAGCGCGAGTCGATCTGGATCTCGCTGCTGTTCCAGCTGCTGCCGATCCTGCTGCTCATCGGACTGTTCTTGTTCTTCCTGAACTCGTCGCAGGGCGGGGGCCGGATCATGCAGTTCGGCAAGTCCCGGGCCCGCCAATTCGACAAGGACCAGCCCAAGGTCTCCTTCGCGGACGTGGCCGGCTGCGACGAGGCGGTCGAGGAGCTTCGCGAGATACGGGACTACCTGGCTGACCCGGCAAGATTCCGAGCCGTCGGCGCCACCTTCCCTCGGGGCGTCCTGCTCGTGGGGCCGCCGGGGACCGGCAAGACGCTGCTCGCCCGCGCCGTGGCGGGCGAGGCCGGGGTGCCCTTCTTCTCGATCTCGGGGTCCGACTTCGTCGAGATGTTCGTCGGCGTCGGGGCCAGCCGGGTACGCGATCTATTCCAGCAGGCCAAGGCCACCGCACCGGCGATCGTGTTCGTCGACGAGATCGACGCTGTCGGGCGTCACCGTGGCGCCGGCCTCGGCGGTGGCCACGACGAGCGCGAGCAGACGCTCAACCAGCTCCTGGTCGAGATGGATGGTTTCGAGGCGACATCGGGCGTCATCGTGATCGCCGCCACCAACCGCCCCGACATCTTGGACCCGGCCCTACTGCGGCCCGGTCGATTCGACCGTCACGTGGTGGTGGATCGCCCCGATCTGGCCGGCCGGCGGCTGATCGCCCAGGTCCACGCCAAGGGCAAGCCGCTCGACGAGGACGTGTCGACGGACCTGATCGCCCGGCGCACCCCGGGTTTCACCGGCGCTGACATCGCCAACCTGCTCAACGAGGCTGCCATCCTCGCGGTGCGCCGTAACAAGTCGGTCATCTCCGCGGCCGAGATCGGCGACGCCACCGACCGGGTGATGGCCGGGCCCGAGCGCCGGTCGGCGATGTTGAACGACCACGAGAAGCAGGTCGTCGCCGTCCACGAAGCCGGTCACGCGGTCGTGGGACACGTTCTGCCCGGCACCGATCCGATCCACAAGGTCTCGGTCATCGCCCGCGGCCGGGCGCTTGGATGGACCCTCGCACTACCGACCGAGGATCGGCACCTGCGGGCCCGTTCCGAACTCGAGGACGAGCTCGCCATGCTGCTCGGTGGCCGCACCGCCGAGGAGGTCGTCTTCGGCGACCCGACGACGGGCGCGGCCAACGACATCGAACGGGTCACCCGCATGGCCCGGGCCATGGTCACCGAGTACGGCATGAGCGACCGCCTCGGACCCCTTCAACTCGGCCGCAAGGACGGTGAGGTGTTCCTCGGGAAAGAAGTCGGGCACGAGGTCAACTACTCCGACGAGATCGCCGCCGCCATCGATCAGGAGGTTCGGCGGATCGTCGACTCGGCGCACGGCCGGGCCCGAGAGATCCTCACGACGCACCGGCTCGTGCTCGACGAGCTCGCGGCCGCATTGATCGAACGCGAGACCCTCGACGAGCATGATCTGGCGGTCGTGTTCGGCGACATCGCCGGCCCGAAGCCGGCGCGGGCGAGCTCGACGGCCGCCGCGGCGAGCGTGGCGACCGAGTTCACCGACCCCTCACGCCAGGGATCCCGCCGATGACCGCCCACTTGGCGAACAGCCAGGCGGCGAAAGACCCGACGAACGACCGGTTCGCCGAGGGCCCGGTCGACCACGACCGCATCGCCCGTGCCGTCCGTGAGATCCTGCTGGCGATCGGCGAGGACCCCGATCGCGACGGCTTGCGGTCGACCCCCGATCGGGTCGCCCGGATGTACGCCGAGGTCTGCTCGGGTCTCCACCTCGATCCGCAACGCCATCTCGAGACGACCTTCGACGTGGACCACGACGAGATGGTGATGGTGCGCGACATCAGCCTCTACTCGCTGTGCGAGCACCACCTCATCCCGTTCATAGGCAAGGCTCACGTCGCGTACATCCCGACCTCGGAGGGGAAGATCACAGGGTTGTCGAAGCTGGCCCGGATCGTCGACGAGTACGCCCGCCGACCCCAGGTCCAAGAACGGCTGACCCGCCAGGTGGCCGACGCCATCGAGGCCAAGCTCCGCCCGCGAGGGGTCATGGTCGTCATAGAGGCCGAGCACCTGTGCATGTCGATGCGCGGGATCCGCAAGCCCGGCGCCACCACGATCACCTCGGCGGTGCACGGGAGCTTCCGTACCGAGGTGTCCACGCGACTCGAGGCCATGCGGTTCCTCAGCGGGACCTGATGTCGGTCTGGGCGCCCGCGGCGGGCCGGCCGCTCGTGATGGGCATCGTGAACGTGACCCCCGATTCGTTCAGCGACGGGGGCGAGCACCTCGAAGCCGACCGTGCGATCGCTCATGGCCGCTCGCTGATCGCCGCCGGGGCCGACATCATCGATGTCGGGGGTGAGTCGACGCGACCCGGTGCATCCGCCGTCGATATCGAGACCGAGCGCAGCCGGGTGATCCCGGTGGTGTCGGCGCTCGCTTCGCTGATCCCGGTCTCGATCGACACCACCAAGCCCGAGGTGGCGCGAGCCGCGGTGGCGGCCGGCGCCCGGCTGATCAACGACGTCTCGGCGACGCTCGCACCCGTCGCCGGCGAGCTGGGCGTCGACTGGATCGCCATGCACCGCCAGGGGACACCGGCGAACATGCAGGACGATCCGATCTACGGCGATGTCGTCGCCGAAGTCTTCGACGCGCTCGCCGGGTACGCCATCGCCGGAGATCGTGCGGGGGTGCCCTGCACGTGGCTCGACCCCGGCTTCGGCTTCGGGAAGACGACCGCCCACAACCTGGCCCTGCTCGCCGCCCTCCCTCGCCTCGTGACGCTGGGCCGGCCGGTGGTGATCGGGATGAGCCGGAAACGCACGCTGGGTGAGCTGCTGGCGAGAAGCGACGGCGGGGACCAACCGGTACCGCCCAGGGATCGGTTGGAAGGAACCCTCGCGTCGGGTGTGTGGGCGATGGTTTCAGGTGTGAGAATGCTCCGCGTCCACGACGTGCAGCTAGCCGCGCAGGCTGCGAGAGTGGTGGGCGAACGGACCGGCGGTCGACCGCCGGGCAACGTCAGCGCGAGCCAGGTGGTGTGAGACTTGAAGGGCAAGTGGGCGCAAGGTATTCGCCCCCGCAACTTCTCATGGGTGATCAGTGACTCGCTGGCCGTCTGTGAACGACCGGGTGGATATGGCGACCACCACCGGCGCGTTCGCCGACAGGAAGAGATCATCTGGATCCGCGAGAACGGGTTCGACGTGTTGATCTCGCTCATCCCGGCCAGCCACAACCTGCACAACTACGACGACCTCGGTGTCACGTGGTTCCACCACCCGTACACGGGCTACGACGACGACCGCTCGGTTCAGGCCGCGCTGTACACCCGGCTGGCCGATCTGTTGGCTTCGGGGAAGAGGGTGCTGGTCCACCGCGACGAGATGGGCGATCATCTCGGCGGACTGCTCGCCGGCTACCTGCGCTGGTCGGGCCTGGTGCCCGACTCCCCGCGCGCCGTGAGCGTCTGGGAGCAACTCGTGCGGCGCCAGCTCGGCCCGCTCGGCCGGCGCCTGGTAGCGAGCGCCGAGCGGTTGGCGAACGAACGCCCGCCGACCGAAACCTCTGATCTGTCAGCGCCGACGCGGAGCGCCGATCCCGTTGGCTGACGCCATCCTCCTCAACGGTCTGCGAGTTCTCGCCTACTGCGGGGTCCTGCCCGAGGAGATCGAGCGTCGGCAGCCCTTCGAGCTCGATGTCGTCGTGTCGATCGACTTGGCGCGGGCCGGCTCCACCGACGACCTGGGCGATACCGTCGACTACGGCAGCCTGGGAGTGGCCATCGCCGATGTCGCCGACCGCGGGCGCTTCAACCTGCTCGAGCGCTTCGCCCACGTAGTCGCCGAGACAGTACTCACCGGTGCGCCGCTTGCGTCCGAGGTCGAGGTCACCGTCCGCAAGCTGCGACCCCCGGTTACCCAGATGCTCGAGTCCAGCGGGGTTCGGGTGGTCCGCCGCCGGTCCTGATATGGCGAGAGCGTTTCTCGGGCTCGGTTCCAACCTCGGGGACCGGCGGCGCATCCTCGCCGATGCCGTGGCTGCCATTCCCGACCTGGTGGCGATCTCGGGTCTGTACGAGACCGCTCCCGTGGGTGGGCCCGAGCAGGACGCCTACCTGAACCTGGTCGTGGAACTCGACACCGACTTGTCGGCACGGGATCTGCTCGGCGTGTGTCGCGC
Source organism: uncultured Acidimicrobiales bacterium (assembly GCA_964390555.1). Classification (GTDB taxonomy): domain Bacteria; phylum Actinomycetota; class Acidimicrobiia; order Acidimicrobiales; family SHLQ01; genus CAVTWS01. The sequence continues at coordinate 409 of CAYMJU010000058.1, read as the reverse complement.
CCTCGAGAAAGCCGCCGAGCGCGTGCGAGCGGTGCGGTGGGGACCGAGGACCCTTGACGTCGACGTGCTGTTGGTCGACGGAGAGACCGTCGATGATGACGATCTGATCGTCCCTCATCCGCGGATGTTCGAACGGGCCTTCGTGCTGGTTCCTCTCGCCGAGTTGGCGCCGGATCTGGTACCGGATGGTTTCGTGGCGGTCAACCCCGACGAGGTTCGCCGGGTCGAGGATCTTGAGGTCACGTTATGAGCGAAGCGGAGCGAGCGAGCCGATGGGGTCTGGGGGCGCGCAGCCCCCAGCGACGATGATGAGCGAAGCGGAGCGAGCGAGTGCAGCCGTGGGAGCGCAGCTCCCCGGATGCCGACCATGAGACGAGTCGTCTCCGGCTACGACGAGAACGGTCGATCG
>CAYMJU010000057.1:0-5263 GCA_964390555.1 uncultured Acidimicrobiales bacterium | reverse complement strand
CGCGTTCACCACCCTCGGCGGAGCGGCCCTCCCATCGGTTCACACATTGCTGACCGCGGCGACAGGAGAGAACCTCGAGGACGATCAAGCCGCGGCCATCGAGGCGTCGCTCGGGGCCGCCGCGCTCCTGGTGAACCTGTCGACCCAGGGTGGCGGACCGACGGGCAACCACCGCGCCTTCGCCGGCGTGGCCAGTCGCGACGAGATCGAGTACGCGCTGTCTCAGCTCAGCTATCACGCCCTGAACACCCCTGCGACCTGCCATCTCGATCTCGCCGTCAGCGACCTGGGCAACAACGGCATGCCGCTGTCCTATGTCGGGTCGGCCATCGGCGGCGCCGAGAATCCCCAACCCGGCTACGAGGTCCCCGATGCCAAGGGCGACACGGCGTCGATCACCCTCGACGTCCTCGACACCCATCCCGGCGTCACGATCGCCCAGATCGCCCCCGGCGTGCTGGGCGACCCGGCGGGACCGAACAAGCCCTCGGGGTTCCGTGTCACGTTCTCCGAGGCGATCGACCCGGCGACCTTCACGGCGGGCGACCTCAGCTTGGTCACCAGCGGCGCGCCGGGCGTCGCGCTCGGGCTCCTGGTGCCGGTCACGCCCGGACTCGTCTACACCGTGCCGGTGACCGCCACGGGCAACGGCGCCATCACCCTCACCATGGCCGCCGGGGCCGCGTTTGCGGCCGGGCACACCGGCGAAGCGGCCTACTCGACCAAGGCCCCCACCTACGAAGACAACGCGATCACCTGGGACCAGGCGGCGCCGACCGTCACGATCAACCAGGCCGCGAACCAGGTCGACCCCACCAACTCCGGCGCAGTTCAGTTCACCGCGGTGTTCTCCGAACCGGCGGCGGGGTTCACCGGCAGCGACGTCAGCTTCGCCGGGTCAACCGTCGGCGGCACACTCACCGCCGACGTGACGGGTGGTCCGGTGCAGTACACGGTGTCGGTGTCGGGGATGACGGCCCCGGGCGTGGTGGCGGTGTCGGTCCTGCCCGGTGCTGCCGTCGACCCGTCGGGCAACGCGAGCGCGGCGTCTACGAGCGGCGACAACACGGTCGGCCACGACGCAGTGGCACCCACGGTCGTCGTGAACCAGGCCAGCGCGCAGGCCGACCCGGCCTCGGGCGTCTCGGTCGCGTTCGAGATCGTGTTCAGCGAACCGGTGTCGGACTTCGTCACCGGCGACGTGTTGATCTCCGGCACGGCCGCCGCGACCGCGGCAACCGTCAGCGGCTCCGGCACCACCTATGTGGTGACGGTGTCGGGCATGACCGGTGACGGCACGGTCGTCGCCGCGATCGTCGCCGGCGTGGCCCACGACGCGGCCGGCAACGCCAGCGCAGCATCGACCAGCTCCGACGCCACCGTCGAGTACCGCAACATCTTGTCGGTCGCCACCGCAGGCGGAACAGTCACGCTGACGGTGTCGGGCGGCCGCCTTCTCGCCTTCAGCGCCCAAGCGCCGCAGGTGCCCATGCCTGCTTCGGCGATCGCGCCGTACGGCCAGCTCACCTTCAGCGCGGCCACGGATCCGGGCGCGCTGGTCACGTTCACGCTCACCTTGCCGGCACCGGCGACGAGCTACATCAAGCTGAACGGCACGACGTGGGACTCGTTCCCGACCAGCGGTGACACCGGGGCCCGGGTGACCGGCACCACGGTGCGGGTGACCGTGCGCGACAACGGGCGGGGCGACTCCGACCCGACCCCGGGTGTGGTGTCGGACCCCGGCGCGCCGGTCCTGGTGATCATCGGTACAGCCGTGCTCGGTGAAACCGTGGGATCGGGATCCTCGGGATCCACGGGGTCCTTCGGCGACTCGTTCGGCAACTCGTTCGGCGCGGCGTTCGGTGACTCGTTCAGCGGGTCGGTCGGTGGCTCGTCGTTCGGGTCGACCGGTAGCTCGTTCTTCGGCAACTCCTTCGGGAGTGCCGGGTCACTGCTTTCGCTCACCGGCACCGAGATCGCCGATCTGGTGGTCGGAGGGTCGTTGCTGATCGCCGCCGGCGCCGCCCTACTGTTTGTCGCCCACCGCCGCCGGTCGATGTCGCCGGCTCGCGCGATGTCACTGCCGGATCGCTAGTGCGCGTGGGCGTCGTCGCTCTCGGCGTCGCCTAGGTGCTCGTGACCCCCTGAAGGAACCCGGCGCTGCGAGAACACGATCGCGGTCGTCAACACGACGGCGATAACGACCAGCGACGACCACGTGGGCAGGTGCACCCAGTTCGAGATGGTCATCTTCACGCCCACGAAGAGGAGGATCACGCCGAGGGCGTGGGAGAGATAGTGGAACCGCTCCTTGGCGTCGGCGAGCAGGAAGTACATGGCGCGCAGGCCGAGGATGGCAAAGGCGTTCGACGCGAACACGAGATAGGACTCGTTCGACACCGCGAGGATCGCGGGTACCGAGTCGACGGCGAAGATCAAGTCGGTGAACTCGACGACCACCAGGGCTGCGAACAACGGCGTGGCCGCCCGGCGGGCGTTGACTCGCGTGAAGAACTTCTGCCCGTCGAGCTCCTCGCTCACCGGCATGATCTTCTTCAGCAGCCCGAGCCCGGTGGTCTTGACCGACTCGCCCTCGTTTTCGGTGTGGCGGATGATCTTGAGCCCCGTGAATACGAGGAACAACCCGAACACCACGAGCGCCCAGGTGAAGCGGCTGATCAGCGCCGTGCCGGCGAAGATGAACGCGGCGCGCAGCGCCAAGGCGCCGAAGATTCCCCAGAACAGCACTCGGTGCTGGAACTTGATCGGGATCGCCATCGTGGTGAACAGCAGCGACCAGACGAACACGTTGTCGACGCTCAAGGACTTCTCGATCAGGTACCCCGACAGGTACTCGCCGAAGGCCTCGCCGCCGAAGCCGACCAGGACCACCACGCCGAATGACAGGCCGCACGCGACCCACACGAGGGACTCCTTGAGCGCTTCGCGCGTGGTCGGCGCGTGGGCCTCGCGGTGGCGCACCAGATCGATGGCCAGCATGGCGACGATCACCGCGAGAAGCGCACCCCACTGCCAGGCATGGACATCGAGGTCCACGAACTTCTCGCGGGAGGACGACGAGGCAAGCATCATCGCGGCGAGCCTAGGGCGACGACAGCCCGAACTGGTGGGCGATCAGCTCGTAACTGCGCACGCGGTCGGCGTGGTCCCAACAGATCGACACGACCATCAACTCGTCGGCGTGGTAGCTCTCGGCCAGAGCCCGAAGCCCATGCTCGACGGCTGGAGGGTCACCGAGGATCATGGGGCTGCGGCCTGGCAGGTCGGCGCGCGACGGCACCCCGTGGCGAGCCACGTCGGCGGGCGACGGGATGGGGCCGCTGAGGCCCCGCTCCCTCCAGAGGCGAACGCAGTCGGCCAACCGTTCGGCCTCGGCGGTGGTCGGGGCGCACAGGGCCGAGGCGCTCACGAGGACCACCGGCTCGGGCCACCGGGGCGAAGGCCGGTAGTTCGCCCGGTACCAGTCGACGATCGGTGGGCCGTCGCCGGTGGCGATGAAGTGCGCGAAGCCGAGCGGCAACCCGAAGTGCGCGGCGATGGCCGCCGACCCGGTGCTCGACGCGAGCGCCCACAGCTGCGGTGACTCGGCTCCCGACGGCACGGCCCGCACGCGGTCACCGAACGGGCTGTCCGGGCTCATCTCTCCGTGCAGGAACGCGTCGAGCTCGGCCACCATCGCGGGGAAGCGGTCGACGTCGATCGGGCGGTCGGCGAGGGTGAGGGCGTACGCCGTGAGCCCGTCGGAGCCCGGGGCTCTTCCGATGCCCAGGTCGATCCGGCGGGGGTTGAGCGCGGCGAGGATTCGGAACGTCTCGGCCACCTTCAGGGGTGGGTAGTGCGACAGCATGACGCCGCCGGTGCCGACCCGCATCGTGGTCGTCGCCTCGGCGATGAGGGCCACGAGGACCTCGGGTGCGGCGCCGGCGAGGCCGTCCATGTTGTGGTGCTCGGCCACCCAGAACCGGTGGTATCCGAGCGCCTCGCAGCGGCGGGCCAGGTCGATGGAGTTGCGCAACGCCGTGCCGGCGTCGGCGCCGCTCGGTACCGGAGATTGGTCGAGGACGCTCAGCTTCATCGTGGCGCGCTCGTCTCGATGTGGTCACAGATGAGCCGGGCGACCGCGGCCGGAGCCTCGACATGGGCGGCGTGGCCGACGCCGGGCGCCACGGCCAGCTGGGCGACCGGGAGCGCGGCGGACAGGTCACACGCGATCTGACGGAACTTCGGATCGAGTTCGCCGGCCACGAGTAGCACCGGCGTGGTGATGGCCCGCAGCCGATCGTGCAGCGGTGTTTGAGCCCCTGAGCCGTGGCCTCGGAGGGAGCCGGCGAGACCGGCGGGATCGTTTCGCCCGCGCTGATGCCGGGACCACGAGAGGTACGCGCGGCCGAGCCGACTCTGGGTCGCGAACAGCGGGTTGGCCATCCACCCGGCGACGAAGGCGTCGAGGCCGCCGGCCATGATCCGGTCGGCCACCGCGTCGTCGGCCTCGGTTCGGGCTCGGCGTTCGGCACCTTGGGCCAGGCCGGCGGAGGCCCCGATCAAGGTGAGCGAGGCCAGCCGGGCGCCCCCGCGCTCGTCAGCCGCCACGGCCAGCGATACGCGCCCACCCATCGAGTACCCGACCAAGTGCACCGGGGTAGATCCCAGCGCGTCGAAGACGCCGAGCAATTGATCGACGACCGCCTCGGTGAGGTACCGGCCCACCTCGGCCGGCCGGTCGCTGGCGCCGTGCCCGACCAGGTCGACCGACACGACGGTGCGGCCGCTGAGCGCGGCCAAGTGGTCCGCGAGCACCGCCATCGTGCCCACGCAACCGGTGAACCCGTGCAGGAGCACGATCGGCGAACCGGGCGTGCCGGGCACCTCGTCGATGTGGAGTCCGACACCCGCCGTGTCCACGCGCCGGCTCGTCACCTGCGCCGCCGGTTCGAGCTCGTCGAGCGCCGAACCAACCGACGCTTGGACCGATCGATGCACGATCAGGTCGTGGGCGGCGTCGACGGTGACGTGAACGACGGTGACCCCAGCGCCCCCCAGCGATAGTGCGGTGAGGGGAGCGGAGCGACCGAGCAGCGCAGGCGATGAAGCGCCAGCTTCGAGGCTGCCGATGGGGTCTGGGGGCGCAGCCCCCAGCGACAATGCGGTGCTGATGGCGACGTCGGCCTCGGTGATCGTCGTCGCGGTCAGGAGCTGGCAGCCCGACGCTGCAATCAGCGCGGGAAGGTCGGACCGGTGC
>CAYMJU010000056.1:0-10601 GCA_964390555.1 uncultured Acidimicrobiales bacterium | reverse complement strand
GACCCGCTCGCCGTTGGCGATGTCCTGCACGGAATAGGCGGCGGCGAAGATCGAGTTCGAGGCGTTGGCGCTCACCGGCGCCGACAGGTAGACGGGGGTCACACCGCGCGTGTCGAGCTCGAGCTGGAGCGACACGTGGTTGGTGGTGCCGGCCATGTTCAGCACCACGGTGACGCCTTCGGCCGCGAACTGGTCGGCGGCGGCCAGGATCACCTGGTTGCCCTGCGGGTCAGAGGGGCCGAGGAAGTCGGTGCGGGCCGAAACGAAGTCGACGCCCGCTTCCTCGAGCATCGGGAACACGACCTGCTCGACCGCGTCGCCCTGATCGAGGAAGATCGCCCCGTACCACAGACCTACCTTTTGACCGTCGAGCAGACCGGTGTCGAGCGCCCACTGGGTGGTCGCGGCGGCCTGGTCGTCCCACGACGGCGACCGGAAGAACAAGTTGTCGTAACCCTCGACGATCACCTCGCTGAAGTCGTGCTGGGAGTACGTGAGCACGCCGGTGTCGGCCACGCAGGTGGCTTCGGGCGTGCCGCCCTGGACGAGGATGATGGCGTTGGACCGGTCCTGAGTGACCTGGGTGCACCCGAGCGCGCCCTGGTTGGTGATCCGGTCGTACAGCACACCCTGGTAGTCGAGGGTCCGGCCGCACACGCCGCCATTCTCGTTGGCGATGTCGACGAACACCTGGAACCAGTCGCGGATGTCCGAACCGCTCGGCGCGAAACCGATGTCAGCCAGAGGGCCGAAGTCGATGCTGAGCGTGGCGAAGTTCACCGAGTCCTCAGTGACACCCAGCTCGTCGTTGGCAACGTTGGCCGAACCGTCACACGCCGCCGGCACCAGCCGGCCGGTCTCGTCCACCGTCACGCCGCTGGCGTCGCCGCCACCGGCCACCGTCGTCGTCGTCTCGCCGGGATCGGCGGGCGCGACCGTCGTGGTCTCGCCGGGATCGGCGGCGACCGTGGTGGTCGTGTCGGGTGTTTCGGTGGTGTCGTCGTCATCGTCGCCGCACGCGCTGGCGAGCAGCGCGACCGCGGCGAACAGGGCCAACCAACGAAGCTTTCGCATACAAGTCCCCTCACTGGATCTGATGTAAGAACAGATCCTAGCACCGGCGCCGACTCGTGGCGGTCGCGCGGTTCGGCGTCGGGGCGTCGCGGACGATCGCCCGGCGTCAGGACTTCGACGTGAACCGCTCGATGGTGCGGCGGATGTCGTCGGTCTGGAACGAGGCGACCTCGGCGGCGTTGGCGAACGGCGAGACGAGCCGCGACGCCTGTTGCAGGTGCAGGTTGACGGCCCGCTTGGTCTCGCGCATCGCCTGGGTGGGCATGGCCGCGAGCCGGTGGGCCAACGCCTTGGCCTCGGTCATCAGATCGGCGTCGGGCACGACCTTGGTGGCCAGGCCCAGCTCGACGCACTGAGCCGCCGGGATCCGCTCGCCGGTGAGAAGGTAGTACTTGGCCTGGAGCATCTTCATGAGCATCGGCCACTGCACCGCACCGCCGTCGCCCGCTACCAGGCCGATCGACACATGGGTGTCGGCCATGAAAGTGCTCTCGGCGATCAGCACGATGTCACACGACGTGGCCACGCTGCAGCCGAGCCCGATCGCCGGGCCGTTCACCGCGGCGATCATGGGCAGCGGGCAGTCGAGCATGGCGTCGAGCAGCCGCTGGGCTCCGCGCATCGACGCGTCGCGGTGCACCGGGTCCTCGTAGGAGCGGATGAATCCCGGGATGTTCCCGCCGGCGCTGAACGCCTTACCGGCGCCGGTGAGGATCACGGCTGCGACTGCGGGGTCCTTCGACAGGTGGAACCAGATCTCCTGCATCCCCTCGTGCATGTCGTCGGAGAAGGCGTTGCGCGTCTCGGGGTGGTTGAGCGTCACGATGGCGACCGGGCCGTCGTGCTCGAGGATGAGGTCGTTGGTCGGCACGTAGGCCATCAGGTGCTCCGTCGATGCTCGGGGTTGGGTGGCACGACACCGTAGCCGAACCACCGATAAGTTGACGCTACCGTCAAGTCGCGGGTCGGTCAGCCTCCATCGACAGCGGGCGGCGCTTCGAGCCAGTCGTCGAGCGAGGCGTCCTCCCAGTCCGGTGGCCCATAGACCGTGCGCGGGAGCGGCGTCATCAGGTGGGTATCGCCGCCGGTGACGAACTCGGCCGCCAACCGCTCCCAAGCCACGATCCGGTCGTCGGCTTCACCTTCATCGCACAACCCGCGCGCCGTGTCGCGATTCTGGCGCAGCCGAACCTGGTCGGGGATCGACGTCGCCCACACCATCACCACCTCGTGCTGGTTCGACAACACCTCGTACAGCCCGGTGGCGTGGTGGCCGTAGTCGGCCATGAACGGCTGGCGCTGCTCGGCCACCGCGGCGAGGAAGTCGAGCGCCGAACCCGGTCGCACGGTGAGGATCTCGTTCACGAACAGCGTGCCGGTGATGCCGGCGGCCGCGATCTCCTCGGTGCTCGGGCTCCCGGGCACGCCTCCGCACAGCCGGTCGAAACCGCCGGTGCGCCACTGTGCCGCCTGATCCCACCAATCGCCGTAGAACGCCTTGCGGCGCTTCAGGTTCATGCGGTCGACGTTGGCCGCCCACCCCTTCCAACCCTTGGACCCGACGTCCCAGATGTTGACCACCTGGGGCCACCGGCCACCCCCGGCTGCGCAGATGTAGAACGAGCCCTGCAACCCGAACATGTCGGGCATACGGAGCACCGGGTCTTTCCACAGGTGCTCCATGTAGTCGTACTGGCCCTGGCCGACGATGTCGACCACCTCGTACAGGTACAGGTTGCGGGTGGCCATCGTCGCTCCTCGTCACGCGGGCTGCACATTACGTGACGGCTCCGCACCGCTGCCGTCCGTGGCACGATGGCGGACTCCGACGGAAAGGTGGTCGCTCGATGAAGGATCTGGCTGGGAAGGTGGCCGTTGTCACCGGTAGCGGTGGAGGGATCGGCCGCGCCCTCGTCGAACGATTCGTCGCTGAGGGCATGAAAGTGGTCGTCTCCGACGTCGTGGCCGACCTCGTCGAGCGCACGACCACCGAGATCCGCGATCAGGGTCACGACGTGATCGGCGTGGTCACCGACGTCACCGATCTCGCCTCGGTCGAGGCCCTCCGCGATGCCACCCTTGGCGCCTTCGGCGCCGTTCACGTGGTGTGCAACAACGCCGGCATCGGCTCGGGTTCGGAGGGCGCGTTCTGGGAGCACCACACCAACGATTGGCGCTGGTCGCTCGACGTCAACGTGATGGGTGTCGTGAACGGCATCAACGCGTTCGTTCCGACGATGCTCGCCCAGGACGTCGAAGGCCACGTCGTGAACACGACATCGGGCAACGGCGGCTTCTACCCGATCATCAACAGCGCCGTGTACGCGACGACCAAGGCTGCGGTGACCACGCTGACCGAGTGCCTGTGGGGACAGCTCCGCGAGGCTGGCGCCAAGGTGAGCGCGTCGCTCCTCTACCCATCGACCCGCACGCCGGGCATGCTGAACACCGGTATCTGGCGTCCGGGGGCCAACCGCCCCGAGCGCTACGACCGCCCGGGGGCACCGCCGAAGGAGGGTCGCGATCAGCTCACCCCTTACCTCGACCGGGCCAAGGCCGCCGGCACGCAGGTGGTGTTCGCGCCGCTCGAGGAAGTCGCCGACATCTGCATCGAGGGCATCCGCAACGACACGTTCTGGATCACCGCGGCGTCGCCGGTGAGCACCGAGAAGATCCGGGCCCGAGCCGATTCGCAGATCGACCAGACCCCACCCAACTACCTCCTCGCCGAGAACCTGATGACCGGAAAGCGCGCCGGCTCGTAGACCACGCGACGTAGAGGGCGAGCCGATAGGCGAGCCCTCCAATGTGACTGCGGCATTTCTCGACTGCGCTAGCAGGCGAGGGAGACCGATCAGACGTCGAACGTTCACCTAGCGGCGCGTTCTCAGGGTTTCTAGCTCAACAGGGCCGGGGCGTCTGCCGGTTGCCGGTTGTCCGACCGTGGCCGCCGCGGCCGGGCCGCGAAGGCGATCACGAACAAGGTGCCCGCGGCGAGGGTCGCCAGGTTGGCGAGCATGTGATAGCCGACGGCGCGGCGCACGAACCCCGACGCGAAGCCCGCCATGCCGCCGCAGAAGCTCATCATCAAGTCGGCGCTCCCCTGGACGCTGACCCGGTCCTCGGCTGGGACGCTGTCGATGAGCAGGCTTGACCCGCCGATCAACCCGAAGTTCCACCCGAGGCCGAGGGCCCACAGGGCCGGGAACAACAACTGTTCGACATCGCCCGACGCTGCCGCGAGCACCGTAGCGGCGACGAGGATCGCGCTGCCGAGGAGTATGGCCGGCAGCCGACCCCGAGCGTCGCTGTAGCGCCCGACGAGCGGACTGAACGCGTACATGCCGGCGATGTGGCTCGACACGACGTACTGGCTCACCGACTCGTGCCCGTGCAGCTTGAGGTGCACCGGGGTCATCGCCATGACGGCGACCATCGTCACCTGCGAGATGACCATGGCGGCGAGCGCGAGCCGGGCGCGGGGATGCGCGGCGACGATCCTGAGCGCAGCGCGGACCTTTGGCGCGGGGGACGAGGTGCCGATGGGCACGGTACCGCCGATCGCTACGAGCGGATCGGGCCGCAGGCGTATGGCCGTGTTCAGCATGGCCATCGCGAAGAAGACCGCACCGAACAACCAGGGTCCGGTGTACTTGGCCAACCCGAACCAGTCCTGGCCCGCGCGTTCGGCGGGTCCGATCAGCACGGGTCCGAAGACGGCGCCGAACGTCGACGCGAACACGATCCGGCTCATGGCCCGGCTGCGCTCCTCGGGCTCGGCCAGATCGGTCGCGGCATAACGCGCCAGTAGGTTGGCGGCCTGGCCGCTGCCGTAGAGGAACAGCCCGACGAGGAAGACCGGCAGGTGTGCGTACTCGGCGCCGACTGCCGAGATCAGACCACCGACCACGGCCAGGGCGTAGCCAGTTTGCAATCCGAACCGGCGCCCTTTGTAGCGCATGCGGCGGGACAGCACCTGGGACATGACGGCGGTCCCGGTGGTCGTGGCCGCAGTCGCGATGCCGGCCCACGCCGTCTCCTGCCCGAGGATGTCCTGCACCACGAACGCTCCGACGGTGACCGCCGCAGCCAGGGCGCCGGCCCCGATGATCTGACCTACGGTCAGAACGCGCAATGTCCGGCGCTGGAGCGCCGCCCGCTCGGCGGCATCGAGAACGGCGGTGGTCACAGAAATGATCCTGCCCGATCAGGGGGCCGGCGCGCGGCGATTGCGGGAACATCTCGGGAGACAGCCAACACAACACCCACCGATACCACCGGGCAATTCGAAGCAGCGTGTCGGCCCGTAGGGGGCGACACCGACCACTCCTAGAGACCGCCCTCGCGGCTGGCTCGCTTGGCGGCCTGGGCGGCGGCGAACTGGGACAGCATCTCGGGGTACTCGGCGCCGAGGAACAGCTGGCCGTTGGCGATCACCTCGACGTTGCGGCCCTGGTAACGGTCGAGGTCGGCACAGAGATCGATCGCCAGCTTGCCGAGCCCGAACAGCTGCGGTGGCATCGTCGCCATGTGAGTCGCGAAGGCCCACACGCGCTCCTCGAATTCGTCGTCGGGATACACGTCTTGCACCAGGCCCATCGTCAGCGCCCGCTCGGCCGACACGCGCTGGTTGGCGAGCACCAGCCAGCGCGCCCACGCCGGCCCGACCAGCCGGGTGAGTCGGCTCATGCCACCACTTCCGGGGAGCACGCCGAGCAGAACCTCGGGCAACCCGAACTCCGACGACGCGGCGGCCAGCCGGAAATCCGCGGACAGCGCGAACTCCAACGCTCCACCGAGACATGGCGCGTGGATCGCCACGATCACCGGCTTCTCGAGCACCTCGATCGATTCGGCGATGGCCTTCACGCTCGTGCGCCGCATCCCGCGGTACCACCGCCGGGCCTTGATCGGGTCACCGCCGAACTCCGGGGTGAGCTGCGGGCTCTCCGCGGTGCCGTCGGGCCGCTGCTCGTTGCCGCCGTGGATGTCGAGCCCGGCCGAGAAGTAGCGGCCGGTCGACTTGATCAACAGGGCGTGGAGGTCGTCACGCTCGATCATGGTGTCGACGGCGTCGGCCAGCGCGCCGAAGATCGCCGCGTTCAGGGCGTTGAGCTGCTTGGGCCGGTTGAAGGTGAGCGCCAGGACACCGCCTCGCTCCTCGGTCACGACGTCAGGGCCAGGATCCTCGGCTTCGGTCATCCACCCAGCGTTGCAGACGCGCCGCCGATACATTGACCCACGATGTCGGGGTAGGGCAGCGGCGCTGGAAGGGGTGGCCCGATGAGCACGCACGAGCTCGCCATCGCCGCCATCGACGACGCCAATCGACTCGACCCGAACTCGTGGAACGGCGAACCGTTGGCGCTCGCGCAGGGCCGGCTGGCGCACGGCTGGGCGATCCGCCTCGACCCCGACGCATCCGCGGCGCTGCTGCTGGCGGCTCGGGCGCATCACCTGCGGCGCTGGACCGTGCCTCGTTCGACCTATCCGGCGGGGCGGGCCGGGTACCTCCGCTGGCGGCGCGACCAGAAGGCCCGCCACGCACGGGAGCTGCGCGAGATCCTCGACCGGGCCGGCGTCGAACCGGCGACGGTCGACCGGGCGGCGACGATCGTGACCAAGGCCGGGTTGGGGTCCGATCCCGAAGTGCAGACATTTGAAGATGCGGTGTGCCTCACGTTCGTCGAGACCCAGCTCCACGACACCGCCGAGCGGCTCGACAACGACCTGCTCGTCGACGTGGTCCGCAAGACGTTGGCCAAGATGAGCGACGCCGGCCGGGCCGCCGCGCTCACCATTCCCCTCGACGAGCACAGCGCGGCGATCGTGACCCGCGCCCTCGATGGCCACGTCGATGGCCACGTCGATGGCTGACGCCGCGCCGGGGACCGAGGGCGGCGGTGCGGCGGTCCGCGTCCGGATCGACCACGATCTGTGCAGTGGCACCGCCCACTGCCAGCAGTCCATGCCCGACGTGTTCGTCGTGACCGCCCGCAAGTCGCACGTGCGGTCCGACGTCGACTGGGAATCGGTCGACGTCGCCCACCTCCGTAACGCCGCTGACCACTGCCCCTGGTTCGCGATCTCCGTCGAAACCTCCGCGCCCGAAGGACCATGACATGCCCGAGTACAACCCCGTCGTCGACAACCTCGACCCACCGTGGGACGCCATGGCCGCCGATCGGCGCGACTGCCCGGTCGCTCGCGTCACCCTCGCCGATCAGGAGTTCTTCCAGATCACCCGTTACGACCTGATCACCGAGGTCCTTCGCAACCACCAGGTGTTCTCGAACATCCACGGCGTCACGGTCTCGCTCGAGTCCTACGCCGAGGAGGAGCAGGTGCTCTCCTTCGCCGATCCGCCCCGACACACCCGCCAGCGCCGGCTTCTCGTCTCGGCGTTCTCGCCGGCTCGCGTCGACGCGATCGGACCGCACATCCAGCAGGTGGCCGACGACTACATCGACCGGCTGCCGCCCGGCGGCGGCACGTTCGAGCTCACCACCGCGCTCGGCGCCGCCCTGCCGGTGCAGATCATCTGCGAGATGCTCGGCGTGCCGCTCGCCGATCGAGATCAGTTCCGCACGTGGAGTGAGTTCCAAGAGCGCGCCGCGTCGATGACCGACCGCAGCGCGGTGGCCGCCGAGCTCGACGCCTTCACCGCCTACCTCTCGACGCTGGTCGCCGAGCGCCAGGCCGCGGTCGCCGCGGGCGGCGAGCTCCCGTCGGACCTGATCACCGCGATCATGACGGCCGAGGTCGACGGCGAGCGGTTCACCCGCACCGAGTGCGTCGCCATCATCCGCCTGCTGTTGTCGGCCGGGAACACGACGACCACGACCTTGATCGGGAACCTCGTCAAGGCGATCGAGGACCATCCGTCGGAGAAGGCCAAGTTGCTCGCCGATCTCGAAGGCCTGTCGATGTCGGCCGTCGACGAGGGCATGCGCTTCGACGGACCCATCCACGGGCTGTTCCGCACCGCCTTGACCGACATCGAGGTGGACGGGGTGGCGATCCCCGAGGGGTGCCGGGTGTTCAACGTGTACGGCGCCGGCAGCCACGACCCCGCCGTGTACGACCGGCCCGACGAGTTCGTCATCGACCGCGACTTCTCGAGCCTGCCGAGCCACCTCGGGTTCGGCATGGGGATCCACCACTGCCTGGGCTCGAACCTGGCCCGCATGGAGGCGCGCGTGGCGATCGAGACGCTCTATCGCCGCCTACCGAACTTGCGCCTCGCCGACGGTTTCGTCCCCGCGCAGTATCCGGGTGCGATCTTCCGGACGTTCGGCCAGCTGATGCTCCAGTACGACGGCCCGGTCGCTCCCCGCACGTCGATGTGACCTCGCCTCACTCGTAGCCGCGAAGGCGGTCGACCAGGCGGAGGTGGACCGACGCCCACTCCGGTCGCAGGATCGAATACATCGCGGTGTCGCGGAACCGGCCCTCTTCGCCCGCGACCAACGACGGCTGCCACGACCGGAGCACCCCTTCGAACGTCGCCCCGAGCCGTTCGATCGCGAGGCGCGACACGGCGTTGCGGGCGTCGGTCTTGAGGTCGACACGAGCCATCCCCCAAGTCTCGAACGCGTGGGTGAGCAGGAGCAGCTTGGCCTCGACGTTGATGCCGGTGCCCTGCGCTGAGGCGCTGAGCCACGTGCCGCCGATCTCGACCGCAAAGGGCGGCGCGCCGCTCGCACTCCGGCGGACGGTGAGAAAGCGCGTCATGCCGACCACCGCAGCGTCGGTCGCGCGGAGCTGGGCGAACGGGATCGCCTCGCCGGCCGACCGTTCTGCGATCAGCGCCCGGACGTGTTGCCCCATCTCCGCAACCGTGCTCGGCACGGCCGTGAAGCCGTAGCTCGCACGGTCGTCCGTCGCGGCCAGCACCAGGCCCGGCACATGCTCGACCGACAACGCCTCGAGGCGCATGTGTCGACCGGCGAGGACTCCAACATCGGGGAACGTCATGCCCCATCTTCCACGCCCGCCGCGCCCGCCGCGCACTGGCCGGCGCCGGGCTCACCGGGCAGTCCCGAGGCGTACTTCGCCGACTGTGACTCGACGCCGGCCAGAGTCGTGCCCGACGGCTTCGCCTCGACCGCGCCCACCGCCTTGGTGTCGACGAACAGCAGGTAATCGGCTCGGCCATGGCCAGTGGCCAGGATGAACTCGCGCACCGCCACACCCTGGGCGGCATACAGGTTCATGGCCTTGCGGTCCTGCACCACCCACCCGCGCGCGACGAGCTGACCGTCGATCTCCACCCGGGCCCTGGCCTCGGCGGTGAGATAGGCGTCGTCGGTCATCGGCCCACCCGAGTCGGGGCGCGCCATGGATCGGACGCCACGAGGTTCAGTTGTCGGGCGGACCGGTCCACGATGTTCCCGCCAGCGCACGGGCTGAATGTGCCAAGGGTAGGTGATCGAAGGAAATGGGGCGGCGCAAGCCGAACCGTGGCCTCCGCGGGCGCGACCGAGGCGATCCGAGCGTGCCTGGAATCGGGGGACGCGGGTCCGCCGTTCAATGAAGCGCTACGGGCAACTCGCGCCGGGCCGTGTGTGCAGCCAGGCACCGATGGGTCCCGCCGCCGACCGGTGAGGGTGTCGACCGCGGCGGTGCCGAGCACGAAGCAGACGTCCGGGACCTCGCCAGCGCCAGAAGAATTCTCAGGATTTCTCGTGTTCGGTGCTGCGCACACCTGTTCCCTGGTGTTGCTGTTTCGTTCCCGAGGCGGGGGCGCTGCTCGGCCCTCCAGGGCCCCCAACAAACGTCACTAGCAACACCGTGTCCGAAGGGGGTTTGTCGTGGCTGTCGAGCTGGCCGAGTTGATCTGCGGGATAGGCGACGAACTGGCCGCGGTCGACGTGTCACTGATCTCAGCTGTTGACGCCCGAGAAGTGTTGACCGCGTCGGAACGATGCCGAAGAGCGCTGTGCGCTCTCGACGCCCGCCTCACTTCTGTGATCGCCGGATCTGAGGGCTTGGCTCGGGATCGGCTCCGTGTCGGTTTGGGTGTCTCCACATCAGAAGCGACACGACGAGCGCGCCTCGCCGGCGCCGTGACCGACATGCCCGCCGCCGGCGACGCGTTAGCTGCCGGGACGGTGTCTGACAGCCACGTCGACGCGTTGGCCGTCGCGAGAGGCATCGCCGGGGACCGCCTCGACAGCCACATACCATCGTTGTTGGATCAAGCGGCTCAGATGCGAGCCGACGACTTCCGGGGCGTCGCCATCGACCTGGCCCGCCAACTCAGCGCCGATCAAGGCGAAACCCATCACGACCGGCTGCGTAGACGCCGGGGGTTGCGGTGGTGGAAAGACCGCGACGGCATGACCCGCATGACCGGCGACCTAGACCCCGACACCGCCGCCGTCGTCACCAAAGCCATCGAACAACAACTCCATACAAGCTGGCACGCCGCGAACCCCAGCGGACACAGCGACACACCAGCCGGGGACAGCATCGACGCCCGCCGCCTCGACGCCCTCACCGCCATCTGCACCACCAAACCCGCC
>CAYMJU010000055.1:0-22136 GCA_964390555.1 uncultured Acidimicrobiales bacterium | reverse complement strand
CGTCGGATGGCGCCGGTTGCGGTGAGTCCGCTGAGCATCGGTTGTCCGGGGGCAAGGTCCATCAGCATCCACGCTCGGTCGAGCTCGCTGGTCGGGACGTTGGCGGCGCGGATGGCCGGGACGGGGATGCCGTGGCGGTGGACGTGTCGTTGGATGGCGGTCTCGAAGGCTGCGGTGTCGGGGTCGGGCATGATCCGGGCGACGAGTGGTCCAGCAAGAGCCGGGGGTGGGTCGGCGAGTTCGACGGTGTACATCTCGGCCCAGAACCCGCCGTGGAGTGAGGTCGGTGGTGTCGCCCAGTCGAGGTCGTCGATGCCGGTAGTCCGCCGCAACGCGTTCCTGAGCTGGTCGGGCGTGCTCACTTTGGTGGTGCTCACGCCATGGCCGCGTCGTTGGCGAGGTGGGCTGCGAACAGGTGGAACTCGTAGCCGGCCGCATCGACGGTGTGGTGGTCGACGCGGTCGAATCCGGCTGCGGTGAGCATCTCGGTGACCTGGGTAGCGGTGGGGATGCGGTAGATGTCGGGATCCATCCATGCCGGAGGCGGGGTGTCGCTGGTGCGGCAGCCGATGACGAGGGTGCCGCCGGGGCGCAGGACCCGGGCGACCTCGGTGAACGTTCTGGTTGGGTCGGGCATGAAGTAGACGGTGTGCGCGCTGAACGCGGCGTCGGCCGTGCTGTCGTCGAACGGGATCGTGGTGCCGTCGCTGTGGCGCAGGTCGGCTCGGCCATCGCGGCAGGCGCTGCGGTTGCGGGCGGTGGCCTGTTTCACCATCGTCGCGGAGGGGTCGACACCGAGGACGTGGTGACCGGCGTCGAGCAGCACGGCGACGGTTCGCCCTTGGCCGATGCCGATCTCGAGCACGGTGCGGGGTGCGGTCAGGCCGAGCAATGCGAGCGATCGGTCGTTGGCGTCCGCGGTGTCTTTCACCATCGCGCGTCCGAAGATCCGGCCGACGAGTCCCGTGGGGTGTCCGGACTGGCGGGACCGGAACCGGGCGATCGCTCCGGGGCGTGCCGCAGTGTTGGTGGCGTCGGTGCTCATCGTGCTGGTCCGGTGAGGAGGTGGCGGATCATGGCTGCGCACGCGGCGGCGGTATCGCCGGGGTAGGGGCGTGGTGCGGGGTCCCATGGCATCTTGACGGCCCACGTGGTGACGAGCTCGACGATGGTTCTGGCGAGGATCGCCGTGTCGACGTCAATCGTGAGGTGGGTCGATCGCAGGGTGAGGTAGTCGTGCCAGAGATCGACGAGGGCGTAGCGGCCGTCACCGAACCAGACGGCGGAGAGTTCGGGGATCTCGCAGGCGCAGCGGTCGAGGACCATGATCGCAGTGCGACGGGCGCGCATCACCTGGTGGAGGCCGGTGGTGATGCGTTCGATCTCGTCGCCGAACCCGCTCGCAGCCCGGAGACGTTTGCGGTCGGCGACGATGGCGGCCAGCTCAAGACCGGCGACCGCGTCGGCGAGCTCTGTGGCAACAGCAGATGCGACTGCGGCCACGTCGTGAGTGGAGGCGAGGCCGGCGACGGGCAGATCGTCTGGTGTGTCGGCCCACGCGATCACAGCGGCGAACAAGATCTCCTTGGAATCGACCGCACGGTAGATGGTCCCTTTCGACACGCCGAGTCGCTCGGCGATGTCGTCCATCTGGGTGCGCTGGTATCCGTGTGCGACGAAGGCCGCCGCAGCGGCATCGAGGAGCTTCGCGTTTCGATCAGCTGGTGTGGTTCGAGGCATTCAAGCAGTATAACTGACTCAGTCAGTATCACCAAGAAGGTGACGATTCGTTTGGTGTGTGGCTCGCCGGGTCGAGGCGCCACTCGAGGACGTTTCTGTCGATGACGATGGCGCCCGGCACCGCTCCGTCGCGGGTGCGTTGCTCGACGGGTCGGATGTCGATGACGACCGAGCCGTCGCCGAGTTCCGTATCGAGCGATGACGGGTCGACGCGGTCGAGTTGCGCGCGGGCCTCGGCGAGCAGGTCGTCGATCGAGCGTGGGCCGGCCCGTCGAGTGGTCATGGTCGTGCCGGGTGGTGGGTTTCGTGCATGCGCACGATCACGACGACACCGGACGCGGCGGTGAGGGCGGCGACGGCGTAGATGGCGGCTTCGATAGAGACGAGGTCGGCGAGGACTCCGGCGACAAGTGCACCGACGGCGAAGCCGCCGTCGCGCCAGAGTCGGTAGGTGCCGACGGAGCGGGCTCGCCAGGTGGGGTGGGCGACGTCACCGATGGCGGCCAACAGAGTGGGGTACACCATGGCGGTGCCGATGCCGAGCACGATGGCGCCGGCTGCCCACGCCCAGAAGCCGGTGACGGTCGCCATCCAGGCGAGCGCGGCGGCCTGGGTGAGCATGCCGCCGGCGATGAGCGGTTTGCGGCCGATGCGGTCGGACAGTCCGCCGGTGTAGAGCTGGCCGAGCCCCCACGCAGCGGGGTAGAGCGCAGCGAGGATGCCGATGCGGCCGACGGACACGCCGGCGGCAGCGAAGAAGATCGGGAACAGGCCCCAGGCGAGACCGTCGTTGAGGTTGTTGACCAGCCCCGCCTGTGAGCACGACGAGAGTGCCTTGTCGCGGAACGAGGTGAGCTTGAAGATCTCCCCGGTCGTCAACCCCTCGTGATGGTCGGCGCTGCTGGCGACGTGGTTGGCGGCCTCGTGGTGGGCGTGGGCGCGAGTCTCCTTCACTGCAAGTGTGGACAGGCCGAGACCGAGGGCTGCGTAGGCGAGGCCGAGGAAGAACGGTGCGGGACGTAGCCCGTGTTCGGCGGCGATCCAGCCGGTGGCGAGCGCGGTGATGGCGACGGCTCCGTACCCGGCGGCCTCGTTGAGACCCATCGCGAACCCACGCCGTTCGGGCCCGACGAGGTCGATCTTCATGATCACGGTGGTGGACCAGGTGAGGCCTTGGTTGACGCCGAGGAGCACGTTGGCGAACACCACCCAACTCCAGGTGGGTGCCCACATCAGCAGCAGGGGGACGGGGATGCCGATGATCCAGCCGGCGATCAACACGGGTTTGCGGCCGTAGCGATCCGAGAGCGTCCCGGCGAAGAAGTTGGTGGCGGCTTTCACAATGCCGAACGCGGCGATGAACGTGAGGGTGGCGGTGTACTTGTCGAGGCCGAACTCGTCGGTAGCGAGCAACGGCAGCACGGTGCGTTCCTGGCCGATCATGCCGCCGACGAGCGCGTTGACTCCGACGAGGAGCATGAACTGGGCGAGGTTCTCGCGCAGCCCGAGTCGGATGCCGGAGGAGGCCGGTGCGGTGGTGCTCATCGGCCGGCCTCCAAGGCTTGGCCGGTGGAGGTGGCCCACGTGTCGGGGCCTCCGTCGAACACCCGGGTGGCGGCACCGCGTGCGGCGAGGAGGCTGGCGGCGGACATGGCGCGCTCGCCGTGCCCGCACATCACCGTGACCGGGCTGTCGCCGGGCATCGGCGCGGTGGGGATGGAGCCGAGTTCGATGCTTTGTGCGATGGGGATGTGTCCGGCCGCGTACTCGTTGGCCTGACGGACATCGATCACGGTCCCACCCAACTGTTCGACGCCGACGACGGGGATCGTCGCAACCGGCCGGCCGCTCGCTGCCCATGCGTCGAAGCCGCCGTCGAGCTCGCCAACGAATAGCTCGTGGCCGACATCGAGGCATTGGCGGACGAGGTCGCGGCGGTCCTGGTCAGGGTCGAGGACGAAAACGAGCGGGCTGCCGGCGGGGACGAGCCAGCCGAGCCAAGACCCGAACACCGGACGCACTGTGTTCGAGATCGAACCGGGAAGGTGACCGGCACCGAACGTCACGAACGGCCGGGCATCCACGACGACTGCACCGTCGGCGACGCGACGCGCAACGTCATCTGCGTCGAGCAGAGGCAGCGTCGGGAGGGTGTCGATGCGGGTGGGGCCGCGACGGTTCAGTTCCGGGAGTCGGGCGAAGTAGGTGGGGAACGTGCCGAACCCGTCGACGAGTCGCTCCACGAAGGCACCCTCGTTGGGGATCGACAGCAGTGGGTTCGTGGCCCGCTCGCGACCGAGGGTGCTGGTGCGCTCGGCGGCGCCAGGTGCGGAGCAGAACGACCCGGCTCCGTGCGTCGGGTACACGGTCAGCGTGTCGGGGAGGTCGTCGAAGCGGTGCAACGAGCGGAACATCTCGTGTGCGAGCGGCACTGCGAGTTCGGGGCCGCACAGATCGGTCCGCCCGACCGTGCCCACCATCAACGAACCACCCGTGAACAGCGCCACCGGCACACCGTCGAAGTCGAGGGCATAGGCGTGGTGGTCCGGCGTGTGACCGGGCGTCGCGATCGCAGTCAGCGTGACGCCGGGAGCGAGCGCTACATGCTCGCCGTCACGGATCGCCTGATGTGGGGTTTCGAGGTTCGATGCGGCCGGTGCGATGAACGTGACACCTCGGCGAGCAGCGAGGCCGGGGCTGCCGGTCACGTAGTCGGCGTGGGAGTGGGTGTCGATCGTCCATCGCAGATCCCAGCCCGATCGGCCGATCAGCGCCTCGTGCTCGGTCGGGAAGCGGGGCGGGTCGACCACTGCTGCGGTGCCGTCACCGAGGTTGATCACGTACGACGAATGGCCGAGACCCTCGTCGACGAACTCGTGCACCTGCATCCCGAACCTCCACCACATCCTCAAAGAACCACTTGAACAATCGCGTAGCGGCGGGTAGCTTGTCAAGTAGCCGTTTGAATAGAGTGGGCAGGTGGAGGTGGTGGTCGATGGGTGACCGGGTTGCGAAGGATGCGTTGTTCGACGGGTTCGCCGAGGTCGCGAAGGCGATGGCGAATGGCCGGCGCGCTGAGCTGATCGACGTCCTCGCCCAGGGCGAACGGCACGTCGAGGAGCTGGCCGACGAAATCGGCCAGAGCGTCGCTAACACCTCGTTCCACTTGCGCACCCTGGCGACGACAGGTCTGGTGACCACCCGGAGGGAAGGGACGCGGATCTACTACCGGCTGACGTCGGATCGTGTCGTGGAGTTGTGGTCGGCGTTGCGGGATGTTGCTGCCGCGCACCATGCCGAGCTCGACGACCTCGCCGCTGCCTACCTCGGTGACCGCTCCCGGCTCGAGGAGATCACCCAGGCCGAGCTCGCCGAACGCCTTGCGGCCGGTGACGTGATCGTGCTCGACGTCCGCCCGACCGCCGAGTACGCGGCCGGCCACATCGCCGGTGCGCGTTCGATCCCGGTCGACCAGCTGGCCGAGACCTTGAAAGCCATACCGCGTGATGTCGACGTCGTCGCCTACTGCCGCGGCCCGTATTGCGTGATGGCCGACGACGCAGTGCGCCTCCTGCGCCGCCGCGGTCGACGTGCGCTGCGGCTTACGGACGGTTTCCCTGAATGGCAACGGGCGCAGCTGCCCGTCGAGATGGAGGTGGCATCGTGAAGATGCTTGTGATCCTGCAAGGCCCCGCCTACGGCGACGAACGCGCCTACAACGGGCTCCGTCTCGCCGGGAACCTCGCGAAACGAGAAGGTGTCGAGGTGAAGGTGTTCTGCTTCGGCGACGCCGTCGGGTGCGCAGTTGCGGGCCAGCAGGTCCCCAACGGCTACTACCACCTCGACCGGATGATCACCTCTGCGGCCCGGCACGGCGCCGAGATCGGACTGTGCGGCAGCTGCATGGACGCCCGCGGGATCACCGACGCCATGGTCATCGACGACGCCCGTCGATCCAGCCTCGACGAGGTCACAGACTGGACGCTGTGGGCCGACAAGTCCGTCACGTTCTAACCAGATGACCAACGAGGAAACCTCAGACGAACCATCACACTGGCGTGCAGACGCCGCCGCATACGACGCATGGTTCGATCGGCCATGGGGTCGCTACGCCAGCAGCATCGAGCATGACCTGCTCCTCGATGCCATCGGACCCGTCGCAGGGCTGGAGGTGTGTGACGCCGGCTGCGGCACCGGGCGGTTCGCTGCCCGGCTCGAGGCCGAAGGTGCGCGCGTCGTGGGCGTCGACTCGGACGCGGCGTCGCTCGTGCTCGCCCGGAGCCGCGTGACCGGTGAACTGGTCGAGGGCGATGTCCACCGGCTCCCGTTCGACGACGCCCGCTTCCATGTCACGGTCGCGATGACGGTGTGCGAGTTCGCTGCCGACCCCAGCGCGGTGATCGGCGAGCTCGTCCGGGTCACCCGCCCCGGTGGGCGAGTGGTGATCGGCAGCCTCCACCGATCGAGCCCATGGGGATGGCGTAACCACCGCCAGTTCTCGAAGCCACCATGGAACACCGCACGCTTCCTCACCCGCGACGACCTCGAACCAATCGCCCGCGGCCACGGCACCACCACGTGGCGCCACGGCCTCTACGCACCGACCGCCTTACCCGGCCTCGCCACATGGGGATCGCTCCTCGAACGCATCGGCCGTCGCATCGCGCCCAGGCGTGCAGCGTTCGACGTCCTGACCATCACGGTCCCCGAGCGCCCGGCCGCACAACCGGGGTTGCCGCCGTTCGTGACCGCCACCGATCACGACGAACCCTCGATATTCCAGGTGGAGAACCTGCTCCGCGAAGCACGTCGTCACCGCAACCTCAGCTCAACCCCGGCGCCGCCGGTGTGCTTGCTCGATCCAGATGGTGATGTCGTCCGCCACCTCGCCCCGCTCGGCCGAGCGACACGCCACAGCGACTGGGCCTGCTATCACTCCGAGCTCTGGACCACCCACCACGACGGCCTCGAGATCGGCATCGTCCCGTGCGCGGTCGGCGCCCCCTACGCCGTGCTCGTCGCCGAAGAGCCGCGTCAGGCTGCCGACTCCTCGTGTCGGTCACCTCGGCCGGCACCATCACCCCGCTCGGTGCTCCGCCCTATTTCGTGCTCATCGAACGCGCCTGGCGCGACGAAGGCACCAGCCACCGCTACCTCCCGCCCGGCGAATGGGCCATCATCCCCGCACATCTGGCTGAACTCCTCGACGCCGCGTTCGGCGACCTCGGCGAACCCGTCCACCGAGGTGCCAGCTCGACCACCGACGCACCGTTCCGCGAGACAGAAACTGCGATCGAGCGTGCCCGCTCCGCAGGAGTGCACGCCGTCGAGATGGAAGCCGCCGCCCTCTACGCCTACGCCGAAGCCCGACAACGTGACGTGGTGTGCGTCGCACACGTCACCAACTCGATGGCCACCGACGGCGACGACTTCGAGAAGGGCCACGACAACGGCACCGAACGCATCCTCCGCCTTGTCGCCGCCATTGCAGATCGTTGGTCGGCGTCCGTACGCGATGAGCATCATCATCAGACGGAGGGGCGCTGACATGAGCATTGACTTGCCGGACGGACTCGAACACGTCCGCACCACCGACACGTTCGACCAGGACCACCACCCGGCTGGTCTCCGCCGCGCACATCGCGTCGCCGACAGGGTCTGGGCCCGCCTCGTCGTGCACGCCGGCACGCTCGACTTCGTGTTCGAGGACGACCCCGACCTTCCGTTCCACGTGGGCGCAGGCGCGAGCGTGGTGATCCCACCCGGTCGGCTCCACCACGTCGACATCACCGGCCCCGTCACCTTCGCGCTCGAGTTCCACCGCGAGCGCGACCGAGCGCCGGTCGACAGCGGAAGCGAGAGCTCCGGACTCGGCATGGAGTGACCCCTCCCACCCGCCCGGCGTGTCAGCGCGATGTCAGCACCACTGGCACCAACGGCCGCCTACCAGCGCAGACGACACACCCGACCGAGCGGCCAGATCTCCAGCGTCACCAGGACCGACGCCCACAGATGTCGACCAGCTCCCACGGGCGTCGGTGCACTCATAACCCGAAGGTCGCAGGTTCAAATCCTGCCCACGCCACCAAGGAAATGCCAGGTCAGGCCCGGTCCCTAGGACCGGGCCTGCGGCGTTCTGGGGCCTCTGTACAACACCCGTACAACACGAGCCCATGTGCGGTCCCGGTTCATAGTGGACATGTTGGCTTGGGTTGGTGTGTTCCAGTTCGGGGACTGGCTCCGGTAGCTGGGTGACAGTGGCTCCGGTAGGTGTGTTACGCACATGTGTTCTCGACAGTCGTGGCTGAGCCTTCTTCGATGGTGACGTTCATCGTCATCAGTCGTGGAGAGGGTCGTGATCGTGTTGGTGGAGCTGGGGCTTGTGGAGCAGCGGTATGCGGCTGTGTTGGCACGCCGGCAGTCTCGTTTGGTCAACGAGGAAGGTACGCCGCGCCCCCGATCAGATCGCCGATCCACAGGTTCTGGTTATAACTCCCCGACATGCCCCTACGCTCGAACCACTCATGGCTGTCGCTTCGACGGCTTCCCATGGCAAGCCGACTACGGAGACTCTGATGCCCCATTACCGCACAGCCGTCGACACGCCGTGGTCACCACAGCGGGCATTCGACTACTTGAGCGATCTCGAGCACTTCGCAGAGTGGGACCCTGGGGTGAAACGCTCGGTGCAGGTGGCTGGCGCTGGCGTCGCCGTGCGAGCGGCATTCGACGTGACGGTCGGAGGCGTCGGCCGCGACCTGACACTGCGATACGAGATCGTCGAGATGAGCGCACCAGAGCGGATCGAGGTCCGCGCCGAAACAGCGACCCTCCTCTCGGTCGACGTGATGACGTTCGAGCCAGCCGGCGACGGTGGATGTCGAGTCACCTACGACGCGGACCTCTCGCTCAAGGGTGCGCTCAGGTTTGCGAATCCGCTGCTCGGTGTGGTGTTCGGACGCATCGGCGACCGCGCCGCGGCCGGCCTACGACGCGTGCTCGAGGGAACGGGCGCGTAGATGAGCGCCGCAACCGTCAGCGACGCGATCCTCGAGGGCCCGATCGTTCCGAGCTTCACCCGAATCGGTTTCGACGTTCGACGCCGGCTGTTTCGGTGGAGCGAACTTGGTTCGTACCGCCTCGCCGGCCGGGTGATCGTGGTCACCGGCGCAACGTCGGGGCTCGGCCGTGCCGCCGCGGAGCAGCTCGCCCGTGATGGCGCGACCGTGATCGTCCTAGGCCGCAACCCTGACAAGACCGCCGCCGTCGTCGCAGAGATCCGCGATGCGACCGGCAATGCCAACGTGTCCGCCGTGGTTGCCGACATGGGCGACCTCGACTCGGTCCGGCGAGCCGCCGAGCAGATTCTGGGCGGCCATGACCGGCTCGATGTGCTGATCCACAACGCGGGCGCGCTCACCCATGAACGGGTGGATGCTCCCGACGGCACCGAGGCGACCGTCGCCAGTCAGGTCGTCGGCCCGTTCCTGCTCACCTGTCTGCTGCTGGAGCGGCTCGAGGCCTCGGCTCCGGCGCGGGTGATCACGATGTCGTCGGGTGGGATGTACTCGGCGGAACTCACCGTCGACGGGTTGCAGATGCACGCTGACGATTACAACGGGTCGAAGCAGTACGCGCTGGCGAAGCGCGCGCAGGTCACGCTCAACGAGATGTGGGCTGGACGTGTGGACCGGCGTTCAGTGGTGTTCCACTCGATGCATCCCGGTTGGGCCGACACGCCGGGGGTGGAGGAAGCGCTTCCGACGTTCCGCAAGATCGTCGGACCACTGCTTCGCGACGCCGAGGCGGGCGCCGACACGATGGTGTGGCTCGCCGCCGATGATGGTGAACCACTCGCGAGCACCGGTGGGTTCTGGTTGGACCGTGGCGTCCGGCGGATCCACCGTCTGGGAAGCACCCGGCGATCCGATACCCCTGAACGCCGCGAGCAACTCTGGAACTGGGTGACCGAACGGGCCGGCTGCACCCCGGCCGCCCCTTGACCGTCGAGGCGGGCCGCGGCTCGAGGATCCTGCTGATGGGCGCAACCGGCTACATCGGTGGGCGACTCGCTCCGCGCCTGGCCGAGGCGGGACACGACGTTCGATGCCTCACCCGTCGCCCTGAACGGCTGGCCGGGGTGCCGTGGGCTGACGGTGTCGAGATCGTGCAGGGTGACGCGCTCGACGCGGCCAGCCTCGGCGCCGCCATGGAGGGAGTCGACGTCGTCTACTACCTGGTGCACTCGATCGGCACCGGAGCCGACTTCGAGACGTCGGACCGCAACGCCGCGCGCAACACCGCCGTCGCGGCAGAAGCCGCGGGCGTCGGGCGGATCGTCTATCTGGGCGGTCTCGTCCCCGAAGGCGAACAGGCATCACCGCACCTGGCGTCGCGGGCGGAGGTCGGTCAGATCTTCCTCGACAGTCCTGTACCGGCGGTGGTGTTGCAAGCCGGGGTGATCATCGGGAGCGGGTCGGCTTCGTTCGAGATGCTGCGGTACCTCACCGAGCGGCTCCCGGTAATGGTCACGCCGAAGTGGGTGCGCTCACTGGTGCAGCCCATCGCGGTGAGTGATGTGCTGGCGTACCTCGAGGGTTCGCTCGGCTTGTCGGCGAACACCAACCGGCGTTTCGACATTGCCGGGCCCGACGTGGTGTCGTACCGCGACATGATGCAGCGCTATGCGCGGGTCGCCGGGCTGAAACACCGGATCATCATCCCGGTGCCGGTGTTGTCGCCGTGGTTGTCGAGCCAGTGGGTCAACGTCGTGACACCCGTTCCGAAAGCGATCGCGCAGCCGCTGATCGAGTCGCTGCGCAACAACGCGGTCGCGCACGAACATGACATCGAGGCGCTCATTCCACGTGATCTCTGCCCGTTCGACGAGGCGGTGCGTCTGACGTTGGAGCGGATCGGCCACGCCGATGTCGAGACCCGCTGGTCGGGCGCGGAGTGGCCGGGCGCGCCGAGTGACCCGATGCCGACCGATCCCGAGTGGGCCGGTGGGACCGCGTACCGCGATGAGCGCTCGGTCGCCGTCGACGCTCCGGTCGGGGCGCTGTGGCGGGCGGTTGAGGGGATCGGCGGTGACCGGGGCTGGTACTCGTTCCCGCTCGCCTGGGCGGTTCGAGGCTTGATGGACCGCGTCGTCGGGGGCGTCGGTCTGCGGCGCGGTCGCCGCGACCCCGACCGGCTCATCGTCGGTGACGCGGTCGACTTCTGGCGGGTCGAGGCGATCGACCGGCCGACGCTGCTGCGGCTCCGGGCCGAGATGAAGCTCCCGGGCCGGGCGTGGCTCGAGTTCTCCATCGATGTCGCCAACCCCGAACATCCGGTACTGCACCAGCGGGCGCTCTTCATTCCGCACGGCCTCGCCGGTGACCTCTATTGGTGGTCGATCAGCCCCTTCCACAACATCGTGTTCGGATCCATGATCGCCAACCTCGCGAAGGCGGCGGTCGACCGCAGTGGCGGCCATGGTGGGTGACACGGTTGATGTCGTGATCGTCGGCGCCGGCCTCGCTGGCCTGGCCTGCGCCCACGACCTCACCTCCGTCGGGGTCGACTGCCGGGTGCTGGAAGCATCGGATGGTGTCGGAGGTCGGGTGCGAACCGACGTCGTCGACGGGTTCCTGCTGGATCGCGGATTCCAGATCCTGCTCACCGCGTACCCCGAGGTGCAGCGCCGACTCAACGTTCCCGCGCTCGGGTTGGGCCTGTTCGAGCCCGGCGCCGTGATCCGTGCCGGGGGCGAATTCCACCGGGTTGCCGATCCGATCCGTCGACCGCGACTCATCGTCCAGACCGTCGCTGCCCCGATCGGCACGCTTGCCGACAAGGCACGACTTGCGCGTCTCGTGCTCGACGTTCGGTCCCATTCGGTCGGCAGCCTTCTCCGCCGCACGGACATGACGACGGCGGATCGGCTGTCACGCGCCCGGTTCTCGGACCAGATGATCGAATCGTTCTGGCGGCCGCTGTTCGCCGGCATTCAGCTCGACCCTGATCTCGAAGTGTCGAGCCGACGGTTCGATACGATCCTGCGGATGCTGGTCGTCGGCGCGACCGGCGTCCCCCGGCAGGGCATGGGAGCCATCCCGGCTCAGCTCGCGGCGGGCCTGCCCGATCACGCGGTGCGACTCGACACCAAGGTGGTGGGGCTCGACGCCGCAGGCGTCACGCTCGACGGTGGTGAGCGCGTCGACGCGAGAGCCGTGGTCGTGGCCACCGAGGGTCCGACAGCGCACCGCTTGCTCGGCCACCGGGTTGCCGATCCTGGGTCACGATCGGCGGCGTGTTGCTGGTTCGCCGCTGCCGACGCGCCACTTGCCGGACCTGTGCTCGTGCTCGACGGAGATTCGAGCGGTCCAGCCAAGAACCTCGCGGTCATGACCGAAGTGCAGCCTTCCTACGCTCCGTCGGGTCGGGCCCTCATCGCCGCTGCGATTCCCGGGCGCGACGCGCTCGACCCGACCGTCACGAGCCGGGTCCGCGAGCAACTCGCCCGGTGGTTCGGCTCGATGACCGGCGACTGGGAACATCTCCGCACTGATGTCATCACGCACGGGCAACCCGCGCAGTCGCCACCATTGCATGTGAAGCAGCTGATCGCGCTCGGCGAAGGACGGTTCGTCTGCGGCGATCATCGCGACACCGCGTCGATTCAGGGAGCCATGTTCAGCGGACGGAGAACCGCGACGGCGGTGCTGGACCACCTCGGAGTCACCGCGGCCCACGGCTCGGACGCGTGACTAGCCGACGGAGACGTGCCATGAGCGTGTCGATGGTGTTGTTCACCAGAGATCTGCGCGTGCGGGACAACCCGGCGCTGAGCGAGGGCTGTGCCGCGGCCGAGCGTGTGGTGCCGCTCTTCGTCATCGACGACGCCCTCGCGAAGGGGCCGACCATCGGGGCCAATCGACGGGCGTTCCTTCGCGAGTCACTCATCGATCTCCATGACTCGCTGACTCGACTCGGTGCGGGGTTGGTCGTGCGGCGAGGCGAATGGGTTGGCGAAGCGATGCGCGTGGCGCTGGCATGGGGCGTGACGACGATCCACGTGGCGGACGACGTGAGCGGGTTCGCTCGCACACGGCTCGACCGCCTCGAACGCGAGGCATCGGCGAACGGCATCGTCGTGCGGCGTCATCCCGGCGTGACCGTCGTGCCTCCCGGCGCGGTCATCCCGGCAGCAGGCGATCACTACAAGGTGTTCACCCCGTACCACCGACGGTGGCTCGACACGCCATGGCGCGCCACCGTGGCGGTACCGGCACGGGTGACGCTTCCTGCCGGTCTGGAGATCGACATCGGGACGCTACGAGACGCTCTCGTCGCGGGCGAGAAGCCCTCACCGGATCTCATTCACGGTGGCGAGACAGCCGGACTCGCCCGACTTCGCTCATGGTCGGGCGACACGCTCGAGCGGTACGAACAGGTGCACAACGACCTCGCAGGCGATGCCACGTCGAGAATCTCGGCCTCCCTGCATTTCGGATGCCTCTCCCCTACGGAAGTGGCCACCGTCCTGCGGGGCCGGGTTGGTGCCACCGCGTTCGTCCGACAACTCTGCTGGCGCGACTTCTACCACCAGGTCCTTGCTGCCCGACCCGAGGCCGCGCATCACGATTACCGGTCACGTGGAGACGTCTGGAACGTCGACCCCGAAGCGTTCGCAGCGTGGCAGGACGGGCGAACGGGTTACCCGCTCGTCGACGCAGCGATGCGACAACTGCGACGCGAGGGATTCATGCACAATCGGGCGCGAATGGTCGTGGCGTCTTTTCTCACGAAGGACCTCCACATCGATTGGCGGCTCGGCGCGGCCCACTTCATGGAGTACCTCGTCGATGGCGACGTTGCGAGCAACCAGCTCAACTGGCAGTGGACCGCGGGAACCGGCACCGACACCAACCCGAACCGCATCTTCAACCCCGTGGTGCAGGGACGGCAATTCGACCCGTCAGGTGACTACATCCGTCGTCACCTTCCCGAGTTCGGAGCCCTCGATGGTGATGCGGTTCATTGGCCCGAGTCCGCGGAGCGCGAGCGAATTGGCTACCCGGCTCCGCTCGTGGATCACCACGACGCGATCGCGGCGTACCGCGCCGCCATCTCCGCTGCGAAACCATGACTGGGGGTGCCGAGAATCCACCTGGTGCGGTGCTGCTTGGTGGCCGCGCCGGTTGCCGTCCGGTGGTGACGTATCGGGTCCCAGCGCGGTGAACCTGGGAGCGGCTGGTTGGTGAGCATCCCCGGTTGAGGTCGGGGCCTCCATGAATCTCGTGACTGTTCGAAGGTCCGAGGTTGATGACAGCATCCGCGGCGAAGTCACGCTCGTTGGTGAGCACCACGACGCGGACGTCGTTCACATTCCCTTCTGATCTTCGCCAGTTTCGTGGTCACATTTCTTGGTCTGCTGCAGTTGTGCTGACTCCCAGCTCGGGATCCAGCGACCGTCTTCGAGCACTTCGCTGCTCTGTCGAGTGGCGTCGTAGCGGATCGTCACCGGATCGCCTGCAACTCGATGGGTTGCCAGATCGCGTAACAACGATGACACGAGAAAAATCGTAACGTGTCGCCCGCTGGCTGCGATGGACAACCAATCGACCAGAGGACTCAGAACGAGCAACGGCTCGGGAAGCTCAGCGACCAGCACACCCAGCTGACCACGTCCGTGAGGAGATGTCCATCGGTGGGCAGTGCCAGATGGCCGCCAAGGGGCAGGAACTGTGGACGGCCAACAGCCCTCGCTCCTCTGGCCGATCAACCATGCGCGAGCAGGGTTCCGTACACAGAGCCTCAGAGGCCGGAGCGGCACGTGTGGTGGTGTCTCGACACGCTCGCCGCCCTGGGGAGGCTCGACACCGGTTCATGTTGTCAGCCAGCGGATCCGCCATCCGGAGTCGTCGGCGACGGTCGCTGGGACACCGAGGTGCATTGATTGGATGATCCCGTGGGCGCGGGCGAGGCGCACGTGCTCGGTGGCTTCGTCGCAGCTGACGAGGAGCCGTCCCTCGACGAGCCAGATGTTGGCGTTGTATCCGAACCGGTGCTGACCAACCGGTCGGTCTTCTACTGTGTGACCTGACGTTCGCCCGGATCGCGGCCACCAGCGAGCCAGCCCCTGGGCGGCACCAGGTTCGACCGCCGGAGGCGGGCTACGCTATCCGACCGCCGCAGGCGGGGGGCTTACTTCTTGGCCGCCTCGTAGTACGGGTTAGCGCCCTGCGCGTGGTCGGTGACGTCGACCACGTTGGCGATCTCGGGGACGTTGTCTTTGATCGCCACCTCGATGCCCTGGCCGAGCGTGACGGAGGCCATGCCGCAGCCCTGGCAACCGCCGGAGAGGCGCAGGTAGACGGTGTCGTCCTCGACGGCGACGAGGTCGGCGCGGCCACCGTGGCTGGCGATGCTCGGGTTGATCTGGTGCTCCAGCACTTGGAGGATGCGCTGGGCCACGTCCCCTGTGAGGTCGCCGACCTTGGGGCCGTGGGCGGCGCCTACGGCCGGGCTCGGCGACGGCGTACCGGGGGACCGGTTCGGGTTCGTGATGGTCAGCCCGGGTTTGAGCAGGTCTCGTGACATGTCGAGCGTGGCCCCTGTGAGGCGCTCGACGCTGCCTGCGGGGATGACGACGGTGAGGTCGTCGTGGTGGATCACGGTGTCCTCGGCGGCGGCCGCGTCGACCACGTCGAAGTAGAGGTCGTAGGTGTACTGGCCTTGGGCCGTCCCCGAGACCTCGAGCCACAGCGCAAGCTTGTCGCCGTCGGGTTCGCTGGCCCGGATCTCCTGTACTTTCTTGAGGGCCTGGGGGGTGACTGTCAGCAGCGGCGGCGCGGCGGTCTGGTCCTCAGGCCCTCCATGGTCCAGACTCTCGTAGTCCACCCCATCAGGCTACAGCGCTTGCGTCTCAGACAAAGGAAGTGCCGCCACAATGGGGTCATGCGGGTCCTGTTGCTGCTGCCGACAGCGACGTACCGCGCGCCCGACTTCGTCGCCGCCGCCGCCGCGCTCGGGGTCGAAGTGGTCGTCGGATCTGAGCATTTGCAGGCGATGGCGAGGGCCATGGGCGACCGCGCCCTCGTCGTTCCGCTCTCGGACCCGGTCGCCGCGGCCGACGCCATCGAGGCGCTCCACCGCCGGTCGCCGGTGGCCGCAGTCATCGCCGTCGACGAGCAGGGCGTGGTGGCCGCGGCGACCGCGTCGGAGCGACTCGGGCTGCGCCACAACCCGCCCGCGGCCGTCGCCACCACGAGGGACAAGGCCGCGATGCGGGTCGTCATGGGGGCTGCGGGGCTCCTCCAACCGCCGCACCGTCTCGTGCGCCCGGGAGACGACACCGCCGCTGCGGCCGAAGCGGTGGGCCTGCCGTGCGTCGTGAAGGCGACGTCTCTCTCCGGCAGCCGCGGCGTGATCCGGGCCGACGCCGCAGCCGACGCGGTCGCCGCCGTCGAGCGGGTGCGCGCCATCGCCGCCGACGCAGGCTCGCCCCCCGATGCGCCTGTGGTGGTCGAAGCGTTCGTCGCCGGGGTCGAGGTGGCGGTCGAGGCGCTCCTGCGAGGCGGCCGACTCCACGTGCTCGCCACCTTCGACAAGCCCGACCCGCTCGACGGCCCGTACTTCGAGGAGACGATCTACGTCACCCCGTCGCGCCACCCGGCGTCGGTCCTCGTCCACCTGCACGACACCGTCGGCCGAGCGGCCGCCGCCATGGGCCTCATCGAGGGGCCCGTTCATGCAGAG
Organism: uncultured Acidimicrobiales bacterium; assembly: GCA_964390555.1. GTDB lineage: Bacteria > Actinomycetota > Acidimicrobiia > Acidimicrobiales > SHLQ01 > CAVTWS01. Next base: position 5,648 of record CAYMJU010000055.1, on the reverse strand, counting down.
GCCCGCATCACCCCCACGGGCGAGGTCGTAGTGCTTGAGGTAGCTGCTCGTTCCATCGGCGGCCTCTGCGCCCGGACGCTCCGCTTCGGTGCCGGGATCAGCCTTGAGGAGGTCATCCTCCGCCACGCCCTCGACCTCCCCCTCGGCGACCTCGGTCGGGAGATTGCGGCGGCCGGCGTCCTCATGGTGCCGATCCCCCGCAGTGGCACTCTCCGGCGGGTCGACGGTGTCGAGGCGGCGGCGGCGGTCCCGGGCGTGGCCGGGGTGGAGATCACCGTCCTCGCCGGCCGCCCGGTGCGGACCCTGCCCGAAGGCGACCGCTACCTCGGCTTCGTGTTCGCCCGAGGCGACGACCCCGCAACCGTCGAGGCATCCCTCCGGGTCGCGCACGCCTGCCTCGATGTGGTCATCGACGAGCTCTGACGGAGAAGCGGTGGGCAGCGGGCAACGGGTTAGCGCGCGCGCCGGTAGGGCGGTGGTACCGAGACGGGAATGGCGGGGTGCGGCAGTGGCGGAGCCGCCCGCTCGGCGGCGGCGGTCAGCAGGAGATCGTACGCGGCCTGGCCGATCATGCCCACGATCTCCACGTTCATCGACGAGAGCACCGTCTCGCCGCCGATGAACGCGTCGGGCGCGTCTGTGCACCACCACGCGAACTCGGAGCCGCCCTCGCCCCAATCCCGACGCTTCCATTCGCGCAGCATGGTCGTCACCTGGTCGGCGAGCGAGGCGGAGAGGAGGCGGGCGGTGTCCATGGTTCTCCGTTCAGGCGGGCAGCGATCGTGCAGGAGGCTCACCGGCGGGGAGCCGTCGGCAAGCTTGTCGAGGCGGTCCGTGGGGAGGTTGCAGGCGATCCCGAGACCGTGCTGGAACTCGTCGAACCGGCGGACGCCCCCGAAGGCGTCGCGCGGGATCAGCATCGTCAAGCGGTCGCCGTTGTCCACGCGGGCGTCGCTTATCGGTGCCCGGTGGCCAGGCGATCGCGGGCCCGCGCGGCGGCCCTCACCATGCCGGCGAGTGCTTCGCGTGTCTCGTCCCAACCGCGGGTCTTGAGCCCGCAGTCGGGATTTACCCATAGCCGGTCCGCTCCGAATGCTTCCACGGCCCGGGCGAGGAGATCGTCGAGCTCCGCGTCGCCGGGCACCCGGGGCGAGTTGATGTCCCAGATGCCGGGGCCGACCTCGTTCGGGTAGCCGCGGCTGGCGAAGTCGTCGAGCAACTCCATCTGCGAGCGGGACGCCTCCATGGAGATGACGTCGGCGTCGAGGTCGACGATGGCACCGATGATCTCGCCGAACTCGGCGTAGCACATGTGGGTGTGGATCTGGATCTTGTCGGGGACCGATGAGGTGGCCAGTCGGAACGCCTCGGTGGCGCACCATGCCAGGTAGGTCTCCTGGTCGACACGACGGAGCGGCAGCCCCTCACGCAACGCCGGCTCGTCGACCTGGATCAGCGGTAGGCCCGCCGTGACGAGGTCATCGACCTCGTCACGCAGCACCAGCGCGAGCTGTCGGCACGACTGAGATCGCGGCTGGTCGTCTCGAACGAACGACCACTGCAGCATGGTGACCGGCCCGGTGAGCATGCCCTTCACGGGACGGTTGGTTAGGCCGGCGGCGAAGCTGGCCCACTCCACGGTCATCGGCTCTCGACGCACGACGTCGCCGTAGAGCACCGGCGGTTTCACGCACCTCGACCCGTAGCTCTGCACCCAACCGTTGGCGGTGGTGAAGAAACCGTCGAGCTGCTCGCCGAAGTACTCCACCATGTCGGTTCGCTCGAACTCGCCGTGGACCAACACGTCGAGACCCAGCTCCTCCTGCTCGCGTATGCAGGCCTCGATTTCGCTACGCAACGCGGCCGAGTAGGCGTCGTTGCCTATCTCGTGCCGTCGGAACTGCTTGCGGACCTAGCGGATCGCCGGGGTCTGGGGGAAGGACCCGATGGTGGTCGTGGGCAAGGCCGGCAAGCCGAGCGCCTCCACCTGGAGCGGGCGACGTGTCGAGTACGGCGAGGATCTGTGTCCCATCTCGGGGGTGATGGAGGCCAGACGCTCAGCCACGTCGCTGCGATGCACCGTGGGGAGCCACGGCGGGCGGCGGCTGCCAGTCGGTTGGCTTCCAGCTCCGCGGCGACCGATCCTGCGTCACCGTCGGCGACACGACCAAGGATACGGATCTCGTCGAGACGTTCGGTGGCGAAGGCCAGCCACGAGACGAGCTCGGCGTCGAGGGCAGCCTCGGCCGAAAGGTCGACCGGCATGTGCAGCAGCGAGCACGACGGCGCCAGCTGCACGGCGTCGACCCCAAGGCGGTCGATGGCGTCCACCACGACTGGGACCAGCGCTTCGAGGTCGGAGCGCCAGAGGTTCCGCCCGTCGACCAGGCCGAGCGAAAGGGCCAGAGTGTCGGGCCGTGCCGCGATCACCGCGTCGAGCTGGCCCCGACCGCGGACCAGGTCGAGGTGCAAGACGTCAACCGGTAGTGACGTCGCCAGCTCCGTGTTGTCACCCAGGGGACCGAAGTAGGTGGCCAGGGTGACCTCGGCGTCACCGGCCGCGTCGCGCAGGCTTGCATAGGCCCGTCGATACGCGTCGATGGCCCGCTGGTCGAGGTCGGTCACGAGCAGCGGCTCGTCGAACTGGAAGTAGGCCGCGCCCGCAGCCCGCAGGCGCTCGACGAGGTGCGCGTAGCACGGCAGCAACCGGTCCAAAAGCGCCATCGGGTCGCCGCCGTCGGTTCGCTTGGCCAGACCCAGCAGCGACAGCGGCCCGAGCAGCACCGGACGAGCACTCACGCTGAGGGCCAGGGCCTCGCGCAGGTGAGCGAGCAGCCGCTCCGGGCGGGCCGTGAAAATCTGGTCCGGTGCGAGCTCGGGAACGAGGTAGTGATAGTTGGTGTCGAGCCATTTGGTCAGCTCCAACGGGGCCTGGTCCACACCATCGAGGTCACCGCCGCGGGCCATCACGAAGTAGCGCCGCAGATCCTCATCGTTGCCCGACGCCGGATCGAAGGGTCTCGCACCGAAACGCTCGGGCACCACCCCCACGGCCAAGGCGGCATCGAGGACGTGGTCGTAAAGCGAGAAGTCCCCGACCGGAACCCGCTCGATGTCTCGGTCGCGCTGCAGCGTCCAGTGCCGGGCCCGCAGCGTGGCGGCCGTGGTGAGCAGCACGTCGTAGCGGTCGTCTCGCCATGCCCGCTCGAGCGCCCACTTGAGCTCACGGGCCACGCCCATCCGGGGAAAGCCGAGGTTCGCGGTAGTAGTCATGAAGGCTCCATCGTCGAGGGGCCGGGTCAGTGCCGCTCGTAGCAGTCGCCTTGTCGGCCGGAGGCTTACGTTCGCAACGTAGATCTACAAGTTGCGCCTTGTAAATCTAGCGTTGTGCGTTGCGAGCGGTTAGACTGCGCCGTGTGGACAACGCATCTGTGGCCATGACCGACCTTTCGTCCGCGCAGCGGCATGTATTCGTCGCCCTCAAGAGGCGAGGGGAGGCGTCAGCGGACGAGCTGGCGGATGCCCTGGGGATCACGCCGAGCGCTGTCCGCCAACACCTGGCCGCGCTCAAGTCGGCCGGCCTGGTCGCCTCCCGTCAGGAACGGGGTCGGCCCGGGCGACCTGCCGACCTTTACCACAGCACCGACTTGGGCGAGGCGCTGTTCTCCAGATCCTCGGGCGACCTGTCAGTCGAGCTGCTCGGCCACATCGAGGAGGAAGACCCCGAGCTCATCCCCCGCGTCTTCGAGCGACGCCGCCGTCGGCGTGTCGAGCAGGCCCGAGACCAGCTGGCCGGCAGAAGCCTCGACGAGCAGGTGGCAGTCCTGGCCAAGATCCTCGACGGCGAGGGGTACCTGGCCGACTTCGACAAACTTCCCGGCGGCAGCTTCCGGATGAACCTGCACAACTGCGCGATCTGGGCAGTGGCCTCCCGGTACGGTCAGGCCTGCGCGACGGAACTTGAGTTCCTCCGACAAGTCCTCCCCGAGACGGAGATCGAACGGGTCGCGCACAAGATGGCGGGCGCCTACGTCTGCGGGTACGAGATCCGACCCCGTACGGTCGAGCCTCGGGCCCCGCGCCAGCAAGCCAGACGCGACAAAACCTCGGCCTGACGGCCAGGAGAGGAGCCGGGAGGATTGCGGGCGGTGCAGGCTTTGCCGACGATTCCTCCGGTTCGAGCTTGAGTCGCTGCTAGTCCGCGAATACGTCGCGGCTGTTCTGGACGAAGAACGTGTGGTCGTGACCTTTGTTCGGGTCCTCCGCGTTGTACTTCGCGCTCGTCGCCGATCCATCAGGGAGGTGCTCCTCGGAGTAGATCGCGCCGACAGGACAGACGTCGGGCTGGTAGCACGCGGTGCAGGACGTGCATTCCTCGAGGTTCACGTACAGGATGCTGTCGGCGAAGGCACCGATCGCGTTGGGGTTGGGCGCGTGCGTGGTTTCGATGATCCCGCTGCCTGCTTCGTCCTCGGAGAACAGCACGTTCTTCTGGGGATTGAACTCATAGATGCACTGCACGGGGCAGGCATCTACGCCCAGGCTCGATCCTTCACGTCGATGCACGCTTCAGTGATGATCGCGAGACCGGGCACGGGTCAGCTCCTCATCTTCGTTGTTGATCAGCCCAACGTCGCCCAGAGACTACGCGTCGCTTCCTCGATCAGGCGGCGGACCCGTCGATCATCGTGCCGGGCGCGCTCGTCGTCGCGGGAGATGCTGACGCTCCGGCTGTCGCAGTCGTCGTCGATCTCGTCGAGCACCCGCGCGGCGGCGTCGTTCACTTCGACGTGTTGCCGGGCGCGATCGAGAGCTACGTCGACCTCGCCCACCGGATCGACGCGACCGCATGACGCGACCGATGCAGCTTCGAGCGAGGGCAAGACCCACGCGCTGACCGCTCGCCCCTGGCACATTGCCATAGCGCATCGTCTCGCGGCCGCTGACCCGCGCACGTTCCGTGCGACCGCAACGATCGAGGTCGATCTTGACGACCCGGCATCTGAAGCCGCGGCGGTGGTCTGGTGGGAAGGCCTGACGGCGGGTGGGGGAGAGGGCATGGTGATCAAGCCCGTGGACGTCGTCGCCCGGAGCGGCAAGCGATTGTCGCAGCCCGGAATCAAATGTCGCGGTCGCGAGTACCTGCGGATCATCTACGGCGCCGAATACACGTCGCCCGCCCAGATCGATCGACTCCGAGAGCGCGGCCTCGGACACAAGAGCGCGCTCGCAAGCCGCGAGTTCAGTCTTGGCATTGAGGCCCTCGAACGCTTCGTCGCCGGCGATCCCCTCTACCGCGTGCAAGAGTGCGTCTTCGGCGTACTCGCGCTCGAAAGCGAGCCCGTCGCCCCTCGCCTATGAAGCGATGGGTCCGTACGCTGTGCCGCACCGTCGGGCCTGCTCGCCTGTTTCCCCGCACCGGGCGCCCGCTGCTCCGCTCTCGCATTTGCCGTACTCAGCGATGCTTGTTAGGTTCACGAACCGCGCGAAACGGACGCGTGACTTGGTCTCGGGTGGGGGGCGACATGCGCAGGTTTGCGTCAGGAATTGTGGCAATTGTGGTGGCGATTGTTGGCGTGCCGCTGGTAGCTGGTGTGCCGACTGCGAGCGCCGATGTCGCTGGCACAGCCCTCCAGCTCAACGGCTCG
>CAYMJU010000054.1:0-19546 GCA_964390555.1 uncultured Acidimicrobiales bacterium | reverse complement strand
GTCAACCCCGTTCCATCGGGCGGGAAGGTGAGCGTCGGGTCGCACTGGTCGACGAAGACGTCGTCGCCGGCGTCGTACTCGATCAGGCAGTCGGGTCGGACCGGATTGCGGGCTTCGATGGCCACCCACCCCGCGTCGGGGTCGTCGCCCAGGTGATTGAGCCAGATCGGACGCTCGTCGCCGACGAGGTCAGGGAAGAAGATCGGGCCCCGGTCGGCGATCTCGGCGCTGATGCGGTCGGCGTCGAGGTTCTCGAACTGGTCGTCCCCGAGCTGGATGTCGACCTTGTCGCCCGAACGGGTGACCCACAGCACGAACAGCAACATCACGCCTGCGGTGACCACCGCCGACAGGCCGACGACGATGGCCGATCGGGGATTGATGTTGGGTCCTTGGGCGACGGGCATGCGAGGTCCTGGTGGATGACGAGTTGCGGGGAGGGCGCGCCTAGTATCGCCGCCGGTTCACCGGTCGGCCCAGCGCGGCGTCTCGCCTGCGGCCCCACAGGAGGCACAGTGGATCTGTTCGAGTATCAGGGCAAGCAGTTCTTCGCGCAATACGGGCTCCCCGTGTCGCCCGGCGAGGTGGCGTTCACGGTCGACGAGGCCGTGGCCGCGGCCGAGCGATTGGGGGCCCCGGTGATGGTGAAAGCGCAGGTCCACACCGGAGGGCGGGGCAAGGCGGGCGGTGTGAAGTTCGCGGCGACCATCGACGACGTGCGCACGCACGCCGGCAACATCCTCGGTCTCGACATCAAAGGCCACGTCGTGGGGCGGGTCTTGATCGAGAAGGCGTCCGACATCGCCGAGGAGTACTACGCCAGCTTCACCCTCGACCGGTCGGCCAAGAAGCACCTCGGCATGCTGTCGGCCGAAGGCGGCATCGAGATCGAGACGGTCGCCGTGGAGAACCCTGACGCCATATCGAAGATCTGGATCGATCCCGTCGATGGACTTATACCCGACGCGTGCAAGGCGTGGGTCGAAGCGGCCCACCTCAATCCGGCGGCCAACGATGGCGCGGTCGAGATCCTTCTCGGCGCCTACCGCGCGTACAGCGAGGGCGACGCCGACCTGGTCGAGATCAACCCGCTGATCCTCACGCCCGACGGCCAGGTGCACGTTCTCGACGCCAAGGTCACCCTCGACGGCAACGCCGAGTTCCGCCACCCCGACTACGAGCAGTACGACGCCACCCAATACCGCGACGAGCGCGAGGAGGCGGCTCACGCCAAGGGCCTCCAGTACGTGGGGCTCGAGGGGTCGGTCGGCGTGATAGCCAACGGCGCCGGACTCGCGATGTCGACGGTCGATGTCGTGAACCAGGTCGGCGGCAAGCCGGCGAACTTCCTTGACATCGGTGGAGGCGCGAACGCCGACGTGATGTCGGGCGCGCTCGAGGTCATCAACAACGACCCTGCGGTGAAGTCGATCTTCATCAACATCTTCGGTGGTATCACGCGTGGCGAAGAGGTCGCCAACGGCATCCTCGAGGCGTTGCGCCGCGTCGCGATCGACGCTCCGATCGTCATCCGGCTCGATGGGACCAACGCCGACCTGGGCCGAGACATCCTCGCGTCCCACCTGTCCGACAACTTGATGATGGAGCCGACCATGCTCGACGCCGCGCGCAAAGCAGTCGCTCTGGCCGCGGCCCGCAGCTGATCCAGGCCTGACCGAGTAGAGAGCCGACCGAACAATGAGCATCTTCGTCGACGAGAACACCAGGGTCGTCTACCAGGGCCTCACCGGTTCCCAGGGTCGCTATTACGGCCTGTTGAACCGTGATTACGGCACGAACGTGGTCGCAGGGACCAACCCCAGGAAGGCCGGTACCGACGTCGAGGGGATACCGGTGTACGCCACGGTCGGCGACGCGGTCGCCGCAACCGGCGCGAACGTGTCGTGCATCTTCATCCCGGCGCCGGGCGTGAAAGATGCCGTGATGGAGGCCGCCGAGGGCGGGATCGAGTTCATCGTGGCCATCACCGAAGGCGTGCCGGCCCACGACGAGGCCTGGTTCTTCAACAAGTTGCGTCGTGACTACCCGAACGTCCGGCTGCTCGGCCCGAACTGTCCCGGGATCATCAGCCCCGGTAAGTGCAACATCGGCATCACCGCCGGGCACATCGCCAAACCCGGCGGTCCGGTCGGGATCGTGAGCCGTTCGGGCACGCTCACCTATCAGGCGCTCTACGAGCTCCAGCAAAAAGACATCGGCTGCACCACCTGTGTCGGTATCGGCGGCGACCCGGTTCCCGGCACCAGCTTCATCGACTGCCTGGCCGCGTTCGAGGCCGACCCCGAGACCCGGGCGATCATGATGATCGGCGAGATCGGCGGCTCGGCCGAGGAGGAAGCGGCGGCGTTCATCAAGGCCAATGTGTCCAAGCCGGTCGTGTCCTACGTCGCTGGTGTCACGGCGCCCGCGGGCAAGAAGATGGGCCACGCCGGCGCCATCGTGTCGGGCGGCAAGGGGACGGCCCAGGCCAAGATGGAAGCGCTCCGCGACGCCGGCGTGCACGTCGGCGCCAACCCGACCGAAGCCGGCGAGCTCATGGCCGGCGTCGTCGCCCAGCTGTAAGCCGGCGACGTCAGGCTCGGGGCAACTGGTCGAGCAGGTGGCGCAATAGGAAGCTGCGGTCCCCGTCGGCGTGCTGTTCGGCGGTGACCGCCAGCAGTTCCCGGGCCTGCTCGGTGAGGTTCACGGTGTAGTGGACATGTTCGGGCTTGCGGGTCGGCCCGAGCCGTCGCGGCCGTTCCAACACGTCGCTGACCTTGGGACAACCGGTGAGGATCACCTCCGACAGCCACACCCACTGAAAGCGGCCCGAGGTCCGTGCCCGGTCGCGAATGAGCTGCCGATGACGTGGGCTCACGACGAACGTGGCGGTCGTCACCCGGTCATCGTCGGCGGGACTGGTTCGGGGTGTTCGCCGTCGCTCGACGCGCTGATCGGCCTGGGTGTCGTGGGTTGGAGGCGGGACCGCGATCTTTGCCGCGCGGGGTCGACGCGGCGGCGGGGGCGGATGCGGTGAGGTCTCGGACGGCGCGGCGGCCGGCGGTGCGCTGAAATCGATCGGCTCCAGCGTGAACCGGCTCATGCCGTCGGAACCCCGGCGGGCTGGGCGCCGACCGCGAGGTTCTGCACCGCGAGGAAGTCATACATCACCTCGCGGGCGAGGGCTCGGTAGTCGTCGGCCAAGCCCGATGCCGCCTGGGAGTAGGTCGCGGGTTCGTCGCCCCGGGGCTCGTCTCCAGCGGTACGCGCGTACCACGGCGTCGCAGTGCGCGCCGCGTGAGAGTACCCGTCGGCGCTGAGCGCGAAGCGCCGCTGGTCCACGGCGGCCCTTAGGGCGTCGCGGATCACTGCGGTGTAGATGGGGACCGCGCTACCGAGCGCGCCCTCGAGTTCGGCGCGTGCTTCGGCACGGATCGCGGTGGCGGCGATCGGGATGCGGAACAGAACCACGCCGAGCATGGTGAGATCGGGGTTCAGGGCGCTGCGGGCCGACGAGAACGCCGACGCGGTGATGTGCAGGCCGTTGAGGCTTCCGGGATCGGGCGGGGTCGGGACCAGCAGGTAGTGCGCAGCGCCCATCGCGGCATCGACGATGCGACCGGTGCCGGTCGGGGGCGTGTCCATGACGACGAGGTCGAAGTTGCCGCTGACCCGCTCGAGCGCTCGCGAGAGCGCAAGCAGCCGGAGTGGGTTCGGGTCGGCGGTGAGCTGGTTGGACACCTGGAACGTCGCCATGCCGGCGGGAACGACACTGAGGTTGTCCCGAACGGGGATCACGACGGGCGCGGTGTCGCCGAAGGTCGCCGACAGGAGGCCGCGGCCTTCGTCATTGTTCGGGTGGTCGGCCGCGCCCAGATCGAGGGTCATGTTGGCCTGGCCATCAAGGTCGACCGCGAGCACGTTCCAGCCCCAGTCGGCGACGATGGACGCGAGATTGACGGCCACGGAGGTCTTCCCCGCCCCGCCTTTCGCGCTCGCCACCACGATGCTTTGCCCGATCATCCGGGTTCGACGGTAGCAACCGATTGGGTTGCGCGCATCCCCCAGACTGGCGAAATCGTATTAGTCGACGTATTAGGACCAATACGATTTGCTGTATTAGATACATGCACGCTCATCGACAAACGTTGTAATTGTGCGAGATTCGAGTTAGAACGCCCGGAAGTTTGACGCGGCGACAGCTACCCATGTCGCCCGCTTATTGAGGTTGGGAGCGGTGCTCATGTCATCCAAGGCGAATACTCACAAGGCGTATCTCGGTCTGATAACAACGATCGTGCTGGCACTGATCGCATCGGTCTCGGTGGTGTTGCGCGCCGATGCCGAGGAGTCCGAGACATCCGACAAGCTCACCCAGACCCTGGTCGAGCCGGTGGCCGAGGACGGCTCAGACGCGACGACCGTCGAGACCGCCGAGGTGGTTGAGGTAGCGGAGGCCACGACCGAGCCACCTCCCGACACGACGACCAGCCAGGCGCCTGTCGTCGAGGACACCACGACGACCACAACCACGACGACGACCGAGCCCGCCGCGCCGGTCGAAGCAGCTGCGCCGGTCTATCCCACCGCGCCGACGATCGTGTCGGACAAGCTCGACTACCCGCCCGGGGGCCTGGTCACGCTGACGGGTGCAGGGTGGTACGCCGGTCCCGACGCGGCACCAGTGCGGGTGATCACCAACGACGACGACTTCCAGTCGTGGATCCGCAACGTCGAGGTACCCGTCGCACTCGACGGCTCCATCGTCGATGTCTTCAACCTCCCGAGCTACTTCGTCGCCAACTACCGCGTGACCGCCACCCAGCTCCTGCCCGACGGCACCACGATCCGCGCCATCACCACCTTCACCGACGCCAATGCCAGCGTCAGCCCGACCCAGTGCGCGAACGGCGGAGTCGGCTCCACCGCCGTCACCTGCACCGACGGATGGATCAACGGCAACCTCGGATCGAACAAGGGCCACTACGTCGAAGGCGATTCAGTCCCATATCGCGCCGTGTTCAACTCCCTCCTCGATGGGGCGACCTACACCTTGACGATCGAGTGGGACGCGATGCAAGGCAACAAACACGCGCTCGACTACCTGACCACCTACAACCGCACGGTCACCAGCGCCGACCCGTGCACAGGCGCCGGCACCCAGTGCGGCACGGTCTCGACCTCTGGCATCCTGGTCGACCCACAGGTCGGTGCGATCCAGCTCCCTGGACAGGTCTTCACGCTCTTCGGTGGAACGATCACCGGAGTCAGCGGCTACAGCGGGCTGGGGACGACCGACGCCAACGGCGCACGATCGATCGTGGTCACGTTCACGGCATCGACGACGAAGCCGGTCCTGGCCTGGGGCGGCCACATCGCTACCCGCGCCGATTGGGGCGCCAACAACTCGGCTGTCTCCATCTCGGGCTCGCCGTATCACATGCGCCTCCAGGGCTTCAGCTGCTCGAACGAGAACAACTGCAGCACGGGCAACCAGGATCTGTCCCTCAGCGCCGCGGCAGTCATCTTCCCGGCGTCGCTCACGATCATCAAGGACGCCGTTCCGAACATTCCGACGGATTTTGTCTTCACGGCTACGGGGGCGCAGGTCAGCAATTTCTCCCTCGACGATGACAGCGACCCGACGTTGTCCAACACGCGAACGTTCAGCTTGACGACGATCGACTCGAGTACTCGCGTGATCACGGAAACCGATCCGTCGGGGTTCTTCTACGCCCTGACCGGTCTCAGTTGCGTGGAGTCGGGGGGCACAGCGAACACGACGACAAGCTTGGCCACAAGCGCGGTGACCATCCGCGCCGAAGAGGCGGAGATCATCACCTGCACCTTCACGAACTCGCAAACGTTGCAGCCTCCGAGCCTCACGAACAACATCGTCAAGACAAACAACGCCAATGGCGACGCCACATTCACCGATAGCGAGTCGATGCCTGAGCCAGGCGGGACGGTCCCATTCTCCGTGACGATCACCAACCCGACGAGCGTCGCCTGGACCGTCGTGTCGCTAGTCGATGATCACGGCACCCCTGGGTTGACCGGAGATGACATCTCGGTCGCTGGCGGCGGCATAAGTTGCCCAAGCACGACGGTGCCCGCGGGAGGGTCACTGACCTGCACGTTCAGCTACGCGGTGACCGGCAACGCCGGACTCGTGCACACGAACACCATCACAGGCGTCGTCTCGAATGCTGCCGGCTCGAGTCAGCCGGCCAGCGACACGTCCGTCGTGACTCTGACCGATGTGGCGTCGTCGATTTCGGTGGTGAAGACGGCGGGGGCTGCGGCTGATGGTGCGACGTTGTCGATTCCGGAGCCGGGTGGTTCGGTGACGTTCACGGTGGTGGTGGCGAACACGTCGACGGTTGACGATGTGCTGATCTCGAACAGTTCGTTCACTGATGCTGTTGGGGCTGGTGCTGCGGCGCCTCAGGCGGTGGATTGCAACGGGGCTACGGCGGGTTCGGGGTTGTCGGTGTCGTTGGCGCCGGGTGACTCGATCACGTGCACGTTCGTGCGGTCGGTGACGGGCAACGCGGGCGATTCGGAGACTGACACGGTGACGGTGACCGGGTCCGATAACGATGGTGGGTCGCCGAGCGACAGTGATGATGCGGTGGTGAACTTCACGTGGCGGGGGCGGACGCCGGGGTATTGGAAGAACCACCCGTCAGAATGGAACGACCCCTACTTGCCGACCACGACCACGTTGGCGGGCGCTGGGTTCGTGGCGCCGCCGGCCTGTCTGAGCCTGGACATCGTGAAGCCAACCGGCATCGACACGATGATGCAGGCGCTCAACTACAAGGGTGGAAGCACGCTGTCGGGCAAGGCGCAGATACTGCTGCGTGCCGCGGTCGCGGCGCTGCTGAACGAGGCCGAGTTCGGGAACGACTTCCCGCCCTACGCGTCGACGGCTGACCTTGTCTTCGCCGTGAACGCGACGCTGGCGACGTGCGACGGCTCGGCCTATACGACGTTGGCGACGACGCTCGACAACTGGAACAACGGCATCCACTGATCCGGGTCGTATCGGGGCCGACGCCAGCTGGCGTCGGCCCCGGGCGGTCGACGCCCGTAGAGTCACACCGTGCGCCGGGGATCGATGGTCGTCCTCGCCGCACTGTTGGCGTCGGTGGGGTGCGCGTCGGATGAGCGGCCGGTGCTCGGGGATTCGGCGGTGGCCAGTGCCGAGCCCGTCCAAGCGACAACCGTGGCGCCGACGACCACGACCACGAGCACCATCCCCCTGCCGGTGCACGATGGCGCCGGAGCGTTGTTGACCAACACCGGGATCGTGGTCCCGGTACTCCAGTCCCGGCTCGACGGGACCCGCATGGTGATGTCGCCCTGCGGCGACGAGGTCGTGATCGGCGGCGGCACCCCGATCCCCGCGGCCCATGTGGTGATCGATGCCGGCCATGGTGGCGAGGAAAGCGGGGCGGTCGGCCCCGGTGGCCTCGTAGAGCGCGACGTCAACCTCGCGATCGCGCTGGAGCTCGAGTCGATCCTCACCGATCTCGGCTACACCGTGGTTCAGACCCGCGACGCCGACTATCGGGTCACGTTGCGTACCCGAGGCCTGATCGCCACCAGCCTCGGCGCCCAGGCATTCGTCTCCATTCACCACAACGCGTTGCCGGAACTGTTCGGGCCGACCCCAGGCAGCGAGACGTACTACCAGCTCGGGTCACCGGAATCGATGCGGCTCGGGGGCCTGATCTACGAAGAGCTCCTGACTGCGTTCGCGGCCTACCCGATCGACTGGGGTGCGGCGCGGGACGCCGGCGCCAAATACCGCCCCAACGACGACGGCGGCGACTACTACGGGATCCTGCGCAACAGCGCCGGGGTACCGGCGGTGCTGAGCGAAGCGGCCTACATCACGAACCCGCCCGAAGAGGCCCTGCTCGCCACCCCCGAGTTCCAGCGCGTCGAAGCCGAGGCACTGGCCCGGGCGGTAGAGCGATTCCTTACGACCGACGATGCCGGCAGCGGGTTCGTCGAACCGCTGCCCCGCAGCGTGCCTGCCGGGTCCGGCGGCGGATCGAACGGGTGCGACGACCCAGCTCTCGAGTAGTCATTTCAACCTCCTGGTTGGAGCGTGACCGACACCGTGAAATCACCCCGGCCGCCGCTGACGACCACCGAGTACGTACCGCTCGCCACGCCGGTCGTCACCACGGTGCCCGAAGGTCCCGACGCCGAGCCCACAACCGTGCCGGTTGACGTGCGAACCTCGATCGTCCAGGACCGGCTCGACCCGCTGCCACCGCCTCCGCCGCCGTTGCCCCGGGGCGCAAGGACACCTTCGTCGAGCCGCACCTGAAGCTGGCCCGCCGTCGAGGGGTTGACCGTGAAGGCGACGGGCGGCGAGTTCCGGCCCAGGTTGCCGGTGAAGGTCCACGCGTTCGTGGGTGGCGCGCTCGTCGTGGTGGTCGACGTGGACGTCGATGTCGGGGGTGGCGCCGTGGTGCTCGTAGGCGGTGCCGAAGTCGTCGTGGTCGACGTCGTCACCGTGGTCGTCGTGGTCGGTGGGGGAGGGGCGGCGCCGGCGATCAAGAAGGCGCTGCGAGCGGTGTTCCAGCGCGTGGCCAGGTACGAGCCCGTCGCCGGCGACGAATGGAAGTAGTCGTCGTGACCGCAGTCGAGGAGGTACGACCAGCTCGATGGGCACGAGTAACGCAGCGCGATGCTCGTGCCGTCGGCGTAGCACATGAGGTCGTACTCGTCGACGCAGTGCCCGAGTCCCGACGAGTTCGGTGCCGAGCTCTGTACCGCTCCGAGGTTGTGGAACAGCTCGTGCGCCGCCGTCGGTGCGTTCCAGCACCCGGCATCGACTCGGGCGTACATGGCGCGGCCACCGTTGTTGAGGTTCGTCGCACCGGCGCTGTCGTCGCCGAAGAGCTGGGCGATGCCGCAGTACACATTGGCGTCCACGAACACCAGGTACTTGCGGTCGGTCCGGGAGTATCCGGCGCTGTTCATCGCGGTGATCGTGCCGGAGAAGGTGTCGTCGGCCGTTGTCGGTAGGACAACGCGGTCGACCACGATCTCACACGAAGCGTTGTTTACCCACCGCAACCGCAGGTCGCCGCCCGTTGCCGCCGCCGACTGCGTCACGATCGAGTCGACGCCGGCCGCCCACGTGCGGATCGAGGAGGCGAACTGGCTGTAGCGATCGGCGCGGTCGGACGCGACGGCGTAGATCACGTGCGTTCGGAACCCCGAAACGCCGTCGCCATCGCACGCCGCCGCCGTGGTCGGCTCGGTGCCGGTTGTCGCTGAGGGCTCGGCAGCGACGTCGACTCCCTCCGGCACGGGATCCGGGCCGTGCGTGCACACGTCGGGCGCAACGTCGGGAAGCTCGAATGCACCGGCGCAGGGCCCACCAGCGCGACCGGGCACCAGGCCGTCGAAGACGAGCCCGCGGGCCCGGTCCTCGGCGGGTGTTCCCTCAGGCCCGTGGTCGTGGGTGCTGTGGTCGTGGGCCTGGCCCGCGCCGCCGCTGGGGTCCTCGACGCTGAAGGCAACGGGGCTGGAGGCGTCAGGGCTGGAGGCGTCGGGGCTCTGAACCTGGGCAGACCGGCTTTCGCCGATCAGCGGGATCGCCTCGCCGACCAGCGGGATGCTCGCCCCGAAGGCACCGGCGGCGCCGACGCCGGCCGCCAGGAGCCCGAGAACCAAGGTCAGGACCGTCGCTCGCTTCGACATGCTCGCTCCCAGAAGTCAGGCGACATCGACGTCGTCTGAGAGCGGTATCGGAGTCTTGCGAGTGGACCTTTAGGCCTATCTCGCTGGGCCGGTCGAACTAGATCAAGTCACCGAACGCGGTTCTGGCGGGCTGATCACTCACGAAGAGCGCGATCAGCCCGCCAGAACAGGCGAGAGCCTGTCAATCGGTCAGAACGTGGTCGGCGGCTTGGAGCCGGCGGTTGCCTCGCTCTGGCTCTCCATGAACGCGCCGGCGACGACGACCGCTGAGGCGATCCAGCCAAGGGTCAGGCCGAACTTGGAGTTCTGGGCGAACTGGAGACCGAACGTGATCAAGAACCCCGCGAGCCCGAGCGCCATGTACAGCTGGTTGTGGCTCAGACCGACGATGCGGGCCGGCAACTTCATCCCACCGAACGTCTTGGCCGCGACGGAGCCGGCAACTGCGACGCCAATCAGGAAGACGAAGATCCCCTGAAAGCCGAAGGCATCGATCTCCCAACCGTTGAAGCCGAAGTCGCCGACGCCGGCCCAGTCGAGAAATGTCGAGACGGCCAGGACGGCGCCGCCGGCCAAGAGCATGATGGTGCCCGGCTTGAGCTGATTGTTCATGTGGTCTCCCTTGTCTGGTTACGGCTGTTGCCGCTCCACGTATTGGGCGTCAACGTAGTCCTTCGTGTCGCATCGTGCCAGGATCATGCCCGTCCGCTCCCGGCAGTGCGGCACGGCGCTGATAGCTTCCGCGCGGTGCGACTGGCGGTGCTGGCATCGGGCTCGGGGACGCTCCTCGATGCCATGGCCGAAGCCGGGCTGCCGGTGGCCCTGGCCCTCGTCGACCGGCCATGTCGCGCGGTGGATGTCGCGACCGGTCACCGGATCCCCCTGGCCACCGTCGCGCGAACGTCGTTCGGTGACGACTTCGACCGCGACGCCTACACCGATCGGGTCGTCGCCGATCTCGATGCGGCGGACATCGGACTGGTCGCCATGGCCGGGTTCGGCACCATCCTCGGCCCGGCGTTGTTCGCGGCGTTCGGCGACCGGGTCGTGAACACCCATCCGTCGCTCCTGCCGGCCTTTCCCGGTTGGCACGCCGTGCGCGAGGCGCTGGCGGCCGGAGTGAAGGTGACGGGCTGCACGGTCCACGTCGCCGTCGCCGAGGTCGACGCCGGGCCGATCCTCGCTCAGCAGGCGGTGCCGGTGCTTCCGGGCGACGACGAGGCCACACTGCACGAGCGCATCAAGGCGGTCGAGCGGCGCCTGTACCCAGCCACCATCGCCGCGCTGATAGAGAACCTGGACACCGTGTGAACCCCACCCCGACCGCTCTCCTGTCGGTCTACGACAAGGCTGGAATCGTTCAGCTCGCCCGCGAGCTACACGAGATGGGGTGGCGACTGGTCTCGAGCGGAGGTACGGCCGAGCGCATCGCCGCGGCCGGCATCGCCGTGACCGATGTGGCCGATCTGACGGGCTATCCGGCGATGCTCGGGCACCGAGTCGTCACGCTTCACCCGATCGTGCACGGCGGCATCCTCGCGGACCGAGACGACCCCGACCACCGCGCCGACCTCACCCGGTACGACATCGATCCGATCGACCTGGTGGTCGGCAACCTGTACCCCTTCGCGTCGGAACCCTCAGTCGAACTGATCGACATCGGCGGGCCGGCGATGGTGCGGGCCGCGGCCAAGAACCACGCCCACGTCGGCGTTGTCGTCGATCCCGGTGACTACGCCGGCGTGGTCACCGAGCTGCGCGAGAACGGCGCGCTCGGCGCGACGACCCGGCGCCGACTGGCCCGCAAGGCGTTCGCTCACACCGCGGGCTACGACGCCGCGGTGGTGGCGTGGTTCGACTCGACCGGTGACGAGCCGCTGCCGCCGTCGCTGCACCTCGCGGCCGACCGGGCCCAAGAGCTTCGCTATGGCGAGAACCCACACCAGATCGGCGCTCGCTACCGCTTCCGGGGCGAGCGTTCGTGGTGGGACGACGCGGTGCAACACGGCGGCAAGGAGCTGTCCTACCTCAACCTCTACGACACCGAGGCGGCGTGGCGGCTGGTCCACGCGCTCGGCGACGAGCCGGCAGCCGTCGTCATCAAGCACGCCAACCCGTGCGGGGTCGCGGTAACCGGTGACATCACCGCCGCCTACCGAGCCGCGCACGAGTGCGACCCGGTGTCGGCGTTCGGTGGCATCGTCGCCGTCAACCGGACGGTGCCGCTGGCGCTCGCCGAGTCGCTGGCCGAGGTCTTCACCGAGGTCGTGGTGGCGCCCGACTACGAGCCCGACGCCCTGGCCAAGCTGCTCGAGAAGAAGAACGTGCGAGTGCTGAGCGCCCGGGCCCCGGCGCCCGCGGGCCTCGATGTGCGGTCCATCGACGGCGGGCTATTGGTCCAGACCGTCGACACCGTCACCGTGGACCGGGCCGGATGGATCGTCGTGACCGAGCGGGCGCCGACGGAGTCCGAGTGGCGCGACCTCGAACTGGCCTGGAAGGTCTGCGCCCGAGTCAGCTCGAACACGATCGTCCTCGTCAAAGACGGCCAGGCGGTCGGTATCGGCGCCGGCCAGCAGAACCGGCGTGATGCGGGCCGGATCGCCGCCGACAAGGCGGCGGGGCGAGCCGTCGGCGGGTCATGCGCCAGCGACGCCTTCTTCCCCTTCCGCGACGGCCTCGACGCCGCGACCGAGGCGGGTGCCACCGCGGTCATCCAGCCCGGTGGATCGGTCCGTGACCCCGAGGTGATCGCCGCCGCCAACGAAGCCGGCGTCGCCATGGTCTTCACCGGCGAACGCCACTTCAGACATTGATGGTCTCGCCCGCACTCGCTCGCTGCGCTTGCCCCGTAGCCGCACCCCCCTTCGATGGTGGCCGGCGAGCGAGCGATACATGACCAAGATCCACGACCTGTTCGGCGGCGAACCGACCGTCTCGTTCGAGTTCTTCCCACCCAAGACCCCCGAGGGGGCAGTGGCGCTCGGCCGCGCTATCGACGACTTGTCCGGCCTCGACCCCACCTTTGTCTCGGTCACCTACGGAGCCGGTGGCGCGACGCGTTCGGACACCCGCGACCTGGTGGTCGAGATCTGCGCCGACCGTCGGTTCCCGGCCATGGCCCATCTGACCTGCGTCAGCCACACACGCGCCGAGATGGCCGAATTGCTCGACGACTACGCGCGCAACGGTGTGGCCAACATCCTCGCCCTGGCCGGTGATCCGCCGGTCGACGGGGTGGTTCCAGCCGACGGATTCCGCTACGCGTCCGAACTGGTGGAGCTGTGCCGGGCCCGCGGTGACTTCTCGGTCGGGGTCGCCGCATTCCCCGAGGTCCATCCCCGTTCGGCGTCGCGGACCGCCGACCGCCGTCACCTGGCCGCCAAGCTCGAGGCCGCGGACTTCGCCGTCACCCAGTTCTTCTTCGACTCGGCCGACTACGAGCGCCTGGTCGACGAGCTCGATGCGTTGGGCGTGCGCAAGCCCGTCGTGCCGGGCATCATCCCAGTCACCAATCCGGCGTCGGTCCGCCGCTTCGCCGACATGAACGGCACCGCGGTCCCCGAGAACCTCTGGGCCGAGCTCGAGGCGGCCTCGCCCGACGACCGGTTCCGGCGGGCGATCGACCATGCCATCGAGCTGTCGGCGCGCCTCGTCGCCGTCGGAGCCCCCGGCATCCACCTCTACTCGCTCAACCAGGCCGCGGCGGCGTCCGCCGTCGTGACCGGACTTGGCCTGCGAGCCTGAGCAGGCTGCCACTGCCTCGCCCGGTCGCGATGTGCGGCGAGGCGTGCCGATAGGCTCCCGGCCGATGGCTGAGAAGATCACGACGAACACCGACGGCACCCTCAACGTGCCGGACAACCCGATCATCCCCTTCATCGAGGGCGATGGCACCGGCATCGACATCTGGCCCGCGGCCAAGCTCGTACTCGACGCCGCGGCGGCAAAGTACGGCAAAACGATCGAGTGGCGCGAGGTCCTGGCCGGCGAGAAGGCCTTCAACGAGACCGGCGACTGGCTCCCGCAAGAGACGATCGACATCTTCCGGGAGTACCTGATCGGCATCAAGGGCCCGCTCACCACCCCGATCGGCGGCGGGTTCCGCAGCCTCAACGTGGCGCTACGCCAGATCCTCGATCTCTACGTGTGCCTGCGCCCGGTCCGGTGGTTCGAGGGCGTGCCCTCACCGGTCAAGCGCCCCGAGCTGGTCGACATGGTGATCTTCCGAGAGAACACCGAGGACATCTACGCCGGGCTCGAGGTCGAAGCCGGTACCCCAGAGGCCGCCAAGATGCGGGCACTGCTGCTCGACGCCTTCGGCTGGCAGATCCGCGAGGACTCCGGCATCGGCATCAAGCCGGTGTCCAAGACCGGCTCGCAACGACTGCAGCGGGCCGCCCTGAAGTACGCCGCCGAGCGCAACCGTCGCTCGGTCACCTGGGTGCACAAGGGCAACATCATGAAGTTCACGGAGGGCGCGTTCCAGAAGTGGGGCTACGAGCTCGTCCGCGAGGAGTTCAGCGACCAGTTCGTGGGCTGGGACGATTGCGGTGGGAAGCCCGGCGACAAGATCCTGGTCAAAGACGCCATCGCCGACATCGCCTTGCAGCAGGTGCTCACCCGGCCCGACGAGTTCGACGTGATCGCCACCATGAACCTCAACGGCGACTACCTGTCCGACGCGCTGGCCGCGCAGGTCGGCGGCATCGGCATCGCACCGGGCGCCAACATCAACTACGTGACTGGTCACGGCATCTTCGAGGCGACCCATGGCACGGCCCCGAAGTACGCCGGCCAGGACAAGGTCAACCCGTCGTCGGTGCTGCTGTCAGGGGTGCTGATGTATGAGCACCTCGGCTGGATGGACGCCGCGGCCGACATCACCCGGGCCATGGAGCAGACGATCGCCGACAAGATCGTGACCTACGATTTCGCCCGCCTCATGGAGGGCGCGACCGAGGTCAAGTGCTCCGAGTTCGCCCAGGCGATCGTCGACCGTCTCTAGCCCCGCGCCCATCACCGCCGCCGGCCGGAGGCGGTCTCGCATGATCGACCAGCAAGCCGGTACCACTCGGCGCGGTGTGGCGATCATGGCGCGGTCGCTCCGCATGCACCCGTGGCCCCACGCGTTCGCGATCGGGTCGGCGTGCGCGTTTGCCCTGTCTGCCGTTGGGTTCACGATCGCGGTCGGTCGGATCACTGACAGCGTCATCGTGCCGGCGCTCGACGAGGGCGTCGACGACCGCTCGAAGCTGTACCACGGCATCGTCGTGCTGTTGCTGATCGCAGTCGTGCGTGCTGCTGGCGTGGTCGGGCGCCGCTACTTCGGGGCCATGGCCGAGTACCGGACCCAACGTTCGGGGCGGCGCCAGATCGCCGACCAGTACCTCGACCAGCCGCTCGCGTTCCACCGCGCCAGGACGACCGGCGAGCTGCTCGCGCATGCCGACTCCGACATCGAGGCGTCGACGGTTCTGCTCAAGCCACTGCCGTTCACCGTTGCCGTGTTCGTGCTGATCGCGGTGTCGGTGATCAGCCTGCTCGTCGTGCACCCGGCACTCGCGATCGTCGCTGTCGTGTTGTTCCCGATACTCGCCGGGATGAACAAGCTCTACACCGCGCGTGTCGAGGGCCCAGCCACGCGCGCGCAGGACCAGATCGGTGTGATCTCCCAGATCGCCCACGAGAGCTTCGACGGGGTGTTGGCCGTTAAGACGCTCGGTCGTGAGGACGCCGAGATCGATCGCATGAGGGCCGCCGCCGAGACATTGCGCGACGACCGTCGTTTGGTGGGGCGCCTGCGAGGGACGTTCGAGCCGGCCATCGACGCGTTGCCGAACCTCGGCATCCTCAGCCTGCTCGCGCTCGGCGGGTGGTTGGTGTCGCGGGGCCAGGTGACCGTCGGCGAGGTCGTGCAAGCCATGACCTTGTTCTCGATCCTTGCGGTGCCGGTGCGCATCACCGGGTTCCTGCTCGAGGAGATGCCACGATCGGTCGTGGCTCGGGAACGCATCGACCGGATGCTCGCGTCTGAGCTCGCGGCCGAGCGGCAGGGTCGCTCTCCGATGCCGGCTGGTCCCCTCGGACTCTCGGTCCGCGATCTGTCCTACTCCTACGGCGATCAGCGCGTGCTGGTCGAGGTGTCATTCGACGTTCGGCCCGGCGAGGCCGTGGCCCTGGTCGGCTCGACCGGCTCGGGCAAGAGCACGTTGCTCGGACTGCTGGCCGGGCTCGAGCCGCCTGCGGCGGGGGAGGTCGTGATCGGCGGCGTGAACCTGAGCGCCGTCCCCGCCGACGAGGTGGCGTCGGCCGTGGTACCGGTGTTCCAGGAGACGTTCCTGTTCGCCGACACCATTCGCGAGAACATCGCCCTCGGTCGCCCGCTCGCTGACGATGCACTACGTCGGGTGGCGACGATCGCCCGAGCCGACAGGTTCGTCGAAGCGCTCCCGGATGGTTACGACACGACCGTCGGCGAGCGGGGGGTCACGCTGTCGGGTGGCCAGCGGCAGCGCATCGCTCTGGCCCGGGCGCTGGCCCGTCGACCGCGTGTGCTGCTCCTCGACGACGCGACGTCGGCGGTCGACCCGCGGGTCGAGGCCGACATCCTCGCCGCTTTGCGCACCGAGGCCGATGCGACCCTGGTGATCGTCGCCCACCGCTTGTCGACGATCCGCTTGGCCGACCGGGTCGTCTTCGTTGTCGATGGTCAGGTGAGGCGGCAGGGTTCACACGCCGAACTGCTGGAGGATCCCGAGTACGAAGCGCTGATCCGGGCCTATGAGTCCGACCCCGAGCCGGAACGGATCGAGACGTGACGGCGATCGGTTCCGACGACGAACTCGGCCGCCTCCGCGCGCTGGCGGTGCTCCGGCGCGGCATTCGGGACAGCCCCGAGCTGCGCATCGGCTTGGTCATGAGCGTGGGCATGGCGATGGGCAGTGTCATCGGCAAGCTGATCCTGCCCGTGGCGATCCAGCTGGTCATCGACCGCGGGCTCGATCCCGACACCGGATTCCGGGGATCGATCGTCTACTCGGTGTGCGCCTTCGCGGCGGTCATCGTGGTGTCATTCGCCGTGCTCGCTCGGGCGACCTACATCCGTCTCGTGTCCAACGCCGAGCAGGCCCTGATGGCGCTACGGGTCCGGGCCTTCGCCCATATCCATGCGCTCAGCTACGCCGATCACGTCGTGACCCGCAAGGGCGTGCTCGTCGCTCGGGTCACGAGCGACATCGAGCAAGTGGCGATGTTCCTGCAGTGGGGAGCGGTGTCGTGGATCGTCAACGGACTGTTGCTCGTCGGGACGATGGGCGTGATGTTGTGGTACTCGCCGGCGCTGGCTGCGATCGCGGTCGGGTCGTTCGTGCCGATGCTGCCGATCCTGCGGGGGATCCAGCGCCGCCAGCTCGCCGCCTACTCCGAGGTCCGGTCGCGGGTTGGCGACTCCGTCAGCCTGATGTCGGAGTCGTTGACCGGCGCCGCCGTCGTCCGCGCGTACGGCTATCGCGAGCCAGTGCGGCGTCGCGTTTACGACGCCGCCGACCGCCAGTACCGAGCTCAGCTCTCGGCGCACAAATGGTTCGCCTTTCTGCTCCCCATCAGCGACGGTTTCGGCGCCGTCGCCACTGCTCTGGTGGTCGCGGTCGGAGTCGTGCAGGGTCCGGAATGGGGCATGACCTCCGGCGAGCTGGTGGCGTTCCTGTTCCTCGTCAACCTCCTCCAGCAGCCGGTCAACGAGCTGGGCGAGGTCCTCGAACAGACCCAGACGGCGCTGGCCGGATGGGCCAAGGTCCAGGCGCTGCTCGACCGACCGATCGGGATCGCTGACCCGGTCCCGGGAGCCACGTTGAAACCGGGCCCGCTCTCGGTCGAGCTTCGAGGCGTGCGGTACGCGTACCCGACCGGACCCGACGTGCTCCGCGGCATAGACCTCGAGATCGGGGCCGGAACCAACGTGGCGGTCGTGGGCGAGACGGGTTCGGGCAAGTCGACGCTCGCCATGCTCCTCACCCGGCTCGCCGACCCGACCAGCGGGCGGGTTCTCGTCGGCGGCGTCGACCTGCGTGCGATCTCCGGCGCTGATCGCCGCTCCAGACTCCGACTCGTGCCCCAGGACGGCTTCCTCTTCGACACGACGGTTGCCGAGAACGTGCGCCACGGCCGGTCCGGCGCGTCGCTCGCCGATGTCGAGCGGGCATTCTCGGTGCTCGGGCTGGAGTGGTGGGTGGACCGCCTCCCGATGGGACTGGACACCCCGGTCGGCGAGCGCGGTGACTCGCTGTCGGTTGGCGAACGCCAACTCGTGTCGCTCGCCCGTGCCGCGTTGGCGGATCCCGGCTTGCTCGTGCTCGACGAAGCGACCAGCGCCGTCGACCCCGAGACCGAGCAGGCACTCACCTCCGCGCTCGTGCGGCTGGCCGAGGGTCGCACGACGATCTCGATCGCCCACCGCCTGTCGACCGCGGAACGAGCCGATCGAGTGCTGGTCGTCGATGCCGGTCAGATCGTCGAGGATGGTCCCCACGCCGAGCTCGCCGAGGCCGGCGGCGTCTACGCCCGTCTCTGGACCGCCTGGCTCGGCCACATCACCTCCAGCTAGGAACGCGCGCAACTAGGTGGACGTTCGACTTGCGGAGATGATGGAGCGCGTGGGTGTGCTTCCAGAGGAACTGCGAACCGGAGACCTGCTGTTGCGGGCGCCGGTGCACGCCGACGTGTTGGCGGTCACCGAAGCGTGCCAAGACCCCGAGATCGGTCGGTGGACGCGGCTTCCGTACCCCTACGGCCAGGCTG
This sequence comes from uncultured Acidimicrobiales bacterium, assembly GCA_964390555.1. Taxonomy (GTDB): domain Bacteria; phylum Actinomycetota; class Acidimicrobiia; order Acidimicrobiales; family SHLQ01; genus CAVTWS01. The sequence continues at coordinate 1,015 of CAYMJU010000054.1, read as the reverse complement.
ACGCGGTCGCCTTCGTCGAGCGGTCGGCGATCGAGGCCACGGAGCGCACGGCCCAGAACTACGTCATCATCGACCCCGCGACCGGCGACCTGCTCGGTGCGAGCGGCGTCCACCACGTCGATGAAGCGCGCTCGACGTTGGAGCTCGGCTACTGGGTGGCGGCCGCGGCGCGGGGTCGTGGTGTCGCGTCGGCCGCGGCCCGGCTCGTCGCGCTCGCCGCGATCGAGGCCGGCTTCGCCCGAGTGGAAGCCGAGGTCTTGGTCGGCAACGACGCCTCCTGTCGGGTGCTGACCAAGGCCGGCCTCACCCACGAGGGAACCCTGCGTTCGGTCGCTGCCGACGGCTGCGGCTCGGGCGCGCCGCGCATCGACGTTCACGTCTTCAGCCTCGTCGCGGCCGACCTCTGCGGCTGATCCGCCCGGCATTCTGTTCGCAGAATCACAACTCCTACAATGCTCGGCGTGACCATCAGCGAAGCGCAGCGCCAACCATGAAGAGTCCTGTACGGGTAGCGGTGACCGGCGCGGCCGGTCAGATCGGCTACAGCCTCCTGTATCGCATCGCCAGCGGCGACCTTCTCGGCCCGGACCAGCCGGTGATCCTCCAGATGCTCGAGATCACCCCGGCCCTCCCGGCCCTGGGCGGCGTCGTCATGGAACTCGAGGATTGTGCCTTTCCGCTCCTCGCTGGCACCGTCGCGACCGACGACGCCAACGTCGCGTTCGGCGATGCCCAGGTTGCGCTGCTCGTCGGTGCCATGCCCCGCAAGCAGGGCATGGAGCGGTCGGACCTGCTCTCTGCCAACGGCGGCATCTTCGGACCGCAGGGCAAGGCGATGAACACCAGCGCGGCCCGTGACATCAAGGTGCTCGTCGTCGGCAACCCGGCCAACACCAACGCCCTCATCGCCATGAGCCACGCGCCCGACCTCGACCCCGGCCAGTTCACCGCCATGACCAGGCTCGACCACAACCGCGCCGTGGCCCAGCTTGCGGCGAAGGTGGGCCGGCCCGTC
>CAYMJU010000053.1:0-2604 GCA_964390555.1 uncultured Acidimicrobiales bacterium | reverse complement strand
ACGCAACGCCCGGTCGGTGCCGCCGGATTCGTCGTGGTCGGCGATGAACCCACGGACGCGTTCGGTCAGCTCAGCAACCGTGCGGCAGCCCTCGATCAAGGTGCTCTCAGCGGAGCGGAGTTCATCGGCGACACCGGGGTTGTTGGTGACGGCGCCGATCAACACGTCGGCGTGGGCTTGGGTGACGTCGCCCTTTTCGAGCGCCCCCAAGGTCGATGGCAACCCGGCCAGCGTCGCCGCCTTGCGGGCTTTGGCCTTCGCGTCTCGTGCAGACACACCGGTCGCTTGCGCCAGAGCGACGGCAGGGTCAGTGCCAGGCCCGCGGCGTCGCTGCAACTCGTTCAACACCCGTACCTCGGTCGCGTCGAGCGACGACCGCACCCGCTTGGCCGAGCACAACGCGGCATGCAGATCTGCCGTTGCTGCCGTCGCCGGCCGAAGATCGGTCAACTGTTCGATATCAGACAACAACATATGTATGAGTATATCAATGATCAGCGCGCAGTCAACAGGGTTTCATGGATTTCTGCGGTCATTCCGACCCGTTCCGTGGCTCGCTCGCACGCCTGTCGCCGGCACCACGAACATCCGCACATTCGCCGAGCGCGACGGCGACGAGTACGTGGTGAGCGGGGCCAAGGTGTGGACCACCGAGGCGCCGTACTGCGAGATGTGTCTGCTGTTCGTGCGCACTACATCGAAGGACGACTGCGCCAACCCGACCGATGCCTCACGCTGACCGAATGGAGTGAGCGAGCGTCGCGAGCAAGCGAATGAGGCCGAGGAACTAGCGGTTCGGCGGATCTGGCGCGAGCGCGCCCGCCAGGGCGGCATCGGCCTGGTCCGCCAACCGATAGGCCCCCGCGGTGCGCGCCCGGTCGCCCGCGGCAGTGGCGAGCTCGCGGGCCCGGACCCGATCGGCATCGGTGGCCGCAGGGTTTGCGACGAGAGTGTTCGCGTACGCCGTCTGAGTCTCGATCAGCCAGTGGGGCAGGTTCGACCGGAGGCACTGTGCGATCGCGCGCTCGAAGTAGTCGCGGGCGCCATCGTGATCGTCGAGAGCCGACGCGACGATGCCGAGAAACAGGTCGACGGGAGCGATCTGGCCCGCCCCCGACCACATGTACCGGCCGCTCAGCGGTCCGAGCAGGTCTCGGGCTACGGCACAGGTGTCGACGTCGCCGATCGCTGCGGCCGCCTCCGCGTTGCCGGCGACGTAGTTGGTCCAGTGGAAGTTACGGGGGTAGTCGGCGAACCGCTGGGCGGTGTTGTGCGAGAGGTCGGACCGGGCGCGATCGAGATCGCCGAGCTCGACGGCCAACTTGGCGGCGGCGGCCCACAGAACTCGCAGAGCCGGCATGGCCCCCGCGATCGTTTCGACCGTGTCGATGTGCTCATCGGCATGCGCGGGACTCGTCAGGCTCGAGAGGACCGAGCGGTGAGTGAGGGCCACTCCCTCAACCAACGAGTCGGGCACCCCGCCCGCGACACCGAGCGCCGCTGTGGCATCGATCGTGGCCGGCGAGTCATCGAGCTGCAATCGGTCGGCGCTCATGACACACGCCACGACAAAGGAGGCTCGCCAGCACTCGTAGCCGTTTCGCACCCGTGCGGCCTGGTCGGCGTGGCGAGCACAGATCTCGAGGCCCTCATCGACGTCGCCGTGCTCGAAGGCGGCGTACATCGACGCCACGTTTCCGGCCAGCCGGAGCCGTTCATCGCCGAGCGCCTCGGCCAGACGGTGGAGCTCGCTACCGACCCCGGCGAGCTCGTGGTAGGTGTCGGGACCATGGATGCCGATGTAGAACCCGGCCAACACATCGCCGAGGCAGCGAGTGTCGCCCAAGCGACGGGCGATGTCGATCGCGTCTCGGAACGCAGCCCGCCCGCGCTCGTTGGCCACGATGTCGTGAGCCAAGCTCAGCTCGACACCGAGGAGGGCAAGCATGCGCGCCCGGTCGATCGAGTCCTCGTTGCCTAGCGCGGCGAGCGCGGCGTCGGCGACCGAGATGACCTCGGAGTCGACACCGGCAAAGGTACCCATCGACACACCTGGGTTCAGCGCCCGCGCAATCGCCGCGAGGCGATGACCGTCGCCGCTTGCCAGCGGCACGGCCCTGAGCAGAACCTCACGGTGAAGCGGATCGTTCGCTTGTCGCAGCGCATCGCCCCGCGCGGTAAGAAGATCACAGGTGAGCGCTGAGTCGTCGTCGACCAGCTCCGCGACGTCGATGGCGAGCGTGTACAAGGAGGCCGCTTCCTCGAACGCGAGATCGCGCGAGGCGTTGATCGCCGCGGCTTGCAGGTAACGCACTGCACGGTCGTGTTCGCCCAACGGTGCGCAGCAGCAGAAGTGCCGGGCCAGCTCGGCGACGTTGTCGGCCGGGTGGGGCGCGGTCTCGATGGCGAGGCCGATCTCGCGGTGCCAGCGGGTGCGACGCGACACCGTCAGCTCGGCGTCCAGCGTTTGGCGCACGAGCGAGTGCGAGAACGCGTAGGACCCCGGCGTGGTCCCCTCGACGACCAGGCGTGCGTGGGTGGCTTCGTCGCATGCGTCGAGGACTTCGTCGAGGTCGGCTTTCATCGCGACCGCGACGATCGCGG
>CAYMJU010000052.1:0-7972 GCA_964390555.1 uncultured Acidimicrobiales bacterium | reverse complement strand
TCACCGGCGCCGCGTCGGGCCTAGGTCGCGCGACCGCCTTGCGGCTGGCCGAGCAAGGCCGGCGCCTGGTGCTGGTGGATCTCGACGCCGACGCGCTGGCCGCAGTCGGTCGCCACGCACCCGGTTCGATCGAGATGGTGGCCGACGTCACCGATCCGGAGGCCATGCCGGCGATTCTCGACCGGGTCGATCAAGTTGGCGGTCACGTCAGCGAGCTCTTCGCCTGCGCCGGCCTCGGTCGCAAGGGTCGGGTCGGATCCGTCGATGCCCGTGCTGAGCTGCGCAGTCTCGACGTCAACCTGCGGGCGCGGGTGGCAGCGGTGATCGACGTGCTGCCCGAGATGGCGGCCCGCAACTTCGGGCGCATCGTGCTGGTATCGAGCTCGAGCGCGTTCCAGGCATTGCCCGAGTTCGCCACGTACGGGGCGAGCAACGCCGGCCTGCTCAACTTCGGCCAGGCGCTCGCGGCCGAGGTAGCCGACCGCGGCGTCGCCGTGCTCACCGTTTGTCCCGGCGGGATGGACACTGGCTTCCAGGCCCGGGCGGGCGTCAGGCGGCCCGAGGGTGAGCGGCTGCTCACTCCCGATACCGTCGTCGATGCGATACTTGGGGGTCTCGCATCGGGTGCGCCCGTGGTCGTCGTCGGAATGCGGGCCAAGGCGATGGATCTGGCCGGTCGCGTGCTGCCCCGTGCCATCCAGGCACGACTGTGGTCGAAGCTGGTCTCGGCCCGCCGCTGAATCCGGCCGCCGGGCCGGCAAGAAGCTACCCTGCCTCGTGGGCTGCGCGCCCCGGCGGCGCGAGCGCCTCGCATCGCCGCTCGGCTCCCGGGCGGTCGCTCGATCGGCGGGTCTCGGGCACGGGAGGTCGTCACAAGCGACGAGTCCCGTGCCCAAGCGTCTAGCCGCGGGGGCGGATCGACACGGAAATCGCGGCCGGGCGAAGCGGTGGGGGCGGAGGCCGCGGCACCACTCGGTCGTGCGGAAACCAGATCGGCGCCGCGCGAAGCAGGAGTGCGACCAAGATGGTGGCGAGCATGGCGAGGATTGGTGCGCCGGCACCGTGCTCGATGAGACCGACGATGCCCGCCGCCGCCGGGGCGGCAGACCCGGCCAGGCGATCCCGGACGCCCTCGGTCGCCCCGCGAAGGGCGGCGATCACGACGACCGTGCCCAGCAGCCATGCCCACAGGGTTGCCGCCGAATCGGCTCCGCCCGGCAGGCTCGGGCGCTCGTCGAAGGTGGCTCGGAGAATGGTCCCGGCGACGGTCACCGCGACGACGGTGGCGCCATACTGCGCTAGGCGCGCCCGCTCGCCGCGCACGACCAGCGCGACGATGTCGGCGGCGACCAGACCCAACGCGACGGCTGTGAACACGGGCGGAGCAATCGAGAGAGCCGCGGCGCTCGCGACGGCGGCCAGAGCGACCCTCGCCACCCCGAGCCGTCGATCGTGCCGGGTCGGTGCGAGCTCGGCGACTGCCACAAGCAGCGCGACCCCACCGGTGACGGCGCGCAGGGCTTCTACTCCGACATCGGAACCGAGGGTCACGACATAGCCGAGTCCTGCTCCCGCGACCACTGCGACCGCCGTGAGCAACGGCGCCTCTCGAAGCCGGTGGCCGACGAGGGCCGCGACGGCTCCGAACAGGATCGCCAGCGCCGACCGCGGGGGATCGCCTCGGATTGCGAGCAGGGCGCCAGCCGCGGCGAGCAGGGCCGGCGGGAGGCCGGCGAGGCTGGGCGCCAGCGCCGCCCGAGTGGGTGTCGGCAGCGTGCGGCTCGGCGTGACCTCGATGTGGCGGAGCCGATCGTCACCGATCACCTCTCCCCAGACTCGGTGGGCTTCGGCCCAGTTGCTCTGGCGCAGGTCGAGGTTCGGTCGCCGTTTGGCGACGAGCGACGGCACGTCGCCGCGCAGGTGGAACTCGAAACGAGCGGAGTCGATTTCGATCGCGCGGCCGCCGTCGGTATCGGTCCAGCTCACGTGATAGGGCTGCCGGGCCGCTCGCTCGACGACGAGCGTTCGCGAGATCGCCTCGATGCGGTCGGCGGTCGCCGCATCGACGATGTGTTGGGCCGAACGAGCGGACGTCATCAAGAGGTGATAAAGGGTGCGATCTTTCACGGTCGCCGAGCACCGGTGGCGAGCGGGGGGCCGATGTCTCGGCGGATGGTCGCCGCGAGATCGACGAGCTCGGCGGTGGTATGCGGAACCAACTTGCGGGACGGGCCGCCCCGGAGGAACAGGCGGGCTCGCTCGAACATCGGGCGGAAGTAGCGCGCTGAGATCGTGATCTCGGGGAAGCTGCCGTACATGCAGCCCGAGCAGGCCTTGGCGACCGCCCGCGCCTCGGGCCACATCTCGCGAGAGCGGTACCACTCGGGGAAGCCCGGATCGTAGACGGGGTACGACGTGCCCAGGCGATAGTCGCAGCACACGGCCATCTCGCCGTTGGGTTGCACGGCGAAATACAGGTTCGGGCTATCGCAGAGGTCGTCGTTGCGTCGACGCCACCTGATCGGGTCGTTCGTCACATAACGGTAGATGTCGTCGAGATACTCGTCGGAGTCGTAGAGGTTGAACCCTCGCCGCTTCAGCTCGCGGACCTCGTCGAGCACGGCGCGCACTCGGCCGTAGTCGGCGGGATCGAAGACGAGCGCCGGGTCGAACGTGCTGAAGCTGCGCGGCCGGTGCGGATCCGATTGGTGCGCCGGCACCAGCGACACCCACCACCCGATCGCGGTCGCGAAATGGATCAGCGGCACGATCTCGTCGATGTTGGTCGGCGCCAGGACGCAGCCGAACGCGCAGAACGAGTCCGCGGGAAAGCACGAGTTGATGTGTGCGACCTTGTCAAGGGCGACCGTCCACGAGTCGTCGTAGCCGCCGTTGATCTGATCCTGAAGCGCGGGGATGAGCGAATCGAGCGAGATCGAGATGTCGTGCGCGCCTATCTCGGCCATCTTGTCGAGCTCGGCGTTGGTGGCGAGGCCGTTGGTCTGGAGTCGCGGGTGCACACCGTTGGCGATGAATCCCCCGGCGATCTCGGCAAGGTCCTTGCGGATGAACGGCTCGCCGCCGGTCAGCAGCACGATCGACGTTCCTATGGCGGCGAGGTTCTCGGCGATGTGGCCGGCCTGCGCGGTGGTGCATTCCTCCTGATCGCCGTTGGCGTAGATAACGTTGCACTGGACGCATCGCAGGTTGCAGCGAGCCGTGACGTAGTACTGGACATACAGCGGGTTCTCGCGCATGAGGACCGACGATGCCAGTGGCTTGATCCCACCCTCGAAAAAGTTCGACATGGGGATTCCTCGTGTCAGCGGGTACAGATGACGGCCATGTTCCAGCACATCCAGCGCAGTGGTGGTACCACGGCGAGGATACGCCGGTCGACACCGTGCGCCGCGGTGAGGAATCGCCGGTGCTTGTCCTGGCGTTCGATGACGAGCTTCCAGTACCGGTCGGCGGACGGATGGATGCGGTCGACGAGGAAGAAGCGGGCAAAGAGGATCAGGGCCGTGAGCCAGAACCCTCGGGTCTTGACGGTCGCGAATCGATCGCGCATGGCGGCGAGATCGGTGCGGCGCAATGGGTGCTCGTCGTCGGTCCGCATGCCACCGGCGAGGCGACGGTAGATCTCGATGGCGGGGTTGTACTTGACGGGGTCCCAGAACGCGGCGCGGCCACCCGTACGCAGCACGCGGCGCACCTCGTCGAGGCACGCCGGGATGTCCACGTGGTGCAACATGTTCGCGCCGTACACGATGTCGAACGACGCGTCGGCGAACTGCGACAGGTCGGTGGCCGAACCGACAATGGTCGACACGCTCACACCGTGCCGGGCGGCGACGCGGCTCACTACCTCGAGCATGCCCGGCGAGATGTCGAGGGCCGTGACCTCGGCGCCTTGCATGGCGAACCAGACCGCTCCCTCACCGAGACCGGAGCCGAGGTCGAGAACCCGCTGCCCACGCAGGTCGCCGAGCTGGTCGGCAATCCAACGAACTTCGGGGCATCCGATTCCCGCCCAGGTGCCGTCGATGTCGACCGATTCGGCATCGATCGACTCGGCCCACTCGTCGTGGTGAAGCGCCTCGCGGGCCTCGACCGACATCGCCGCGACTCCCTCTTCACCTTCAGTGGTCACTGTCGGCCCTCTCAACTCGTTGAGTCATGGGTCGGCGATCACCTATCGACCCGTGGTCGAGGACGTATAGAGGCCGGCCCTTGACCTCGTCCTGAATCCGGAACACGTACCCACCGACGAGGCCGATGGCGACCAGTAGAACTCCAGACTGGACCACCATACCGGCGAGCAACCACGCTCCTAGGCCGACGATCCCTCCGTCGAGGATCTCGAGTAGTCCGCACGCGAGCAGACCGAGCCCGCCGAGCGCGCTGAGGAGTAGCCCCAGCGATTGCACGAGACGAACCGGGAAGGTCGAGAACGAGAACACCGCGTGGCTTGCGAGGACGATCATCTTTCGCAGCGGATACTTCGTCTGGCCCGCGAAACGTTCGTCGCGCGTATAGGTGAAGCCACCCGAGCGATAGCCCAACCAGGGGATCAGCGCCCGCATCATGCGGTGGTGTTCAGGCAACCTTCGCAGCGCTTCGACGACAGAGCGGTCCATCACGCGGAAGTCGCCGGTGTCGATCGGAACGTCAAGGCCCGAGGCGGACCGCAACCCTCGGTAGAAACCATTCGCGGTGGCCTTCTTGAACCACGAGTCGCCGGGCCTGTTGGAACGAGTGCCGTAGACGACGTGGAGCTCCTCGGTGCGGAGCTGGTGCAGCATCGCCGGAAGGAGCTCGGGTGGGTCTTGGAGGTCGGCGTCGATCACCGCGACGTAGTCGGCAGCAGACGCGTCGATCCCGGCGGTCACGGCGGCTTGATGACCGAAGTTTCGCGCCAGCCGCAGGGCGATCACCCAGTCCTCGCGCTCGGCGATCTCATTGACTCGCAGCTCGGAACCATCGGTGCTGCCGTCGTCGACCAGGATCGCTCGAAGCCGAATCCCTGTCTCGTCAGTCGAGGTACGGAGCTCGGCCAAACGACGGATCAGCTCATCGAGACATTCGATCTCGTTGTAGACGGGCACGACCAGGTCGAGGGTCACGGTCTCGATCGGGTCGCGCGGTGATGCGTCACTACTGACCCCGACCATGGCGCCGCCATGATACCCGAGCCCGTGCTGTCCGCCGCGAACCCGACGGAGGTCCGACTACGGGGTCTCGGTACGGACCGGTGTCGTGGGCGCGTCGCCGGGCGACGTTAGGGCGCGCGAGTCCTGGATGTCCAAGGTGAGCGCCGTCAAGACGAGTTGGACGCCGATCAGGAACGGAGCGACGGCGAGGAGGACCGTGCCGGTGGAGGCGGCGTCGTCGCCGAGGGTCTGAGCGATGACCCACGCGCCGAACACCGCGCTCCAAACCAGCAAGCCCATTCCGCAGAAGAAGAAGAGGGCGACCGGAGAGAACGATCGGAGGACATGTTTCCAGACGAGTCGCTTGAAGAAGCTCCTGAACAACAATCTCGATATCGCGGGAACGACCTTGCCCAGGCGGATCGTCGAAGTCTCGAACGCGTAGTAGGCAGGTATCGGTACGTCAAGAGCTCGCACGTCGAGGATGTTGAGGTTGATCAAGAGATCGTTCTCGAACTCGTACCGCCTGGCGATTCGATCGAAGTCGAGTCGCCTCAAGGTGTCGGCGGTAATGGCCGTATAGCCGTTCTGCGGGTCGAACAGGTGCCAGTAGCCGCTCGCGAGCTTCGTGAGGAACGAAAGGATCACGTTACCTACGACCCGATGTCTCGGCATGCCCTTGAACGATGACATCGAGTAGAAGCGGTTCGCCTTGGTGAAGCCGTAACCCTTATCGACGATCGGGTCAAGGAGACTAGGCAGGTACGCGGGGTCCATTTGCCCGTCACCTGCGAACACCACGTCGATGTCGGCGCCCAACTCGAGAGCCTTTGCGTGTCCGGTGAGGATCGCGCCACCGACGCCCTGGTTCTCTTCGTGGCGGATGAGCGTGAGCCGTTGGTTCTGTGTCGCAGCCGCCCGCTCGGATGTGGCGTCAGGGCTGCAGTCATCGACGACGATGATGTGATCGACCGAGTCGGGCATCGTATCGATGACCTGCGCGATGTGGCGCTCCTCCTTATAGGCCGGGACAACTGCGGCGATGACTCGCCCGCGATACACGACTTACGCCTCCAGCACTCGCGCGACGAGCTCGAGAGCCCGCCGGCCGTCAGCACCCGTGACCAGTGGCACGTCATGTTCGTTGATGGCGCGGGCGAACTCGGTCAACTCGGCCTGGAGCGGTTCTCCGCGACGGTCGAGGAACGGGATCTCGATGACCCCGCTCTGGCGGTAGCGCATCCCGTGCTCCTCGAGGAACTCGGAGTGTTGCACCCGGTGCAGGGTCACATCCTGGCGGATGAGGTCCGCCACGACGAACGTGTCGCGCTGGGTGAGCTGGATCTCACGGATCTTTTGTTGTCCGAGTCGGCTCGCGACGATGTCCGCCGTCACACCGTTCTCGAACTCGAGCAGCGCCGAAGCCAGATCCTCGGTGCGTGAACGATCGCGGCGCCGGATGGCGTGCACCGAGGCGACCGGAGCACCTACGAGCCAGCTCACGACGTCGAGGTCGTGGATCATGAGGTCGAGGACGACGCCGTCGGCTATCCGCGGCGAATACGGGCTTATCCGCGTTGCGCGGACATGGTGAAGCCCGTCGAGAAGGTTCGGGAGCTCGCGCACCGCTGCGTTGAATCGTTCGATGTGGCCGACCATGAGGACTGCACCCCCCCGCTCCGCCGCCCGGATCAACGCGTCGGCCTCCTCGAGGGTCGACGCGATGGGTTTCTCGACGAGTACGTGGATCCCGCGCTCGAGTAACGGCACGCCGACCGGCGCGTGCATCTCGTTGGGCAATGCGATGATCACAGCCTCGATCGACGGCAGAAGATCGTCGATTGCGGTTCCCGCCGCGACGCCGATCGACGCTGCAAGCCGGCCAGCACGCTCCGCATCGGCATCGATGACCTGAGCGAGACGTAGCTCCCTCATGGTCGAAGCGACGCGGGCGTGATTCGTCCCCATCACTCCCGCTCCGAGAACTGCGATATCAGTCACCGAGGAGGTCCCGTACGGTGTCGATTATCTGGTCGAGGTCAGCCGCGGACAGCGCTGGGTGTACCGGTAGCGACAGGACCTCCTCGGTGACTCGGGCGGCAACGGGCGTCTCGTCGATGATCACCCTGGGATGATCGCGGTAGCAGTCGTAATCGTGAACCAGCCGCGGGTAGTAGACACCGCAGCCGACGCCGCGGCGCGGGAGCTCGTCGAGCAGCTCGTCGCGGGTGAGGCGAGCATCACCTGTCACGCGAACGGTGTACTGGTGCCACACGTGCTCACAGCCCGACGGTGCGCTCGGCGAGATCAGTCCGGGCACGCCTTCCAGACCCGAGCTGAGCGCTGCCGCGTTGGCCTGTCGGGAAGCGTTGATCCGGGCCAGGCGGGCCATCTGTGGGATGCCGACGGCGGCCTGGAGGTCGGTCATCCGATAGTTGTGCCCCGGAACTACGTAGTCGTACCGCTGCCGCATGCCCTGGTTGCGCAACACTCGCATCCGCTCTGCGAGGGTGTCGTCGTCGAGTGTGATGACCCCGCCCTCGCCCGTTGTCACGTTCTTCGTGCCGTAGAGCGAAAAGCACCCGATACCGAAGCTGCCGGCTTGTCGGCCGCCCGTGCGCGCACCGTGCGCCTGCGCCGCGTCTTCGATCACGGCCCATCCCCGGTCATCTGCATCGGCCGAGATGCGAGCGATATCGGGCGCCAGCCCATACAGGTGTACTGGCATCACGGCGCGGGTTCGAGCATTGCCGCTTGCGGCGATGGATTCGGCCGAGACGCAGAACGTGGACGCGTCGCTGTCGGCGAATCGCGCGGTC
>CAYMJU010000051.1:0-3548 GCA_964390555.1 uncultured Acidimicrobiales bacterium | reverse complement strand
GCGCAGTCGAGACATGCCACTGTCACATTGGAGGGCTCGCCTATCGGCTCGCCCTCTAATGTCAAGTTCCCTACGCGGTGGGCCGGCCGGGCGACCGGGCGGGTCGATGGTGCGGACACACAGGAGTGACGATGGCCAACGTGAGTGTCGAGATCGAGGACCGCATCGCGGTCGTCACGTTGCATCGGCCGCCGGTGAACGCCCTCGACTACGACACGTTCGTCGAGTTGGCCGAGGCGTTCGAGGGGCTGACGCACTCACGCGACGCGAGCGTCGCCATCTTCACCGGTGGCGGCCACGTGTTCTGCGGCGGCGTCGACCTCCAGGATTCGCCCCGCCGTCACCGGCCCGACGGGCGGCGCGAGGACGGCGGGCCCAAGGGGGACCCGGCCGACCAGGTCGATTCGGGCCGGGTGGTGCGGCGCTGCTTCTTCGGCATCCGCGCCTGTGGGGTGCCGGTGATCGCCGCCGTCAACGGCCCGGCTATCGGGGCCGGCGTGGCGCTGGTCGGGTCGTGCGACCTGGTGGTGGCGGCCGACTCCGCGGTGTTCGCCCTCACCGAGATCAACGTCGGCGTGCTCGGGGGCGTCCGCCACGCCCAGCGCCTGGTCGGGCCGTTCAAGGCCAAGCGCATGCTCCTCACCGGCGAGCGGGTGCCGGCCGCCGAGCTGTACCGACTCGGCGCGGTCGAAGCGGTGGTGCCCGCGGCCGAACTCCTCGACGCCGCGCGCTCGATCGCCGAGCCGATCGCGGCCAAGAGTCCGATCGCGGTGCGCCTGGCCAAGGAATCCGCCGACCGGGTCGAGCACCTGAACCTGCTCGACGGCTACCGATTGGAGCAGGACTACACGGTGCGGGTGAACCGCTTCGCCGACGCGTCCGAGGCCCGCCTCGCGTACCTGGAGAAGCGCGACCCTGAGTTCGGTTGGGACTGAGGCGGTTGGGAGCAGGCAGCTCGGTCAGGTGTCGCGCGAGGCCAGGGCGGCCAGCTCGCGGGCGGTGAACGCGGTGCCCTTGATGCGGCCCATGCTGCGGATGCTGATGTCGACATCGGGGCTCTCGGCCCGCAGCGCGCCGACCGTGCACCTGTCCTTCGGGCGGACCGGGTAGGGGTCGAACTGGTAGATCCGAATGGCGTTCTCGTGCGTGAGCTTGTTCACCTCGGCATCGGGCACGCCGGCGAAACGCTTCTCCAACAGCTCGGGTGACCCGGGCCAGGTGCTGTCGGAGTGCGGGTAGTCGCACTCCCAGGTCATCATGTCGATCCCCACCATGTCGCGGATGCGGATGCCGACCTCGTCGTCGATGAAACACGTCGAGAAGTTGCGCCGGAAGATGTCGCTCGGCTTCTCGCCGCCGAAGTCGGCGCCGGTCCAGGCGTGATGATGCTCGTAGGTGTAGTCCATGCGCTCGAGGGCGTAGGGAATCCACCCGACCCCGCCCTCGGACAGGGCGATCAAGATGCCGGGGAACTTCTTGAACACCGGCGTCCACATGAGGTCGTTCAGGGCGAGGAACGAGTTCATGGGCGTGATGGCGATGCTCACGTCGGCGGGGGCGTCGAGTGACGTCACGGTCATCGACGACGACGATCCGATGTGCATGCACACCACCGTGCCGGTATCGACGCAGGCCTTCCAGAACGGATCCCAGTGGTCGCCGTGCAGGCCGGGGTAGCCGAGCTTTTCGGGGTTCTCCGAAAAGGTGACGGAGTGGCAGCCCTTGGCCGCGGTGCGGCGGATCTCGTCGGCCATGAGCTGGGGGTCCCACAGCGGCATGATCGTCATGGGGATGAACCGGTCGGGGTACGAGCCCGCCCACTCGTCGATGTGCCAGTCGTTGTACGCCTGGATGACGGCGAGGCCGAGGTCCTTGTCCTTGGACCTCGAGAACAGCTGGCCACAGAAGTGCGGGAACGTCGGGAAGTTCATCGACGCCAGCACGCCGTTGGCGTTCATGTCGCGCACCCGCTCGTGCACGTCGTAGCTGCCCGGCCGCATCTGGTCGTACCGGGTGGGGCTGAGACCGTACTCTTCGGGCGGGCACCCGGCGACGGCGTTGAGGCCCATGTTCTGGGCCCGTTGGCCTTCGTAGAGCCAGTACTGGCCACCGTTGTCATCCTCGAGCACCCGCGGCGCCTGGTCGCGGTACTTCTCGGTGATGTGGGCGTCGAACATGGTCGGCGGCTCGATGACGTGGTCATCGACGCTCACCAGGATGAACTCATCGGCCTTCATGGAACGCTCCGTTGCTCGGCTCTCGTCAGTTGACGCTGGTGTCAGAATCGTAGTTCGCCGGTCGTCCGATGTCTCGTGCGGCGCCTTCAGCCCCTCGGCAATCCGAGCACCCGCTCGGCCAGCACGTTGAGCAGGCGGCGCGGGCGACCCGGCCGGCGCGTCCCACCGAACTGGGTGGGGCGTCAGGGGTCTGTGGCCCTGACGACCCACCCAGTTCCAGTTAGCTGGCGGGATCGGCCGGAGGCGACAACGTGTGCCTACCCGTGGTCGTTCTAGCCGCTAGCTTCGGCGCCGACGCGAGGGGGATGCGGTGAGCGATCAAAACGACAAGGCGCGAGCACGGCTGACACAGCTGGTGGATCCGGCCCACACGGCACTGTTGACGATGGAGGTCCAAGTCGGCGTCGTCGGCGACGGTGCGCTGTTGCCGGCGTTGGTCGACCAGTGCCGTGAGCAGGGCATGTTGCCGCGCCTCGGCGCACTGTGCTCGGCGGCTCGGGCGGCCGGGGTCCGGGTGGTTCACAACACCGTCGAGAACCGTCCAGACGGAGCGGGGTTCATCGCCAACTGCAAGATCTTCGCGCTCTCGGAGAAACAGACCGCCGCGACCGGCGTTCGGCAGATGACCATCGGCAGCCCAACGGCGGCGCTCGTGCCCGAGCTCGACGTGCAACCCGAGGACATCGTGGTCGGCCGCCTGCACGGCATGACCCCGTTCACATCGACTGCGCTCGACCAGATCCTGCGCAACCTCGGCGTGACCACCGTGATCGCCACCGGCGTGTCGGTGAACCTGGGCGTCACCGGCATGGTGCTCGGAGCCCTCGACCGCGGCTACCAGGTGGTGTTGCCGCGTGACTGCGTGGCCGGCGTGCCCGACGAGTACGCCCAAGCCGTCATCGACAACTCGCTCTCGTTGGTGAGCACGATCACCACCGCCCAAGACGTCATGTCCGCCTGGGCCTGACGGCGCGAGCGCAGCGGGAGTGAGCCTGACTAGAAGTCCGTGCCGCCGTCGATGTTGATGAGGGCGCCGGTGAGGTAGCCGGCACGCGGTGACAACAAGAACGCCATGAGCTCGCCGACCTCGTTGGGGCGGCCGGGCCGGCCGAGGGCGACGGTCATGCCCCAGTCTTCGACCATGACCCGCTCGAGCGCCTGGTCGTGGGGTATGCCCTTGGCGGCGGCGATGTGGGTTCGCATGGCGGCGAGCGCTTCGGTCTCGATGGCACCGGGCGCGACGCAGTTGGCCCGGATGCCCTGGGGCCCGTAGGTCTTAGCGATGGCTTTGGTCATGAGCGCGACGCCGCT
>CAYMJU010000050.1:0-15075 GCA_964390555.1 uncultured Acidimicrobiales bacterium | reverse complement strand
CCCCCAGACCCCATCGGCACCCGGGGAGCTGCGCTCCCACGGCCGCACTCGCTCGCTCCGCTTCGCTCATCGTCTCCGCTGGGGGCTGCGCGCCCCCAGACCCCATCGGCACCCGGGGAGCTGCGCTCCCACGGCCGCACTCGCTCGCTCCGCTTCGCTCATCGTCTCCGCTGGGGGTTGCGCGCCCCCAGACCTCATCGCGCGAAGTCGAGGACCTGACCGCGCTCGGGACCGACGCCGACCAGATTGATCGGCACGCCGACCTGCTCCTGAATGAAGTCGAGGTAGTCGCTCGCCGCGCTCGGCAGGTCCTCTCGCCGGGTGCATTGGGCCAGACTCTCACCCCATCCGGGCAACTCCTCGTAGGCCGGCCGGGCCTCGTGCACGACGCTCTGGTGATAGGGCAGGTGGCGGTGATGGTGACCGTCGTGCTCGTAGGCGACGCACACGCGCAAAGTCGCCAGTTCGTCGAGCACGTCTAGCTTGGTGATCGCCAACTCGGTGAGCGAGTTGAGCCGCACCGCGTGGCGCAGCATCACGGTGTCGAGCCAGCCCGTGCGGCGCCGGCGTCCGGTGTTGGTGCCGTACTCGTGGCCGACGTCGACGAGATGGTCGCCGATCTCGTCGTGCAACTCGGTGGGGAACGGACCTGACCCGACCCTGGTCACGTAGGCCTTGGCCACTCCGATGATGCGGCCGATGTGTCGGGGCCCGACGCCGGCGCCGGTGCAAGCGCCCCCCGCGACCGGGTTGGACGAGGTGACGAACGGATAGGTGCCGTGGTCGAGATCGAGGAAGGTGGCTTGCGCCCCTTCGAACAGGACCTGCCGGCCATCCTCCAGGGCATCGTGGACGAGTCCGACGGTGTCGGCGATGTAGGGCTCGAGCCGCGGGCGACAGACATCGAGGTACTCGTCGCAGATGGCCCCGGCATCGACGGGGAGGCGGTTGTACACCCGCGTCAACACTTTGTTGACGTGACCGAGGGCGACACCGAGCTTTTCTCGAAAGATCTTCGGATCGAGCAGATCCTGCACGCGAAGACCCACTCGCATCGCCTTGTCGGCGTAGGCCGGTCCGATACCACGCTTAGTGGTGCCGATCTGGTTCTTTCCGAGATGCCGCTCGTGGAGCGCGTCGAGCTGCTGGTGGTACGGGAAGATGAGGTGGGCATTTCCGCTTACCCGGAGCCGGTCACAGCTGATCCCCCGAGCCTCGAGGTGATCCATCTCGGCCAACAGCACCCGAGGATCGACGACCACGCCATTGCCGATCACCGGTGTGATGTGTGGATACAACACCCCACTGGGCACCAATTGCAGCGCAAAGGACTCGTCGCCTACGACGATCCGGTGCCCGGCGTTGTGGCCCCCTTGGTACCGGACCACCAGATCCATGTCCGCGGCCAGCAGATCGGTGAACCTGCCCTTGCCTTCATCACCCCACTGCGCGCCGACGACGACTATGCCTGACATGAACACGGCTCCTCGGTCGGGACCCGGCGAGCATAGGGCCTTCGAACGTGCGCTGATAGGGGAGGTTGTCGCGACCGAGCGGTCGGCGTCGCCTGCTGCGCAAGGCGACCAGACACGGTGCTGCTGGGTCGCATGCGCCTATCGGCGTATGCTCCTCGACGAGACCATGAGGTCGAAACGTCAGCCGGTGAACGTGGGCCGTGCGGGCACTGGCTGGGCGGCCGGCGATATCGGCGTCGGGGCGTTCGTGCTCAGGACCTGAGCCGGCACCGTGGTCTGGCTGACCGGAGGCTGCGTGGTGCTGGTGGAGGACCCAACCCCGGGAACCGTCGTGGCCTGGGGTGGCGCGGTGGTCGGCGGCGCGGTCGTGGTGGTGGTCGTCGTCGTCGACTCGTCCATCACCGGAGTCCATCCGACGCAGACGGGCTTGACGGAGTGGATCAGCTGGGGCTCGTCCTGAGCGCCATGGCGCATGACCAGTCGGGTCGCGGGTTCGCTCAGCGTGACGGAGCCGATACTCCCAGCCCAGGTCGCCTCGTCGGCGTCGGCCAGCTCGGGAACGTCTTGGGTCAGACCGCTGACCCCTAGGGAAACGCCACTCGCGTTCTGGAACTCGACGTACCAGATCTCCTTGTTCTGCCAGGTCGTCAATCGACGCCCCGGGTAGCCGTCGTAGCTGACGGCGTCGAGCTGGTAGGTCCCCGCGGGGATTGGTGCGGCAAGATCGTGGGTGCTGGTCGTCCAAGGCGGGTCGGCCCGCAGGATGGGCAGGAACGAGTCGAAGTAGGTCGCCTCGTGCGGCAGCACGAAAGAACTCGAGCCGTTGCACGTCACGGTGGTGGGTTCGGCGGCAGCACTGGACATCAGCACGCCGGCCGTGCCCAACCCAACCGCGAGCGCCGCCCCGATAAGCCGTGTCGCTCGTCGTTGCTTGATGCCTGCCATGTCGGTGCTCCTCGGTTCGGTACTGCAAGCCCACGTGCGTCACACACGAACCGTCGCCCACGTCTCGCAATCCGGTGGGAGGTTAGGGTCCGTGTGTACCCAGTTGGCGGATGGTTCGCTGCAAGCGACGACGATAGCCGCCGGTACCACCGCTGGCGCATGAGCGATACGGCCCGTCGCTACTAGCCGATCGACTCATGTTCCGAGCCGCACGCTTTCTTGTCAGGCCGCGAGCGTGACCTCACCGTCGCGAAGCGACACCGTGAGGGTGTCCCCGTCGCGGACGCGTCCGTCGAGGATCGCCAGCGCCACCCGGTCGGCCAGCTCCCGTTGGATCAGACGCCGGAGGGGCCGGGCGCCGAATGCCGGATCGTACCCGGCGCTCGCGAGGTGGTCGAGCACATCGTCATCTAGCCGCAACGCGATCCGGCGCTCGCTCAAGCGGACGGCCAGCTGGCGGACCAAGATGTCCACGATCCGGCGCAGATCGGCACGTTCCAACGCTCGGAACCGGACGATGTCGTCGATCCGGTTGACAAACTCGGGCCGGAAGAACTGCATCGGATCGCCTGGGAGATTCGAGGTCATGATCAACACCACGTTGGAGAAATCCACCGTGCGTCCTTGACCATCGGTGAGGCGCCCGTCGTCGAGCAACTGCAACAACACACCGAACACGTCGGGATGCGCCTTCTCGACCTCGTCGAGCAACACCACGGCGTAGGGCCGGCGGCGCACCGCCTCGGTGAGCTGACCCCCCTGGTCGTACCCGACGTAGCCGGGAGGAGCGCCGATCAGACGACTGACGCTGTGCTTCTCCATGTACTCGGACATGTCGATCCGGATCATCGCCCGCTCGTCGTCGAACAAGAAGTCGGCGAGGGTACGGGCCAGTTCGGTCTTGCCGACGCCGGTCGGTCCGAGGAAGAGGAAGCTCCCGATCGGCCGATTGGGGTCGCTCAGCCCGGCGCGAGCGCGGCGGACAGCATTGGCGACGACACGAACTGCCTCGTCCTGACCGATCACGCGCTGGTGGAGGACCTCTTCGAGGCGGACCAGCTTTCGCATCTCGCTCTCGAGTAACCGCGACACGGGGACGCCCGTCCAGGCCGACACCACCTCGGCGATGTCCTCCTCGTCGACCTCCTCCTTCAGCATCTTGCCAGTGGATTGAAGGTCGTCGAGGCGACCCGACGCCTCGTCGATCTGGCGTTCCAGGTCGGGAATCTGGCCGAATCGGATCTCGGCCGCCCGCTCGAGATCGGTCGCCCTGTCGACTTCGAGCCGGAGCTGCTCCAACCGCTCCTTCAGGGCCCGGATGCTCTGGATCTGGTCCTTCTCGGACTGCCACCTGGCGGTCAGCCCCGCCAGGTCCTCGCGAAGATTGGCCAGCTCCTCGTCGATCGCATCGAGCCGCTCGCCAGGTGTCCCGGCGAGGGCCACCCGCTCGATCTCGAGCTGACGCACGCGACGGTCGACGACGTCGATCTCGGTCGGAACGGAATCGATCTCGATGCGGAGTTTGCTCGCGGCCTCGTCGATCAAGTCGATGGCCTTGTCGGGCAGAAAACGGCCGGTGACGTAGCGATCCGACAGGACCGCGGCCGCCACGAGGGCAGCATCTTGGATCCGCACACCGTGGTGCACCTCGTAGCGCTCCTTCAGTCCCCGGAGGATGGCGACGGTGGCGTCGGTCGACGGCGGGTGGACGTACACCTGCTGGAATCGGCGTTCGAGCGCAGGGTCCTTTTCGACGTACTTGCGGAACTCGTCGAGGGTGGTTGCGCCGATCATCCTCAGCTGGCCGCGGGCGAGCATCGGCTTGAGCATGTTGCCGGCGTCCATGGCCCCCTCGGCACCACCCCCGGCGCCCACGACGGTGTGCATCTCGTCGATGAACGTGATGACCTCGCCCTCGGAGTCGGCGATCTCCTTCAGGACTGCCTTGAGCCGCTCCTCGAACTCGCCCCGATACTTCGCTCCGGCGACCATCGACGCCATGTCGAGGCTGATCAGCCGCTTGTTGCGCAGCGACTCGGGCACATCGCCCTCGACGATGCGATTGGCCAAACCTTCGACGATCGCCGTCTTCCCTACGCCGGGCTCGCCGATGAGCACCGGGTTGTTCTTCGTGCGTCGAGACAGGACCTGGATCACCCGGCGGATCTCGTCGTCGCGACCGATGACCGGGTCGAGCTTCTGGCGTCGAGCCTCGGCCGTGAGGTCCCGGCCATATCGCTCGAGGGCCTGGAACGTCGCTTCGGGTTCAGGGTTGGTGACCCGATGCGATCCCCGCACCTCTTTGACCGCGTTCAGCAGGATCGCTCGATCGACGCCGAGCGTCCCGGCCAGCCCGAGCAGCAGATGCTCGGTCGAGAGATAATCGTCGCCCATCTGGGCCTGCTCGACCTCGGCGAGCTCCAACGCCGTGACCAGATCGCGCGAGAACTGCGGTTCCCTCCCACCGAAAGCTCGTGGCATCGCGGCCAGGGCCTTCAGAGCCCGGTTGCGCACCTCGGCCGGTGATACGCCGGCCTTCTGGAGGAAGGGCAGCGCCGTCCCGTCGGCCTGGCCGAGGAGGGCGACCAGCAGGTGGTCGACGCCGACCTCGGGATTGTTGGCCTCGGTCGCCGCGGACACGGCAGCCGACAGCGCTTCTTGGATCTTGCGGGTGAAGCGGTTCGGATCGAGGCTCACGCGTAATTCTCCTCGTGGTAGTTGACAGCGTCTCAGTCAACTTCTCTGATGCGCTAACGCTGAGATATCGACGGTGATTCCCTCGCCTCCGGGCTCACCGAGGCTGGCGATACAACGTCACGGCCTGCTTCAGTGGGACGAGGTCGCGGCGATACCGGCGGTGCGTGTCCTCCACCTGCTGGCGTGCCGCCTGGCGGGTCGACGACAGTTCGTCCTCGAGCAAGCGTACCTGGGCCTCGAGTTCGAGGACCCGCTTTACGCCCGCCAGGTTCAGACCCCCGTTCGTCAGCTCCTGGATGCGGACGAGCTGGGCCAGGTCGGCCTCGCTGTAGCGACGGCTGCCGCCCCCAGTTCGTGCCGGTTCCAGCAAGCCCTTGCGCTCGTAGATGCGCAGCGTCTGGGGATGGACGCCGGCGAGCTCGGCGGCCACGGAGATGACATACACAGCACGACGGTCGGTCATCGGGCTACCTCCTGCTGTCCACATGCCGCGAGGACTGATCAGACACCGAGGTGCTCGCGGGGTGAGCGGTGGTCCGCTGCGGCGAGTTGCTCGATCGCCGCTCGCTCGTCGTCGGAGAGATCCTGGGGAACGACGAGGTCGACCGTCGCGAGCAGGTCGCCGGTCTTGCGAGGCGTCGCGACGCCACGGCCGCGGACACGGAACGTTCGGCCCGGTCGCGTTCCCGCTGGTATCCGGACCGTGACGGGATCACCCTCGAGCGTGGGCACCTTGATGTCCGCGCCGAGCGCCGCCTCGGCGAACGTGATCGGCACGTGGAGTACCACATCGAGACCGCGGCGCTCGAAGAGGCTGTGGGGCGCCACACCGACATGGACATACAGGTCTCCCGGCGGGCCTCCGGCCGACCCCGGGCTGCCCTTGCCCTTGATCTTGATCTGCTGGCCGTCGTCGACGCCTGCAGGGATCCGCACCTTGACTTCACGGGGCCGGCGCTCGATCCCGGAGCCCCGGCACGACGGGCACGGATCGCCGATCACCTGGCCGTGCCCACCGCAGGCCGGGCACGGGCGACTGAACGAGAACAGCCCCTGGTTGTCGTTGACGACGCCGGCCCCGCCACATTGGCCACACGGCGATGGACGGGTCCCGGCTCGGGCGCCAGTACCACGACACGCCTCGCAGCCCGCGTCGCCGACCAGGTGAACCGACGTGGTGACACCGTTCACCGCATCGGTGAAGGACAGTCGCAGGTCGGCCTCGAGGTCGGCGCCGCGCCTCGGTCCCGGCGAGCGACCGGCCCGGCCGCCCGACTGGCCGAACAGGTTGCCGAACAGCCCACCGAGATCACCGAGATCACTGGCATCGAACCTGAACCCGCCCGGTCCGGCGCCGGCGCCACCGGCCATCGGCCCCAAGCGGCGGACGTCGTCGTACTCGCGGCGTTTGGTCTCGTCGCCGAGCACGTCATACGCCGCCGAGACGTCCTTGAACCGGTCCTCGGCGCCCGGATTGTCGGGGTTGGCGTCGGGGTGAAGCTGGCGCGCCAGCTTTCGGTACGCTCGCGTCACATCCTTGGCGGTGGCATCCGAGGCCACCCCGAGGACCTTGTAATAGTCCTTCTCGAACCACTCACGCTGGGGCGCCATCGCGTGATCAGCCTCGGACCTTGACCATGGCCGCCCTGACGACCTGACCGCGCCACAGGTACCCGGCCCGCAAGACATCGACGACGACGATCTCGGCGTCGTCGCCGCCGTCCTCGCGCATGACGGCATCGTGTCGCGTCGGGTCGAATGGCTCGTCGAGGGGAACGAGTTTCTCCAGCCCGTCCTTCTCGAGCGCGGATAGCAGGACGACGCGGATCGGGTCGACCTCGACGTTGCCTTGGAGCACCGCCGAATCGAGCGCGTCGAGGGCGGGCAGCACCTTCTCGACGAGCTGGATGAGCTTTCGCTCGGCGGCCTCCTCGATGCGCCGGTCAGCCTGACGCCGGTAATTGGCGAACTCGGCCCCGACGCGCTGGAGGTCGCCGAGGAACGAGTCGCGCTCGGCCTTCAGCCGGTCGATGTCCGCGAGCGACCACCCGATCACGAGCGCATCGGCGAGCAGAGGAGCGCCAGGCGCGTCGCGGTCCTCGGGCCACGGAATGCCGTCGCCGTAGTCGAGATCGTCATCGGCCTCGGCCGCGCCCTCGCCGGTCGCAGCCATCGAGGCGTCGAGGGCCTCGAGGCCGCGGCGCATGTCGCGCAGCCGCTCGAAGTTCAGACGCCGAGCGTCGAGCGGGCCGCCCGGGGAACCGGCGGTCGCGCCGCTGTCGTCTCCCTCAGGCGGCGTGGTCATGAGGCGTCGTCGTCTACTATCTCAGCGTCGACAACGTCGTCGTCGGTCGGCGCGGATGAGCCGGCGGCCGGGCCGGCGGCCGACGCGGCGTCGTAGAGTCGCTGGGCGAAGTCCTGGCTCGCGGACATGAGCCCATCGGTGGCGTCCTTGATCGCCTCGGCGTCGGTGCCCTCGAGCGCCCGTTTGAGTCCCGCGACCTTGGCCTCGACGTCGGCCCGCTCGGCGTCGGGCAGCTTGTCGCCCTGGTCCTTCAGCAGCTTCTCGGTCTGGTACACGAGCGTGTCGGCGTTGTTGCGGGTCTCGGCCTCGTCGCGGCGCCGGCGATCGTCCTCGGCGTGGGACTCAGCGTCCTTCATCATCCGAGAGATGTCATCCTTGGAGAGCGACGACTGCCCGGTGATCGTCATCGACTGCTCCTTGCTCGTCGCCCGGTCCTTGGCCGAGACGTGCACGATGCCGTTGGCGTCGATATCGAAGGTGACCTCGATCTGGGGCACGCCACGAGGCGCCGGCGGGAGATCTACGAGCTGGAATTTGCCAAGTGTCTTGTTGTACTGCGACATCTCGCGCTCGCCCTGGAGCACATGGATCTCGACGGACGGCTGGTGGTCCTCGGCCGTGGTGAACACCTCGGTGCGACGTGTCGGGATGGTGGTGTTGCGTTCGATCAGGCGGGTCATGACGCCGCCCTTGGTCTCGATGCCGAGAGACAGCGGCGTCACGTCGAGCAGGAGGACGTCTTTCACCTCTCCCTTGAGCACGCCAGCCTGGACTGCGGCGCCGACGGCCACGACCTCGTCAGGGTTGACCGTCTTGTTGGCGTCCTTGCCGGTCAGGTCCTTGACGAGGTCGACCACTGCGGGCATTCGGGTGGAGCCGCCGACGAGGATCACGTGGTCGAGCTGGCCCTTGGTCAAGCCCGCGTCGCTGATCGCCTGCTCGAACGGCTTACGCAACCGCTCGAGCAGATCGCGGGTGAGATCCTGGAACTTCGAACGACTGAGCTTGTAGTCGAGATGCAGCGGGCCGGAGCTGGTCGCGGTGATGAACGGCAGGTTGATCTGGGTCTCCTGGACCTGGGACAGCTCCTTCTTGGCCTCCTCGGCCGACTCCTTCAGGCGCTGTACGGCCATCTTGTCGGTCGACAGATCGACACCGTGGTCGTTCTTGAACGACTCGACGAGCCAGTTCATCACCGCCTCGTCCCAGTCGTCGCCGCCGAGGTAGGTGTCGCCATGGGTCGACTTGACCTCGAAAACACCGTCGCCGATCTCGAGCACCGACACGTCGAAGGTGCCGCCGCCGAGGTCGAACACGAGGATGGTCTGGTCCGCACCTTCCTTGTCGAGGCCGTACGCGAGGGCGGCCGAGGTCGGCTCGTTGATGATGCGGAGCACCTCGAGGCCCGCGATCTGACCAGCTTCTTTGGTGGCGGTGCGCTGGGCGTCGTCGAAGTAGGCCGGCACGGTGATGACCGCCTGGGTGACCGTGTCACCGAGGTACGCCTCGGCGTCGCGCTTCAGCTTCATCAGCACGCGCGCCGAGATCTCCTGAGGTGCGTAGTCCTTGCCGTCGATGTCGATGCTCCACGTCGATCCCATGTGGCGCTTGACCGACCGGATCGTCCGGTCGGGGTTGGTGATGGCCTGGCGCTTGGCCACCTCGCCAACCAGCACCTCACCGTTCTTGGCGAAGGCCACCACCGACGGCGTCGTGCGCGATCCCTCGGCGTTGGGGATGACGACGGGGTCTCCGCCTTCGAGCACCGAGACGACCGAGTTGGTGGTACCGAGATCGATACCAACGGCTTTGGGCATAGCTGCTCCTCGCTGCTTTGTGGGTACCGACCGGTCAGATTGTTGTCGACTGCCGGTCGGGTTGGGTCTCGCGAGCGTTCCCGCACGCTTCTATCGGTACTGCTCCCACGGAGTGTAAGAAGTTGAGTCGTGTACACACAACTTTCCTACATCGTTTGCGCTAGGTGACAGTCGTCACGACCGACTGGCGCTTCGACGCTTGCGTTTCGGCGGCCGCTCGGCCACCCTGCCCCAGTGCCGACGTTGATCCTCCTTCGCCACGGTGAAAGCCAGTGGAACCGGTCCAACCAGTTCACGGGGTGGTATGACTGCGACCTCACCGAACGGGGCGAAGCCGAGGCCCGGCGCGCCGCCGACCTGCTCGCCGGAGCCGGCGTCTCTCCCGACGTCGTCCACACGTCACTCCAGCGCCGGGCGATCAGAACGGCCAACCTCACTCTCGATGGCCTCGGCCGAGCCTGGATTCCAGTGCGGCGCAGCTGGCGGTTGAACGAACGGCACTACGGCGACCTCACCGGCCTCGACAAGGCCGCAACGCTCGCCCGTCACGGAGCCGAGCAACTCACCGCCTGGCGCCGCGGGTACGCCACGCCGCCCCCGCCGATCAGCGATGACAACCCGTACAACCCCAATCGCGACCCCGCGTACGCGTCGCTGCCGCGCGAACTCGTGCCCGTAGCCGAATGCCTCAAAGACGTGGTCGACCGGCTGTTGCCGTATTGGTACGACGCCATCGTGCCGGACCTACGCGGCGGATCGACGGTGCTCGTGGCCGCTCACGGCAACAGCCTGCGGGCCCTGTGCAAGCACCTCGACCACATCGCCGAAGAGGACATCGTCGAGCTCAACATCCCAACCGGCGAGCCGTTGGTCTATGACCTGGGGGACGACTTTTCGCCGCTCGAATCCAAAGGCGTGCTCGAACGGTCGCTCGACCCCGAGGCGGCCCGGGCCGCGGCCGACGCCGTCGCCCGCCAGGCCGGCGGCTGACCAGCAGCGCGCCGCTCCGAGCTGGCCAGGCGCGATTGGGCCAGATCGAGAGCCCGGCCGCGCGCATCGCGGGCGCGCACGGTCACTTTCTCCCGGGCGTCCTTGGCGCGGTCGCCGGCCCGCGCCGTCGCTTCACGCGCCCGTTCTGCGACCCGGCGCGCCACCTTGCCGATGCGCCCGACCTGCTCGACGAGGCGGTCGCGGGCCTGCTCTCCTTCAGCGTCGAGTCCCTGCACATGCTCGACTTGCCACTTGCGGTGCACCAGCGGGACCAGCACGTTGTTGTAGTGCTCGACCAGGCCGAACACCCCCGCCCGCGCGATGGCGTCGGCGTGGCGCTTGAACCCGGGGATTCCTGCGCCGGGCATCTCGAAGTTGCGGACTTGGCGCTCGAGGGCCGCCATCACGCGCGACGGAGCGATCTCGAGGGCGGCGGTCGTGAGGTCGCGGTAGAAGAGATAGTGGTAGTTCTCGTCGGTCGCCACCCGAACCATCAGGTCGTAACCGCACTGGGCCGCCGGATGCTCGTCGGCATGTTCGAGCAACGCCTTGCCGGTATTTCGATGGGCGACCCGCGTGGCCAGCTCCTGGAGCGCTACGTACACGAAGCCGTCCTCGACCGATGTCGGTGACGGCACGTGACCGCCCGACATCTGGGCCATGCGACCCTGCTCGAGGGCGACCGGGTCGATGGCGCGGGTCACCATCAGGTAGTCGCGCATCGCGGTGGCGTGCCGGCCCTCCTCGGCGGTCCACCGGTGCGACCAGTCCCGCCACACTCCGTCGCTGCCGAACACCCGGTCGATGGTCTGGAAGTAATAGGGCAGGTTGTCCTCGGTGAGCGTGTTGACGAACAGCGCGCTGCGAACAGCCTCGGGCAGCGGGAACTGGTCCTCGGCCCACGGGTGGTCGGCGAATCCGCGTGCCATGTCCCAAGGGACGACCTCGTGGGGGTACCAGGTACGAGCAGTTGCAAGGTGCCGCTCGTAGAGCGCCACTGCTGTGGGCTCGAGATCGTGGAGCAACGCGGCGTCGTTCATGTGTCCAGCGTACCGGGACGGCGTGATCCGGATGGCTCAAGTTCGTGGGTCGTGTGGCCGATACCTCTCCCGGGTCCACACCTGATCGCTAGGAGTCCACATGAATATGCGTCGCATCACCGACGCGAGCGTGGCGGAGAACGAACGAGGCGCAAGCCTTGTCGAGTACGCGCTCATGCTCGCCCTCATCGCGATGGTGTGCATCGGCGCCGTCACGGCGTTGGGCAACACCACGACGGAGCCGTACAGCGAGCTGAGCTCCCAGCTCGACTCCTGAGCGGGCGAGCCGATAGGCCCCCCACCTTCGAGCGGGCGCGACCGAGGGGTTAGTCTGCGAGCGCTATGAAACGCTCGCGCATAAGGCCCCATCACATCGTCGTCGGCATCGGCGTCACGTTCGCTCTCGTCACCGTGGTGTCGGGGATCGCGGCGACGGTCAACCAGTGGCATGACGACAGCGACCAGACCCGCGAGGCGTTCCACAACATCCCGAGCGCGCTGCGCCTCGCGTTCTACACGGTGCTGCCGATCCTGTTCGTCGTCGGCGCGGTGCTGTTCAGTCACCGGGTCCGCAACTGGCAGCGGGGCCGGCCGGACAACCGCCGGCTCACCGCCGGCAACGCCAAGCGCCGGCTCGGCGACTTCCGCGCCGGGGTCTACATGCAGACCCTGCTTCGCGAGCCGGGCGCCGGGATCATGCACTCGCTGATCTATTTCAGCTTCATCATCCTGCTCGGGGTGACCACGACGCTCGAGGTCAACCACCAGCTCCCCGAGAGCGCCAAGTTCCTTCACGGCGGCACGTACAAGGGCTACAGCCTGGTCGGCGACGTCGCCGGGGCGATGTTCCTCGCCGGCGTGTTGATGGCGATCGTGCGCCG
The DNA here is from genome assembly GCA_964390555.1 of uncultured Acidimicrobiales bacterium. Taxonomy (GTDB): domain Bacteria; phylum Actinomycetota; class Acidimicrobiia; order Acidimicrobiales; family SHLQ01; genus CAVTWS01. Next base: position 2,925 of record CAYMJU010000050.1, on the reverse strand, counting down.
CTACGGCCCGCGTCGCTTTCGCCCCTACCGGATCCGTATCAAGAGCCGGCCCGAGCACATGCTGATCCTGTTCGTGTTCCTCGCCATCGGGGTCACCGGTTTCGGCGCCGAGGCCTTCCGGATCGCGCTCGCGGGCGAGGAGCTCGGCGGGCTTCCCGAGCACGAGAAGTGGTCGGTGATCGGTTATCCGCTCGCCACCCTCATCGACGGATCGGACAACCTGCCGGGCTGGCACCAGGCGTGGTGGATCGGGCACGTCCTCACGTTCGTCGCGTTCTTGATCATGTTGCCGGTCACGATGCTGCGCCACATGTTCACCTCGCCGCTGAACATGTACCTGCGCGACCGCGACCGGCCCAAGGGCGCCATGAAGCCCATGCCGAACCTCATGGAGACCGAGCTCGAGACCTTCGGCGCTGTCACCATCGAGGACTTCACCTGGAAGCAGCTGCTCGACACCGATGCCTGCACCATGTGCGGCCGCTGCACGAGCGTGTGCCCGGCCCATGCCACCGGCAAGTCGCTCGACCCACGTGAGATCGTGCTCAAGACCGGCGAGGTCATGGCCCGCACCGGCACGCCTGCGGTCTCACCGCCGATCGGTGTCGACCCCGACATCGTGGTCACGGCCAACAACATCTTCGACCGCATCACCGCCGAGGAAGTATGGGCGTGCACATCGTGCAAGGCGTGCGACGAGATCTGCCCGGTCAACATCGAGATCCTCGACAAGATCCTCGACATGCGGCGCTACCTGTCGCTCATGGAATCGAACTTCCCGACCGAGCTCGGCAACGCCTATCGGGCCATGGAAAATCAGGGCAACCCGTGGGCCATGGCCCAGGGTGAACGGGCCGACTGGGCCAAGAACCTCGAGGGCGTCACGGTGCTCGACGGCGGCGACCCGATGACCGCCGAGTATCTGTACTGGGTCGGCTGCGCCGGCAGCTTCGATGACAAGAACAAGAAGGTCACCCAATCGATGGCCAAGCTGCTGCAGCGTGCCGGGGTGAGCTTCGCCATCCTCGGACCGAGCGAGAACTGCACCGGCGACCCGGCCCGGCGATCCGGCAACGAGTACATCTTCCAGATGCTCGCCACGCAGAACATCGAGACGCTGACGGCGATGGGAGTGCGCAAGATCATCACCCAGTGCCCCCACTGCTTCAACACGCTCGCCAACGAGTACCCGCAGCTCGGCGGTCACTACGAGGTCGTGCACCACAGCGTGCTGCTCGACCGCCTGATCGAGTCGGGCGCGCTCGACGTGTCGACCGCTCGGCTCGAGGAGCGCCTCGTCTACCACGACTCGTGCTACCTGGGTCGCCACAACGACATCTACCTGGCCCCCCGGCGCGTCATCGGGTCGCTCGGCGGCGTCCAGATCGTCGAGGCCGAACGCAGCGGCACCAAGGGCATGTGCTGTGGCGCGGGCGGCGGCCGCATGTGGATGGAGGAGCACGTCGGCAAGAACATCAACGTCGAACGCTCCCAGGAGCTGATCGCCACCGGCGCCAGCCGCATCGCCACCGCGTGCCCGTTCTGCTACATCATGATCGACGACGGCGTGAAGGGCGAGGGCCTCGACGAGGACGCCGTGAAGGTCGGCGACATCGCCATGCACCTGCTCGAGGCCATCGAGCTCGGCGAGCGCGAGCCCTGATCCCCTCGTTCTTGGCGCGTTTTTGGCAGTTCCACACCCAAAAACGCGCCAGGTTCGCGAGGTTCAGGTGAAGTTCTCCCAGTAGCGACTGGGGCGGGGGCCGACTTGGCCCTGATACTTCGAGCCGACCGCCGATGAGCCGTAAGGGTTGTCAGCCGGCGTGGTCATCCGCATGAAGGAGATCTGGCCGATCTTCATGCCTGGATACAGCGTGATCGGCATGTTGGCCACGTTCGACAACTCGAGCGTGAGCTGGCCATCCCAGCCGGCATCGACGAAACCAGCGGTCGAGTGGATGAGCAGTCCGAGGCGACCGAGGCTGGACTTACCCTCGATCCGCGCGACGAGGTCGTCGGGTAATCCCACCCGTTCGGCGGTCGATCCGAGCACGAACTCACCGGGGTGCAGCATGAACACGCCGTCGGAAGCGATCTCCACCAGCTCGGTGAGCTCTTCGAGGTTCTGCTTGACGTCGATGTGGCCGACGGTGTGGTTGCGGAACACCCGGAACCAGCGGTCGAGTCGGACATCGACGGAGGAGGGCTGGATGTCGGCCGGGTCGAGCGGATCTATGACGATGCGCCCGGCGGCGAGCTCGTCACGGATGGTGCGATCGGACAGGATCATGGGAGCCGCATCCTAGATGGGGCACCGCTAGGCTCGGCTCGCCCGCGGGTGTAGTTCAGCGGCAGAACATCAGCTGCGGGGCGCGATCAGCAGCCCCGCGAAAGCAGGCGCCAGGCGCGAACGAGTGGCTCAGCGGGCGGGGCTGAGTCGCCGGCAGAGGGTCTTGGAGATGTTGGCGAGGAGCTTGGTCGCGACTATCGGGTCGTCGTGGGTGACGGTGCGTAGTGTGCGTTCGGTGAGGTTGAGGATGCGGGTCCCGGCGTTGGTGACATCGACGTCGTAGCTGCGGGGTTGGTGGAGCAGGTAGGCGGTTTCGCCGAAGATCTCACCGGGGTGGACGACACCGATGGGGTGGCCATGGTCGCTGACTTGGAGGGTGCCGGCGAGGGCGACGTATACGTTGCGGGCGACGCCGCCCTGTTTGAGTATCCGGTCGCCGGGGGCGCAGTCGATGATGCTGCTGTGGGCGGTAGCCCGGTCGAGTTCGTCGTGGGTGAGGCCGTCGAAGAGCGAGCTGGGGAGCTGTCGGAGTGTGTGGTGTAGCTGTTGGTGGTAGGCGGCGGGGTCCGACAGCGTGGCGTTGGTGACGGTTCCGGTGCTGGCGAGGATGTCGTGGATGCAGCGGGGGGTTCCTG
>CAYMJU010000049.1:0-28276 GCA_964390555.1 uncultured Acidimicrobiales bacterium | reverse complement strand
GGTTCTGTCGATCCCGAACGTCGCGAACTGGGGTGTCCGGCTCTCGCTGCTCACGGGCCGGTTCCCCTATCGCGACCGTGGCATCCTCGACCGAACCCACCTGCGCTTCTACACCCGGCGCACGCTGATCGAGATGGTCGAGTCGGCGGGCTTCGACGTCGAGACCGTGGTGGGATCGATCCCCGTGCCGGGCTTGACCGGCGAGCGGTCGTGCCGGATCGCCCACCGGGTCGGCAACTTCCGTCCCGGCCTGTTCGCCTACACCTTCATCCTCACCGCCCGCCGCCGCCCCTGACCCACCCAGTATTTGATAATGGGAGCGGCCGGGGGCGATCCGGCCGCTCCCACCTCCCCCGGGACCCGTCGTAGTAGCCGACGTGGCGGCGTGACCACACTGCCTCGTGGCAGCTCGGCATACAAGCTGCCCTTTGGTCGTAGTACCAACGGCGGCGGTGTCAACCGAACAGCGCACGCGATCGTGTGCCTGCCGGATCCGCGGACATCGGTCGGGTCGTCTCACAGTCGCCTCCTGCTGGTGCCACCCTGGCCGCCGGGAGCGAAGTCCGATTCACGGTCGGCCGAGAGGCGGACGACCAGCCATAGTCATACAGTCACAAACGCCATCGCCCATGGGGAGCTCACGTTCACCGGCATCGGCCGCCACGCTGGCGTCGCCCCTTCGGCACTCACCGGCCAGCACGAGCGCTCGAACGGGCTGGTCTGGTTTCTCGGGTTCGCGATCCGTTGCGCGAGCGCCGCGACCGGTTCGAGCTGACCGACCCGCACCTGCGGTTCTGGCTCTCGGTGATCGCCCCGAACCGCAGCGCGCTGTCGGCGGGACGCGCCGAGTCGGTGTGGGCGACGATAAGGGACACGACGTGGCCCAGCCAGTTGCTCGGGCCGCGATGACGTTGCCCGGCTGGAGCGAATTCGCGAGTTGCTCGGTGTGCTTCAAACGAGGCTGATCCTGGCGTCGGCGACCGGCATCGACAAGCGGGCCGCGGCCGACGCCCTGACGATCACACCGGCCGACGTGTACGGCAAGGGCCAGCGGCGTTGATCAGCCGACGGAGCCTTCCATCTGGAGCTCGATGAGGCGGCTCCACTCGACGGCGTACTCCATGGGCAGCGTGCGGGTGATCGGCTCGATGAAGCCGTTCACGATCATGCCGGTGGCCTGCTCCTGGGTGAGGCCGCGGCTCATCAGGTAGAAGATCTGCTCGTCCGCGACCTTGGACACCGTGGCCTCGTGGCCGATCACCGCGTCGCCGGAGCCGATCTCCATGTACGGATACGTGTCCGAGATCGAGTCGTCGTCGAGGATCAGGGCGTCGCACTGCACGTGGCTCTTGCAGCCGTAGGCGTCGTCTTCGACGTGGACCAGGCCGCGGTACGTGGTGCGCCCGCCGTCCTTGCTGATCGACTTGGACACGATCTTCGACGTGGTCTCGGGAGCGGCGTGCACCATCTTGGCCCCGGCGTCTTGGTGCTGGCCCGCGCCGGCATACGCCACCGACAACACCTCGCCCGAAGCCTTGGGTCCGACCATCACGACACTCGGGTACTTCATCGTGAGGCGCGACCCGATGTTGCCGTCGATCCACTCCATGTGGCCCTCGGCGAACACCTTGGCCCGCTTGGTGACCAGGTTGAACACGTTGTTCGACCAGTTCTGGATCGTGGTGTAGGTGACCCGCGCCGACTCGCCCACGATGATCTCGACCACCGCCGAGTGCAGCGAGTCCGAGGTGTACACCGGAGCCGAGCAGCCCTCGATGTAGTGCACCTGCGAGCCCTCGTCGGCGATGATCAGCGTGCGTTCGAACTGGCCCATGTTCTCGGCGTTGATCCGGAAGTAGGCCTGCAACGGCATGTCGACGGAGACCCCGGGAGGCACGTAGATGAACGAGCCACCCGACCACACGGCCGAGTTGAGCGACGAGAACTTGTTGTCGTTCGGCGGGATCACCGTGCCGAAGTACTTCTTGACCATGTCGGGATACTCGCGAAGCGCGGTGTCCATGTCGCAGAAGATGACGCCCTGAGCCTCGAGGTCCTCGCGGTTGCGGTGGTACACCACTTCGGATTCGTACTGCGCGGTGACACCCGCGAGGTACTTGCGCTCGGCTTGGGGGATGCCGAGCTTCTCGTAGGTGTCCTTGATGGCGTCGGGCACGTCGTCCCAGTCCGAGACCATCGCCTCGGTGGGCTTGATGTAGTAGAAGATGTCGTCGAAGTAGATCTCGGACATGTCGCCGCCCCAGCTCGGCATGGGCCGCTTCTCGAAGCGGGAGTATGACTTCAGCCGTAAGTCGCGCATCCAGTCGGGCTCGCCCTTCATCCACGAGATCTCGCGGACGATGTCCTCGTTGAGGCCCCGCTTGGGCTTGTAGACGTAGTCCTCGGCGTCGTGCCAACCCAGCTTGTATCGGCTGAGGTCGATCCCGAGCTCGGTAGCGCTCATGGCACGTTCCTTCCGATCAGGGATTTCTCCTACGGCCATAGTAACAAACCCCCCTCCCCGCCGCGCCGCGGCCGCGCTCGATACGGCACGATTCCGAGCCGAACGACCCATTGCCAACGATGCGAGCCGCGCTCACTCTCGCCCCATGTCACTCATCGAGGACCGGGCATGGAGGGACCAGCTCGTACGGGCCACGACCAGCTTCGAGTTGGTCGTCTGCGAGCCCGACGCTCAAACACGGGCGTCGATCTGCGAGCTGGTCGACCAGCGCTCGAATCTGCACGTGTTGTCGGCCTGCTCCAACGGGGTGCAGGCCCTCGAACTGATCGTCCGATCCCAGGCCGCGGCGCTGATCATCGCGTCCGAGACGCCCGGCATGTCGGCTGTCGACATCATCCTCGAGATCACGAGCCGCCGGCCCGAGGTGCCAATCGTGCTGGTGTCGCACGACCGCGACGCCCGCCAGGTCGCGCGCCGGCTCGGGCTGTTCGGCGGCATCTACCGATACAAGTTCGCCGAGCTCGCGCCACTTCTCGACCGACTCGCGGAATACCTGCACGACCCTGACCGCCACAAGCTCGACCGCCGGGCCGGGACCGATCGCCGCGGCCGCCAGGTCTGGGCGACGGTCACTCGGCAGCGTCGAGACGGAGGCGAGCGGCGCGCCCGCGACCTTCCCACTGACGTCTGGCCCATGAACCGCTGACGTCTGGCCATTAACCAAGTCCTCGCGGTTGGCCGTCAATCCACCCGACGCAGCTGCGACTGAAAGCGCTGCGCCCGAGCCACATAGGTGTCCGCGAACCAGTCGTTCGCTCCCTCGGCTACTGCGCCCTCGCGGATCTTGGCCGGGATCCCGAGCGCCATCGCCCGCGGCGGGACGACCATTCGATTGGTCACGACCGCGCCCGCACCGACCAGCGCTCCCTCGCCGACCACGGCCTCGTGCAACACCACGCTCCCGACTCCGACGAGCGCCCGGTTCTCGATCGTGCACCCTTCGAGATGGCACAGGTGGCCGAGCGTGACGTTGTCGCCCACCACGGTTCGCAGCTCCCGTGTGCAGTGCAGGATCGCGCCGTCTTGGACGTTGCTGCGGGCGCCGATCTCGATGACGTTGTCGTCGGCGCGCAGCACCGCCCCCGGCCACACCGACGAGTACGGGCCAAGGATCACCGACCCGATGACCACGGCATCGGGGTGCACATACGCGGTGGGGTCAACGACGGGAACGGCGTCGCCCAGCGCGTAGATCGCCACTCAGGCTTCGATCTCGAGGCAGAGACCCTCGTAGGCGCTGAGGACCTCGAGGTCACCGAGATTGGGACAGCTCTTCGCCTCCGCAAACAGGCGATCGAGCGCGTCGTCGTCGTGGGACGGGTCGTGGTGATACAGCGCCAAGCGCTTGGCCCCACTCTGCCGGGCGACTTCGACGGCGTAGGAGATCGTGCAGTGCCCCCATGAGGTGCGATCGCGGAGCAGCGCTGGGGTGAACTGGGCGTCATGGATCAGCAGGTCGACGCCGTCGGCGAGCTCGAGCACGCTGTCATCGACGAAGCCCGGGCGACCGCACGGCTCCTGGTGATCACTCACGTAGGCCACCGACAACCCGTCGATGTCGACCCGGTACCCGTTCGTGGCCCCGATGTGGGGTACCTGCCGGACGGTCACCTTGGCTCGGTCGATCGAGAACGTCGAATCCTCGACGTCGTGGAACGCGACCCGTCCGACGAGTTGGCTGTAGTGGATCGGGAACAGCGGCGGAGTCATGAATTGGCTGAACCAATCGGCGAAGCCGATGCCGTCGTGGGCAGGACCGTACAGGTCGAGCGACGTGTCTGGGTGGTGCACCGGCTCGAAGAACGGCAGCCCCTGGATGTGATCCCAATGGAGATGGGTGACGAGCACGTGGGCTCGAAACGGGACACATCCACCCAGCGCCGCGCCGAAGCATCGCAGCCCAGTGCCGAGATCGAACACGATCGAGTCGACGCCGGGCGCCTCGACGGTTACGCACGACGTGTTGCCCCCGTAACGATGGTTGCTCGGGGACGCGCATGGCGTCGAACCTCGAACTCCGTAGAACGACACGCGCACGAACGAAACCCCCAGGGACAGACGTACGACTGTACGAAATCTGAACACCACGTGAACAGAGGTTGTGACACATTTATCACGCTGGGTGCACGGTTTGTGAAACGCTTGAGCGCGTGACCTATGGACCGACGCTCCCTGAGGGATTGGTGGCATTCGTCAAGCGCGACTGCCCGACGTGTGAGCTGGTCGTGCCGGTCCTCGCCGCGATCGGTGCGACCCGAGGTCTCGTCGCTTACACCCAGGACGACACGTCCTTCCCGGCCGGCGTCGACGGTGTGATCGACGACCGAGACCTCGCGGCCTCGTGGCATCACCAGATCGAGACGGTCCCGACGTTGGTCCGAGTCACCGACGGATGCGAGACGGCTCGGATCGTCGGCTGGGATCGCGACGAGTGGCGTTCGTTCACGGGAATCGCCGACCTCGGCGCCGATCTCCCGCCGTATCGACCCGGTTGCGGTTCGTTGTCGGTGGACCCAGGGCTCGTCGACGAGCTGCGCGCCCGCCACGGAGGGAGCCGGTTGCGCAGCCGCCGGGTCGAGCTGGCCGAGCTCGAAGACGAGATCGAGGCGATGTACGACCGCGGGTGGAGCGACGGGCTGCCGCTCGTCCCACCGACGGTCGAGCGGGTCGAGCGCATGCTCGCCGGCACCAGCCGTGCGCCAGACGAGGTGGTGGCCACGGTCCCTCCGAACCTGGTCGATTGCACGATCGAGAAGGTGGCCATCAACGCTGTGATGGCCGGGTGCCGGCCCGAGTACCTGCCCGTCGTGCTCGCCGCCGTCGAGGCAGTGTGCACCGACGACTACAACATCCACGGGGTGCTGGCGACGACGATGGCTGTCGGCCCGGTCATCGTGGTGAACGGCCCGATTCGCCGCCGCATAGGCATGAACTCGGGCATCAACGTGCTCGGCCCCGGGAATCGCGCCAACGCGACCATCGGACGCGCCGTGCAGCTCGTCGTCCGCAACCTCGGCGGCGGGCGCCCGGGCGAGGTCGACCGCGCCACCCTCGGCAACCCTGGGAAGCTCGGACTGTGCTTCGCCGAGGACGAGGAAGGCTCCCCGTGGGAGTCCCTCGCCGTCGAGCGGGGCTTCGAGCCCGGAGCGTCGACGGTGACGTTGTTCACCGGCGAAGGGCCGCGCACGATCGTGGACCAGAAGTCGAGGACCCCCGAGTCCCTCACCCGCAGCCTGGCCGCCAACCTCCTCGGAACCGTTTCGAATCGGATGGTCATCGGGATGGACGCGATGCTGATCCTGTCCCCCGAGCACGCCGCCCGCTATCGCGACGCCGGATGGTCGAAGCAGCAATTCCGCGACGAGCTGGCCGAGTCGCTGCTCGTCGACGCCGACACCATTCTCGAAGGCGCCGGAGGCATCGACGACGGCATGAACCCGGCTTTCGCCGGCCACCGGTTGCCCAAGTTCGCGCCCGACGGAGGGCTGCTGATCGTGCACGCCGGCGGTCCGGCGGGCTTGTTCTCCTCCGTCATGGGAGGCTGGCTCCGGGGCGCTGCAGGCAGCACCCCCGTCACGAAGGAGGTCCGGTCATGACCCGAACCCTGCTCGACCCAACCGACGAGACGACCCCCACGCACCGAGAGCGCGTGAAGCGTCCCGAGTCGCTGGCCGGTCTCACCGTCGGTTTGCTCGACATCTCCAAGCCGCGCGGCAACGTGTTCCTCGACCGGATCGAGGCCTCGCTCACCGACCTCGGCGCCAACGTCAAGCGCTACGCCAAGCCGACGTTCACCAAGCCGGCGCCGGCCGACCTGCGCCACGAGATCGCCATCAGCTGCGACGCCGTGATCGAGGCCCTCGCCGACTGAGGATCCTGCACGACGTGCAGTGTGCACGACATCGCCGATCTCGAACTACGGGGCATCCCCGCGGTCTTCGTCGCCTCCGAGCCGTTCATCGATGCCGCGGCAGCCCAGGCCGCAGCCCTCGGCTTCGACGCCGCTCGCGTGTTCGTCTCCCACCCGATCCAGGACCGTACCGACGACGAGATGCGGGCTATCGCCGAAGCGGCCGTCGAACAGCTGCTCGGACTGCTCACCGGGCCTCAGGTCCCCCGGTAGCCGGCGAGCCGCGTGTCCCCAGCCCCGCGGCCGGAGCCGCCTATCCCGCGGCGTCGGCGCCCGCCACACCACCACGGCCGATCACCTCGACGGTCCGGTCCCACGAGGCCTGGAGGGTCGCCCGGAGATCGGCCGGGGTCGCCGGGTCGGCAAGTGCCTCCCCGACAGGCACGACGGTGTACGTGCTGTGGTCGACCCATGTGGGCACGAACCTCACGGAAGTCACGGCAAAGCGGCCACCGGCGTCCTCGGTCAGGTCGAGCTCGACGATCACGCCGTCCTGGGTGGCGGCTGGGCAACAGTTGGCCGACTGGTTCGACAAGAAGTTGCCGAGACCGAACACCACCACCTTGTCGCCCACCAGCTCGATGGTCTGCACCACGTGGGCATGGTGTCCGACCAGAACGTCGATGTCGGGGCTGGCCAACAACTGCGCGGCCAGCTCGCGCTGGGCATCGGTGGGATCGACGACGTACTCCACGCCCCAGTGCAGGCTCACCACCACCATCTCGGCTCCGGACCGTCGGGCCTCGGCGGCCTCCTCGATGATCGCCAGCGGGTCGATCACATCGACGAGCCAGGGCAAGTCTTCGGGGAGGCTCAGGCCGTTGAGCCCGTAGGTGAACGACACGTGGGCGACCGTCACCGAACCGCCCGCGCCCCCGTCGACCTCGTACAGCGTGGGTGTGAAGTCGCGGAACACTCCGTCGGCCATGCCCGAGATACCGAGGCCGAGCGAGTCGAACAGGGCCACGGTGTCGAGGACCCCTTGGCGGCCCTGGTCATAGGAGTGGTTCGACGCCGTCGAGCAACCGTCGTAGCCGGCGTCGACGATCGCTTCAGCCAGCGCCGGCGGGGCGCTGAACGTCGGAAAGCCCTGCACCCGTGACCCGTCGGCCCACAGCGGCGTCTCGAGGTGACAGATCGCCAGGTCGGCTGCCGTGAGCCGGGACCGGACCCGATCGAACATCGGCCGGTAGTCGTAGGTGTCGCCGGCACCGTTGCGCCGGGCCTGGTCGCTCACCGGGTCGTGGGGGATGATGTCGCCCGACACCGCAAGGGTGAACTGGCGCGGCGGTGGTGGTGCGGTCGTGGTCGTCGAGGCGACCGTAGTGCTGGGCGCCACGGTCACGAAGGTCCCCGCCACCTCCACGTCGGGATCTCCGGCCCGGTCCGCGGCGACCGCGACCAGCGCCACGGTGATCGCCGACGCCAGCACCGCCACGCCCGCGAAACGCGACCAGAGGCGACGCACGTCAGCGCAACTCGGTGACGTCGGGGACGTCGACCGGTCCGAGGCGCGAGTGCGTTCCGCGGTGGTCGAGCAACCGCGGAACGAGCGTCGCCGGTACCGTCTCGATCAGCGCGTCGGGCGTATCGACCCGCTCCCCGAGACGGACGAGCATGCCGGCCAGCATGGTGTCGGGCATCGACCGGCCGCGAGCCACCGCGACGAGCGTCGGTCGCTGGTACGCCGCGGCCACGGCGAGCACGGCGCGCGACCCGCACAGGCCGACGATGCGATCGGGCGACGCCGCAACCGCTTCGACCAGCACCAGATCGCACGACGCGGCGGCGATTCCGGCGGACTCGGCACCCACCTTCTCGACCGCGTGATCGGCCCGCTCCAGCCGCCTCATCAGCCGGTCACCGAGACCCAAGGAGTCGATCACGACCCAGGTGACGTCGGGCCGCTCGAGCGCGGCGTCGAGAACGAGCGCATCGGAGCCGACGATGGCGACGACGCCGTCGGCCGGCAACTCGGCGGCTAGGAGGCGGTCGGTTCCGTCGAGCCGGAGCTCGGCGACGATCGACGCCAACTCGTCACGCGGATCGAACGCGGCGAGCAACCGGGCACAGAACCACAGGAGCGCCGCGGACTGGGGTTGGTGAGCGATCAGGCGTTGGCAGACCGGAACCAGCTCGAGCGGATCGTCGATGAAGCTGGCGACACCCCTCGCACACTCAGACACGAGCTCGCGGTCCGCGACCTCGCCCGAGCCCACGACGTGACGGAGGTATTCCATCGGGTGCACGCTCTGAACCTAGCGGGCCGGAGTGCGCGTGTTCGTCTCCCGGTCATCCGATGCGACGGGCCCTGAGGAGCGTGCGCTACCGTGTCGGCCCGTGACCGCGACCGACGTGACCCTGGCAACGCTGGCCGGCGACGAGCGCCCCCTCGGCCAGTGGCTCACGAATTTTCCGCTGCTGCTCACAGTCGTAGATCCGTACACGCTTCAGAGCTCGTGGATCCTCGACACCGCCCGGCGCATCATGCGGGGATTCGCCAACGCCGACTGCCGGGTGGCGTGGCTGGTCACCGCCGACAGCGACGGGACCCGGAGCTTCCTCGGACCGCTCGCCGACGAATTCCTCACGTTCACCGACACCGATCGGTCCACGGCTCGGGGCCTGGGCATCCAAGCGCTGCCGGCGCTGGTGCTCGTCAAGCAGAACGGCACCGTCGGGCCGGTGGCCCAGGGCTGGTCGCCGAGCGAATGGCACGCCGTCGTCGAGACGGTGGGCGCCATCACGGCGTGGTCGAGGCCCGCCGTTCCCGCGGCCGGCGACCCCGCCGCCTACCCCGGCACGCCACTGTGAGAACCCGCTACAGGCTCGCCGGCTACACCTGACCCGTCAGTTGCAGGTCGTGAGCTCGACCACGTCCGACCCGATCGTGGACACCTCCACCACCCGCAGATCCGCGTCGCCGGCCCATTCGGTCAGGCCGTCGAACAGCTCGTCGAGATCGTCGGCGGTGTCGGCTACGAAATGGACTCGCAGGCACGACACCTCGTCGTCGTCGAGCCAAAGCACGTAGCTGTCGCCGCCCCACCCCTCGGCCGCGTCGGCGGCGTCGGAGAGGCCCAGCGAGGCTTCGAGCAGCACCTGTACCGCGATCTGGCCGAATGTCCCCGAGTCGAAGACCTCGCCGTCGGCCGGCGGCACAGGCACGGGCGCCGCGGCCTCGGTGCGCCGCTCGGGATGGATCACCTGCTCGCTCGTGACCGGCGGTTCGACGTAGAGCTCGTCGAGCTCGGCTTGGCCACCGTCGTCGAGCACCTCGGCCACGAGCTCCTCCCCCTCGATGTACGGAGCGATTATGAGGTTGAGGAACTCGAAGGGCAGGATCGAGAAGTCGTAGCTGAAGCTGCTCTCCTCGGCGAAGGCGTCGGCCTCCTCCTCGGCGGTGAACGTAGCCCGGTAGGCGTTCTCGATCCGGCGGGCGTTGCCCTCGGCCAGGGCCTGGAGGCCGAACCCGACCTCGTCGTCGCGGTCGTCGTACTCGGGCCGGTAAAGCTCGAAATGCTGGTCGTCGAGGGCATGCACCAGCTCGTGGACGATGACCGAGCGGACCAGGGGTGTGATCTCGCCGCCGCGCACGTACAGCTCGTTCAACTCGGTCTCGTAGTAACCGAGGATGCCGTCGGCGGCGAGGGCCCGGTACGCCGCTTCGTAAGTCACATCGGGGGCCAGGAACCCGATGGCCTGGAAGATCTCGGTCGCCTGCTCGTACAGCAGCTCGTTCTCGGCCAGGTCGTCGTCGACCAGCTCGCCGAAGGCGGCAAGGAACTCGTCCTCGGGCTGAACGGTCACTATCGGATCGGTGATGAAGTCGAGGCCTCGCTCGCGCTCGACGAAATCGATGAGCTCCGAGACGAGCGCTTCGAGGCTCGGCTCGTCGCCGTCGTCGTCCGCGCTGTCGCTTTCGTCGGACGACTCGTCGCTTTCGTCGGCGTCACTCTGCCCGGCGTCGGCGACAGGCGCATCCGAGGCCTCGGGATCGTCGTCGCCGGGCAAGAGAAGTGCCGCCACCACCGCCACCACTACGGCCAGCGCTACCGCAGCCAAGGCGAACCCGAATGCCCGCCCGTTCTGGGACGGCTCGGGAGAGGCCGGATCGGTCAGGCTCATGGATCACCCTCGGCTAACTGGTCGTCGACACCGCTTAGAGGCTCAGCAGATAGGGGAAGGTCTCGCGACCGAACTGTCGACATCGCCTTGCTGCGCAAGGCGACAAGACACTGTATTGCTGGGTCGCATACGCCTATCGGCGCATGCTCTTAATGGTGAGGGTAGCGGCCGGCGCGTAAAGCCGACCGACAAGGCATCTGAGCTAGCGTCCGTCGACACGAGCGAGGGGGACCACATGAGCGCACCTCGGGGATTGGCCATCACCGTCGATCGACTCACGAAGTCCGTCGGTGACGGCCACCGGGTGCTCGACGAGGTCACGTTCGCGGTGGAGCCGGGAGAGCTCGTCGCCATCGTCGGCGGCAGCGGGGCCGGCAAGACGACGCTGCTCGAAGCGATGGCGGGCGTGCGTCCAGGCGACTCCGGCATCGTCGCGTTCGACGGCGTGGCCCTGTCGGCGCAGAGCAGTCTCCTGGTTCGGTCGCTCGGCTACGTTCCCCAGGACGACATCATCCACGCCGAGCTGCCGCTGCGGACGACGCTGCGCTACGCCGCCGGGCTCCGGCTCCCGATCGACACCACCGCGGCCGAGACCGAGCGCCTCATCGACGACGCTCTCGCGGGGCTCGACCTCACCTCTCGGGCCGACGTGCGGGTCGGCGCTCTGAGCGGCGGCCAGCGCAAGCGCGCCAGCATCGCCGTCGAGCTCCTCACCCGCCCCCGAGTGTTCTTCCTCGACGAGCCCACGTCGGGTCTCGATCCCGCGACCAGCGCCGGGCTGATGCAGAACCTCCGCCGCGTCGCCGATGCCGGGGCCACCATCGTGCTCACCACTCATGCCATCTCGGACCTGGCGGCGTGCGACCGGGTCCTGTTCCTCGCGCCCGGCGGCCGGCTCACGTTCGCGGGCCCTCTCGACGAAGCCCTCCGGCACTTCGGTGTCGCCACGGCCGACGAGATCTACGGAACGCTCGCGGGCCCGCAGGCCGACGAGTGGGTCGACCGCTGGCGGACCGCGGCCTCCCCCTCGGTCACGTCCCCCGTGCCGCCTTCGACAACTGTCGAACCGCTCGGCGATCGCGGCCGCCACCCAGGACTGGTGCGGCAGTGGTCGGTGCTCACCCGCCGCACCGCCGACACGCTCGTCCGCAATCGCCTGACGCTCGCCATCTTGCTCGGATCCCCGGCGATGGTCGTGGCCATGTTCGCGGTCTTGTTCCGGCCCGGCGCGTTCGACTTCGAAGATCCCAACCCCAGCGCGGTGATCATGATCGTGTTCTGGATCGCGTTCGGCGGCTTCTTCTTCGGTCTCACCTACGGGCTGCTACAGATCTGCACCGAGATGCCGATCGTGCGCCGGGAACGCCTCGTCGGCCTGCATCTCGGGGCGTACCTGCTGTCGAAGGTGACGGTGCTGTTGCCCTTTCTGCTGCTGGTCGACCTGGCGATGCTGGGCGTGCTCCGGCTGCTCGATCGCCTACCGCCCGTGGATCTCTCCACGTTCGCGTCGCTCGCGGTGACGCTCCTGCTCGACGCCGTCGCCGCCCTCGCCCTCGGCTTGCTGATGTCGGCCGCCGTGACCAACCCGAGCCAGGCCACGCTGGCCTTGCCGATGCTGTGCTTCCCGGCCGTGCTGTTCTCGGGCGCCATCTTGCCGCTCGACGCCATGGCGACGGCCGGGCAGGCCATCAGCGTGATCATGCCCGACCGATGGGCGTTCGAGGCCATTGGTCACGATCTCGGTCTCCGCCGCCTCTTCGCCGAGGGAGGATCCGACTTGGGACCGCCTCTCCTCGAGCAGTACGGCAGCGCCGGAACCCGCAGCACCGGGTTCTACTGGGCCACACTCGGTGCCTTCATCGTCGTGCTTCTCGCCGGCGCGCGGATCGCTCTGTCCCGGAGAAGCCGTCCCGGCCAGCGCTGACCGTCTTCCGATCCGGGCTCCGCCGTCGGCGATCCGTAGGATCGGCGCCGTGGCCGACCCCTGGACCCCCGTCGATCGGCGCGACCCGAGTGTCCTGGCGTCGGCGCTGCGCGCTCACCCGACCGTCGGCGTCGGAGTGCTCGCCACGCCACGGAAAGGCCGGCTCGACCTGCGAGGGATGGTCCCGTTCCTCGACTCGGGCGCCGCCCAACTCGAGACCCTCCTCACCGAGCTCGGTCTCGGCGGGCTCCGCCTGCTTCAGATGGCGTCGTTCCACGGTGGCGTCGATCGGGCCACGGTGCTCGCGGAGAACCCGAACACGCCTCCCGAAGACATCGACCGCGTGGCTTCCGACGTGGTGATCGCCGGGCTCGCGCGAATGGTCGGTGACCGTCTCGTGGTCCACCCCGACGTCATCGACGGCATCCCTCTCCCGCACCCCCGTTTCACGGAGTGGGCCGAGTACGTCACCTTGGACCGCCTCCATCAGACGTGCAGCCTCCTGGGCGTGCCAGGCGGTACCCGCAAGAACGAACGGGTTGCGGCGATCGCGTCGGTGTTGCGCGATCCCGAGCACCTCGGTCGAGCGCTGCGCGCCGCTGGCGAGCCGGCCCGCGCTCTGTTCGGCGAGATCTTGCTGGCGACGCGCGACGGCGTGCACCAGACGTCGCTGCGCTCCGACGAACCGCATAGCGCCGTTCCTCTCGACGGGTTGGTGCCGTATGAGGAGCGACGCCGGTTCACGGGGTACTCACGGAACCCGTCGCTCCAGCATCGATTCCCGCTCGACGAGCTCGTCGACCGCGGACTCATAGGGGCCACCGAATGGCGGTCATCGGTGTGGATGTGGGCCGAGGTCATGTATGCGCTCACCGGGACCTCGGCCGGCGACTGGCCGCCGGAACCACCGCTCGTCACCGCGTCCCTCGACAGTGCGACCGCTGCGCCGGTCCGGATCGGCGCAGCGTTCTCGGCCCTGGTCGACCATTTCCGGGACCACCCGGTCGAGGGCAAGAAGTCAGGCGACCGGCACCCACCCGTGCGCGCCTGGCGTGGGGCCGCCAAGGCGGTCGGCATCACCGCACCGCTCGGCGAGATACTCGGCGAGATCGCCGTCGATCTCGGCCTGCTCTACGCCGGTTCGCTCCGGTCGCGTGGCCGGGGACGCAACGTCGAGCACCCCATCGAGTGGAGGACCAACCTGTCGCGGCGCGGCGAGCTCGCCGAACGGTCACCAGCTGAGTCGTGGCTCGCCATCGTCAGCACCTGGCACAGCGGGTCAGGTTCGAGCAGCGATCTCGAAGTTTTGGGTCGCACGCTGGTGTGGTCGGCGTTGGCGAACCTACCGCCCGGCCGTGGCGCGCCACGCGCCGACCTGGTCCGATGGTTGCGGTACCGGCACCTTTCCCTGTCGGCGACCGATCTCGTCCCGGCGATCCTCGAACAGCTGGTCGAGCTCGGTCTGGCCAGCCGCAACGGCGAGATCGTCGGCCTCACCGACGCCGCCCGGGCCGCGCCGCTCGGGGGCGAGGCGTTGGCGGCGACGATCGGCGGCCAGGCCAACCACTTCGTCGTGCAACCCGATCACTCCGTGGTGGCGCCGCCCGACCTCGATCCCGGCGTGTCGGCCCAGCTCTCCCGGATCGCGGACCTCACGAGCGAAGGTGGCGCCACCGTGTGGCGGTTGTCGTCAGCTCGGCTCGCCCGCGAGTCGGCCCGCCAACCCGCGGCCCACGTCGTCGAGTTCCTGGCCCGGCATTCGAGCGTGCCCGTGCCCGATGCCGTAGCCCGCTTCGTCAGCGATGCCATGTCGGTGGCGCGGGTGAGCCTCGCCGACGCCGCGACCGTGATCACGTGCCCCGACCCAGTCGTCGTGGCCGACCTCGCTCGATACAAGGCGCTCAAGCTCACCGTCGTGGCGCCGGGGGTGGCGGTGTCCATGCTGTCGTCGTCGCGCTTGGCGCCGCTTCTCGCCGACAAGGGAGCCGCCCTCGGCTCGGCGCCTGACGTTGGCTACCAAGTCAACGTCGCCGGGTCGACCGGCACCGGCGTGCCCCGGATCAGCGACGCTGCACACGCTTGGATCGTGACCCAGCGCGACCCCAACTCGGTCCTCGCGCCGGCCCGGCCGGTGCCGATCCCAGCGTCGGTCGACGAGATCGCCGATCGGATCCTCGGGCCGGTGGGCTGATGGACCCCACCAACCCGCTCATCGTGCAGGCCGACCTCACCGTGCTCGCCGAGGTGGCGTCGCCGCACTTCGACCACGCCCGGAGCGCGCTGGCCCGCTTCGCCGAGCTCGAGAAGGCCCCCGAGCACGTCCACACCTACCGGATCACGCCACTGTCGCTCTGGAACGCGGCCGTATCGGGCCTGTCGGCCGGCGACGTTGCGTCCTCGCTCACGACCTGGGCGAAGTACCCGGTCGCACCGTCGGTGTTGGCCGAGGTCCACGACCAGATGGGCCGCTACGGCCGGCTGCGAATCGTGCGCGACCACGACACCGCGGCCTTGGCGCTCACCTCGGCCGAGCCCGCGCTGCTGGCCGAAGTGATCCGGGACCGTCAGGTCGGCGAACTCGTCGGCGAGCGCCTCGACGGCAACCGCTACGCGGTTCGCACCGGCGACCGCGGCACGCTGAAACAGGCGCTGCTGCGGCTCGGCTGGCCGGCGTCGGACGAAGCGGGCTACGACGAAGGCGGCGCGCTCGGCGCGGTCGAGGTCACGGCCGGCCTGCGTTCGTACCAGGCCGACGCGCTCGCCGCTTGGTGGCATGACGGCGGCCCGACCGGCGGCAACGGAGTGCTCACCTTGCCGTGCGGTGCCGGCAAGACGGTCATCGGCCTCGGCGCCATCGCCACTGCGGCGACGCACACGCTGATCATCACCACGTCGATCTCGTCGGCACGCCAGTGGCAGCGCGAGCTGCTGGACAAGACGACGCTCACATCCGACCAGATCGGCGAGTACTCGGGCGACCGCAAAGAGATCCGGCCGGTCACGATCGCGACCTACCAGGTGCTCACGTGGGCGAGGCCGGGGACCGACAAGCAGACCGACGTGTTCACCCGGCACCCTCACCTCGCGTTGTTCGACGAACGCGAGTGGGGACTCGTGATCTACGACGAGGTCCACCTGTTGCCGGCCCCGGTGTTCCGAGCAACGGCCCGCATCCAGGCCATCCGCCGTCTCGGCCTCACCGCCACGCTCGTGCGCGAGGACGGCAAGGAGGGCGACGTCTTCAGCCTGATCGGCCCCAAACGATACGACGCGCCGTGGCGCGAGCTCGAGGCGCTGGGCTGGGTCGCGCCGGCGCACTGCACCGAGATACGGGTCCGCCTCACCGACTCCGAACGCATGGCCTACGCGGTGGCCGAGCCCGACGAGCGGCACCGGCTCGCCGCGACCGCGCCGGTGAAGCTCGGCGTCATCGAGCGACTGGTCACCGAGCACGCCGGCGATCGCATCCTCGTGATCGGCCAGTACCTCGACCAGCTGCGGGTGGTGGCCGAGCGCTTGGGCGCACCGCTGGTGACCGGCCAAACGGCTCAGCGGGTTCGCGACGAGCGGTTCGACGCTCTGCGCCGCGGCGACTTGCGGGTGCTCGTCGTGTCCAAGGTCGCCAACTTCTCGATCGACCTGCCCGAGGCCAACGTCGCCATCCAGATCTCGGGGCAGTTCGGGTCACGCCAGGAGGAAGCGCAGCGGCTCGGCCGGATCATGCGGCCCAAGGCCGATGGGGGTCCGGCGAGCTTCTACACGATCGTGACCGCCGAGACCGTCGAGCAGTCCTTCGCTCTCAATCGCCAGCGCTTCCTCGCCGAACAGGGCTACGGCTACGACATCGTCGACGCCTGACCGCTGACGCCGCAGGTCGGCGACCGATCACCGATCCGTCGCCGCGGGCCGCTCGTTCGCGCCCCCCGTTCCAATCTCGTTCCCCGTTCGTTCCGAACGTGGAGCTGCGGACGCACCGAGCTGTCCGCTCGACAGGCCCACGGGGGCTGTGAGAGAGAGGACACCGACATGACCGCTGCACCGACGAGGATGAGGGGGCGCGGCGCATGAGCTCCCCTGCTCGACACACGAACGGGCGCCGGACAGCGGGGCTACTGCCGGCGTAACGGTCGCGAACTGCGTCGAGAAGTGGGAGCTCGCCGAGTGGCTCGTGTTCCCCCAGTCGGTTCCCACGATGCACAGCCTCGTCGCCGAGATCCACCTGCCCGGTCCCCTCGACCGCGTGATTCCCCCGCCGGGCACGGCATCCACCACCCGGCGCCGAGACGACCAGGGCGAAGCCGACCCGATGCTCGCCCGGGTGCGGGCCTTGCTCGACCGCGGCGCCGCGCCCGACGACGAACCCGAGCTGATGAGGCTGCCGATCGACGACCCCTACGCCGACGCCAAGTCGCTCATGCGAGGTGAACGCTCACGTCGTGGCCGCGGCGACCGCCGACACCGGCGGCGCGTTCTTGCCGGTGCTGGCCGGCCGCGAGGAATCTGTCCAAGCCGCATTCACCGACCGATGGCCGACGCTGGAATCCAACGTCGTGAGGACGGGAGGTTACGACTCACTCGGCTACCTGAACGGCCGCATGGCCGCCGACCGGGCGCAGCTCTCCTTCGCCGACATCACCGGCCAGGCTGAACCAACCGTGCGGGGCGTCCGCGCGATCAGCGCTTCCTGACGAGAGTGAGGCCGTCGCCGACGGGAACGAGGAACGAGTCCACCCGGGCATCGGCGGCGATGCCGTCGTTGAGCGCCTGGAGCGCCAAGGTGTCGGGATCCTCGCTCGGCGCGGTGACGAGGCCACCCCACAGGGTGTTGTCGATCATGATCAGCCCGTTGGGCCGCAACCGCGTGAGGATCTCCTCGTAGTAGGCGCGGTAGGAAGACTTGTCGGCGTCGATGAACGCGACATCGATCGGGTCATCGAGCGGGAGTGCCGCCAAGGTTTCGACGGCCGGCCCGATGCGCAGATCGATCTTGTGGGCCACGCCCGCACGTTCCCAGTAGCGCTGGGCGATCGCCGTCCACCGCTCGCTCACGTCGCAGCACAGCAACCGCCCGTCGTCGGGAAGCGCGCGGGCCAGACACAGAGCCGAGTAGCCGGTGAACGTCCCGACCTCGACCGCGTATCGCGCCCCCGCGAGCCGGGTGACAAGCCCCATCAACACGCCGTTGGCCGGGCTGATCTGCATCACCGACCGGCCCCCGGCAACCTGCTCGGTCTCGGCGATCAGATCGGCGAGGACGGCGTCGGGGTCCGCAGCGTGAGATGCCACGTAGGCCGCCACGTCGGCCGACAACCATGGCTCGGGCCTGTTCGACATGCAGCTGGACAGTACCCGTCAGCGCGCCACGAGTCGCGCCGGCAGGCGGGAGGGGCCGTGGGCCCACATGACCGGGACGTTCTCGTAGTTACCGGGATCGGTCGGCCGGATCTCGGCGACGCGGTCGCACAACACGTCGAGCACCACCCGGGCCTCGAGCCGGGCCAGGCTGGCGCCCGGACACACATGAGGCCCGCCGCCGAACGCCATGTGGTTGCGCGGATCGGCGCGGTCGAGGCGGAACTCGTGGGGTCGGTCGTACACGGCGTCGTCGCGGTTGGCCGAGAAGATCCCGAACGCCACCTTGTCGCCCCGCGCGATCGACTCGCCGTGGGATTCGACATCGCGGTGGCAGTTACGCATCAAGAACCACACCGGCGGGTCGAGACGCAGGGACTCCTCGATGGCGTTGTCGACCAGCGACCGGTCGCCGGCGACGCTGGCGTACAGCGTGGGGTCGTGGGCGAAGCGCCACAGCAGGTTGGCGATGAGGTGGCGGGTGGTCTCGTTGCCGGAGATGAACAGGAACACCAGCTGGGTACGGGCCTCGAGGTCGGTGAGCCGGCGCCCGTCGATCTCGGTGACGATCAGGCGCGAGATGAAGTCGTCACGCGGCGCCGCCTTGCGATCGGCGACCAGGGCATCGACGTAGTCGGTGAACTCGGGGTGCGCTCCGGCGAGTCCTTCGCCGCGCTCGTTGCGGTTCTCGACCGGCCACGTTCCGGTCACGACCTCGTCGGACCACCCGGCCCATCGCCGGAAGTCCTCCCGCGGCGCACCGAGCAACTCCGCGATCACGTTGTTGGGAACCGGCATGACGAACTCCGACACCAGCTCGACCGCGCCGTCCCGAGCAAGCAGATCGTCGAGCAGCTCGTTGACGAGCTGGCGACAGAACGGCTCGATCCGGCCGATGCGGTGCTGGGCGATCGCCGAGTTGATGATCCGGCGAATCTGACCGTGTCGCGGCTCGGGGATCTCGCTGACGAGCTGCTCCTCGTCGGGCACTACCACACCGGGGGCTCGGAAGCTGGCGACGAACGTGTCGACATCCTTGGCCGCCGCGACCACATCGGCGTGTCGGGCGAGGAACCACGCTCCCGACGGGGCCCTACTCACGGGACAGCCGGCACGGAGTTGCTCGAGCTCCGCGGCGTCGCCGGGCAGAGTCCAGGGGTCGACGCTCGTTGCCATCGAACGAACCTACTCCTGGCGAGTGGTCGGCGCTGATGGCCGCCCGTGTCGAACTTCGTAGCGGCGGTAGTCGAACTCGTCCAACACCCGCACCATCGCACGTGGCCGGCGCCAAGCGTTACGGTCACGGCCGTGGCGCAGGGAGCTCGACCGACGAGGAGCCCCCCGTTTCCCGTGGTACGACTCGAACTGGCTCGATCGGTGGCACCGTGCCCGTGAGTGGCCGCGCGACAACCAACGGCACGCAGCCGAGGATCGATGTCGGGCGCTGGTCGGAATGGTCAGCCCGGCGACCGGGAGTCGTCGACGATGACCCTCGATGATGATCGAGCGGCGCTACGCCAACGCTGGTATGACCGCGGATTCTTCGGGTCGCGAACGTTGGCGGATGCCCTGGCCGACGGTGCCGCCCGGTTCCCGGCGACCACGGCACACTTCGTTGGGGGCGAGCGTACGGCGGTCGCGAACCTGGCCACCATGCACGAACGCAGCGGTCACGTCGCGTCCGGTCTGATCCGGCTGGGGCTGCGCACCGGCGATCGCATCGCCATCCAGGTACCGAACTGGCTCGAAGGCGCCATCACCTACGCCGCGGCGTTCAGGCTGGGGCTCGTCGTGGTGCCGATCATCCACATCTACGACTCGGCCGAGGTCTCCTTCATCGTCCGCCAGTCCGGGGCCCGGGCTCTGGTCGTGCCCGACCGCTGGCGCTCGATCGACTATCTGGGCCGAATCGACCGCCTCACCGACGTTCCGACGCTCGAACATCTCGTGATCATCGGCGACCAACGCCCATCGAGCGCCGTCGGGTGGTCGAGCCTCGAGCGCGCCGGCGATCCGGCGGCGGCAACCCCGATCGACCCGGACTCGGTGGCGCTGATCGTGTACACGTCGGGCACAACCGCGGAGCCGAAGGGGGTCCAGCACACGCACAACACCCTGCTCGCCAAGACGGCCACCGGCGCGGCGGTGCTCGGCCAGGGCGAGTCGGCGGTGTCGCTGGCCGCGTTTCCGGCCGGCCACATCGGCGGCGTGTTGAACCTGTTGCGCCTCCACGTTCTCGGCGTGCCGTCGGTTCTGCTCGATGCGTGGGATCCGGTGCTCGCGGCTCGATTGGTCGGGGAACATCGGGTCACCTCGTCATCGGGAGCGCCGGTCTTCCTTCAAGGCCTGATCGAAGCCGCCGAGGCCGAGGGCATCGATCTGTCGACGTTGCGCAGCTACATGGTCGGCGCGGCGATGGTCCCTCCGACGGTCGTCGAGGCGGCTGACCGGGTCGGCATTGCCGCGTTCCGCGGCTACGGGTCGAGCGAGCACCCGATCGTCACCACCGGCTCCGCGGACGATCCCCTGGTCAAGCGGGCGACGACCGACGGACGCTTGTCACCGGGGTGCGAGCTCCGGCTCGTCGACGACGGGGGACACGATGTGCCCACCGGCGCCGCGGGCGAGATCGCGATTCGCGGACCCGAGCAGTTCGTCGGCTACTCGAATCCGGCGCTCGATACCGACTCGTACCTTTCGGGCGCGTGGTTCCTCACCGGTGACATAGGCCGGCTCGACGACGACGGGTACCTGTCGGTCACCGACCGAAAGAAGGACATCATCATCCGCGGGGGCGAGAACATCGCCTCGCGAGAGGTCGAGGACGTCTTGGCCCGTCATCCGCTGGTCCTCGAGTCCGCGGTCGTCGGCATGCCCGATGACCGCCTCGGCGAGCGGGTGTGCGCGTTCGTCATCCCCCGCGAGCCGGCCTCGGTGCTGACCGTCGATGACCTCCGCTCCCACTTCGAGGCCGAGGGTGTGGCCCGCCAGAAGACCCCCGAGCGGGTGATCATGGTCGACCAGCTCCCCCGCTCGATGGCCGGCAAGGTCCAGAAGTTCGACCTCCGAGCCCAACTCCGCCGCTAGCTCACCGTTGACTGGAGCGCGCCAGTTCGCAGCTCTGGGAAGGTCACGAGGTTGTGGGGCGGCGGGTGGCGGGCCGTACCAGGTGTTCCTGGATGAGGCTGGCGCACACGCGACCCGACGGGTCGATCATCGTGCCGCGATACAAGCCGCGGCCGCCGGCCACCGCCATCGGCTCCTGGTCGAGCAGCACCCAGTCGTCGAGCCGCATCGGGTGGTGGAACCACACCGCGTGATCGAGGCTCGGCCCACCCTGTTGGCGAATCTTCGACAGGCCACTGCCCAGATCGGACACGTACGTCGCGACGGCCAGGTGGACGAGCGGGTCGTCGGGAAGTGGGGCGAGGCTCCGGATCCACAGGCGATGGGGCACCTCGCGCTCGCGCGGATCGGCACGGTCGAGGAAGGCCTGCTCGGTGCGGATGTCGAACATGTCGAGCTGCTCGTAGCTGACGTGCTCGGCCGCGGTTCGGGGCAGCGACGACGGATCACCCATGGGCTCACCCGGCTCGACCGGCCACACCGGGCTGTCCTCCCGCACGTGGAACGACACCGCCAAGTTGAAGATGACCTCACCGGATTGAACGGCTGCGACCCGGCGAGCGCTGAACGACTTGCCGTCGCGATCGCGCTCGACGTGCAGGATGATCGGCTGCTGCGAGTTCCCGGCCCGGAGGAAGTAGCCGTGCAACGAGTGGACCGTGCGGTCCTCGGGCACGGTGCGCGCGGCCGCCACCAACGACTGGGCGGCGACCTGCCCGCCGTAGAGCGGGTAGGACGGGTTGGTCCGCAGATTCTGGGCCCGGTAGAGGTTGCGGTCGATCTCCTCGATGTCGAGCTTGCGCACCAGCCGCTCGACACCCTTTCCCCCGTCCACGCCGTCAACGTATCGACAACGCCAGCCCGGCGACACGCCGAGCCGGGCCAGCTAGTAGAGCGGCTGCATGCGGTGGTGGGCGGCCATGGCGGAGCCGGGGGGACCCATCAGCAGCTTGTACCGCTGGGCCCGCTTCAGCAGCAACAGCACGAGCTTCTCGTCGTTGGGACCACCGGCGGCGTGGTCGGCCCAGATGAACTGCTCCAGCTTCGCTTCGCCGTCGGACCAGCTGTCGGGCCGCGAGCCGAGCAGCTCGGTGAGATCGGCGAGATCAGCCTCAGCCAAGTCGGCGCCGACCTCGTCGTAGCGGGCGAGGTGGCGGGCGAGCCGGAACGCGATGCGCACCTGGTAACGCGTGTACTCGTCGTCGGCGCTGATCTCGCGAAGCGACCGGACGAGGTGCTCGTGGACGGCGGCGACCGCCGAGTCGCGCGCGACCGGAACGGGCGGGTCGGGCTCATCGAGGCCGAGGATCTCGCACATCGTCTCGAGAGCGTGGAGGTTGGTCTCGCTCACCCACTGGGCGTAGGTCATGTAGTCGGTGCCGAGCTGTGGCTGCGCGAGCGCCTGGTGGAACGCGAACTGGTTGGTGAGGGTGAAGAACAGGTGGTGATGGACGATGGCGTCGTAGTCGACCGGTTTGCCGACAAGTTGCCCGTAGCGGTCGTACAGCTTGTTGAAGTCGCCGAACGGGATGACGGTGTCGCGCATGCGCCACGCCGCCAAGTCCATCATCGGATCGCCGAGGTGGCCGATCTCGACGTCGAGCACCGCGGCCAGGTGCCCACCGTGATGATGGAACTGGCCCGAGTCCCACACGATCGGCGCGACCCGCGTGCGTCCAGTGAGCGGATGCCGTTCGAGCCAGCCCATGACGAACTCGAGCAGCGGGTCGGGCCGGGCCTTGGTGGCCCGATAGGTCAGGTGATAGCGGGTCTGCCCGAAGGTCACCGACTCCGCTGGAGTGGCCGGCCCCATGATCCCGGCCGCGAGGAACGGTTCGAGAGGAAGCTGGTGGATCGCGGCGAGCGCTTGGAGGTACTCGTCGACGACAGTGTCGCGCTCGTGATCGGGGGCGTCGGCGAAGCCGGGTCGGCCGGGCACCGCCTCCATCAGGAACGCCCGGGGGTCGTCGCTCCATCCGAACACCTCGGGCACCTCGATGCCCTGTTCGTGCAATACCCGCTGGAACCGCATCTCGTGGTCGAGCGGGAACTGCAACAGCGCGTCGGTGCGTTCGCCGCGAGCGATGACCTTGCGGGTCACCCCGCCAGCTTCGATGTCGATGATCCACATCGGTCGCCACCGGGGCTGGCGATCCATCTTGACGACAGTTCCGCCGAGGAGCTCCTCGACCCACGAACAGATCTTCTCGTCGGTGCCTTCCGGCAGTCCTCCACTCATGGCTTCACGCCATCCTCTCGCGGGGGAGGCCGAGGATACGTTCGGCGATCAGGTTGCGGACGATCTCCGACGTGCCGCCGGCAATGG
Organism: uncultured Acidimicrobiales bacterium; assembly: GCA_964390555.1. GTDB lineage: Bacteria > Actinomycetota > Acidimicrobiia > Acidimicrobiales > SHLQ01 > CAVTWS01. The sequence goes on along the minus strand of CAYMJU010000049.1, from coordinate 4,986 downwards.
TCAAACAGCGCGTGAACAGGTAGCTGTGGGCGACCTCGGGCGCGGTGCCGGCGACGGCGCCGGTGCCAATCAGCCTCAGGCCGAGCTCGGCGACGCGCTGGGCATGTTCGGCCGACAGCAGCTTGGTGATGTTGCCCTCGGGACCGGGAGGGCCGCCGATCAGGGCCCGCACGATCTGGCGAAGGTTCATGACGGACATGGCGTGGTTCTCGGCCAGCAGCACCCCGACTGCTGCCGCGGCGCCCGGGTCATGTGGCGCGTGGTCGGAGAGAAGCGCGATCAGGTCGTCGGCCTCGACGAGGTCGAGGTTGCCCTTGTTGCCGCCGATCGAGACCCGCTCGTTGCCGAGCGTCGCTCGGGCCACGGTCCAGCCCGCGTCCACCTCGCCGACCACGTCGTCGTCGGGCACGAAGACATCGTCGAAGAACACCTCGTTGAACAGGCACTCACCGGTGAGCTCCCGCAGCGGCCGGATCTCGACCCCCGGTGCGGTGAGGTCGATGGCGAAAGTGCTCACGCCGGCGTGTTTGGGCGCCGACGGGTCGGTTCGAACCGTCGCCAGCCCCATGTTGCAGTCCTGGGCGCCGCTGGTCCAGACCTTCTGGCCGTTGACCTTCCACCCGCCCGGCGCCTCGATGGCCCGGGTGGTGATCGCCGCGGCGTCGGACCCGGCGTTGGGCTCGCTGAACAGCTGGCACCACCGCAGCTCGCCCATGAGGCTCGGGCGGACCCACCGGGCCGCCTGGTCGGGCCTGGCGTGCTGGACGATGGTGAGCATCACCCACCCACCGATGCCGAGTTTCGGTTGCTCGACCGCGGGCAGCTCCTCGTCGATCACGAGCTGCTCGATGGCGCCGGCGGCGCGGCCCCACGGCGTGGGCCAGTGGGGCACGAAGTAGCCAGAGTCGACGAGCAGGTCCTTGCGGGCCTGGCCGGCGAGGGCGTCATGGCGGGCGAGGAAGTCCCGGGCCTCGGCCCGGTACGTCTCGGCCTCGGGCGGCAGGTCGACGCTCAGCCGAGGCTCGACCCCAGCCTCTCGAACGGCGGCGACCTCTCGGGCACCGTCGCCGTCGGAGCCGAAGATGGCGACGAGTGACGCCGCCCGCCGCAGGTACAGGTGGGCGTCGTGCTCCCACGTGTAGCCGATGCCGCCGTGGATCTGGATGTTCTTCTGGGCACAGCGCTGGAACCCCGGGAGGGCCTGGGTCGCGGCGACCGCGGCCGACAACTGTGAGGGAGCATCGGTGTCGATCAGCCGGTTGGCATCCCAAGCGACCGCGGCCGCCAGCTCCGCGTCGACGAGCATCTCGGCGCAATGGTGCTTGATGGCCTGAAACGAACCGATGGCGCGGCCGAACTGCTCGCGCACCTTGGCGTAGGCGACGGCCATGTCGACGCAGGTGCGCGCGCCGCCGGCCGCTTCGGCGGCGGCGAGAGCACGGCCGACCCGCAGCGCCTCGATCCGGCCGCCACGCACGATGGCGTCGTCGGCTGCCACGGCCCCGTCGCAACGAACCCGCGTCAACCGACGTGTGGTGTCGAGGCTGTTGCCGGGTTCGACGGCGAGCCCGGTCGCGCCGCGGGGCACGATGGCGAGGTCGTCGCCGGTGGCGATGAGCACGATGTCGGCCGTCCCGACGCCGAGCAGCCACCCGGCGTCGCCCCGCAGCGCGTTCCCGGACCGCTCGACCGACGATGAGCCGAAGCCGACGGCAGCGGCAAGGGAACCCGAGGCCAGGCCGGGCAGCCAGGCCGCCCGCTGAGCCTCCGTGCCACAGCGATCGATCACTGCCGCGGCGACGACTGTGGCGAGGAACGGGCCTGGCGTCACCGAGGCGCCCATGGCTTCGACGACGACCGCGAGCTCAGCGAGCCCGAACCCCTGACCGCCGTGCTCCTCGGGTAGGTGCAGTCCCATCCAGCCGATCTCGGCCATGGCGCCCCAGAACGCGGGCCGCGCTTCCGCCGGCGCCTCGAGCGTCGTCCGGGCGGCCGCGAGTGCGCCGTGCTCGGCAAGGAACCCGCGGGCGACCTCGGCGAGAGCGTGATGGTCGTCGGAGACGGCAAGTGGCATCGGTGGTCCTCGTTCTCGAATTCGTTCGGTCTACAGCGCGCCGATGCGGGGCAGGGATCGCTCGGCGAGCAGGTCCTCGCCGATCTCGGATTCGAGGGTGCGCCACCCCCCGAGGATGGCGTCGAGCACGTAGCACCGGCGGATGAAACGGTGCAGATCGTGCTCCCAGGTGAAGCCGATGGCGCCGTAGCTCTGCTGAGCCTGGCGGCAGGCCTCCTCGGCGGCCTGCCCGGCGTAGGCCTTGGCGACGAGGGCGTCCCAGGCCGCGCCGGAGACCGCTGCCTCGGCGACGAGGTGTCCGGATCCGACGCCCATGGCGTGGGCGTCGGCCAATCGGTGCTGCAGAGCCTGGAACGTCCCGATCGCCTTCCCGTACTGGTGCCGGTCCTTGGTGTACGCGACCGCGTCGGCCACGACCCGGCGGGCCAACCCGGTGAGCTCGGCGCCGAGGCACCATCGACCCGTCGCCACCGCCGCCGACCAGGCGTCTGCCGCGCTGCCGGTGTCGCTCGCGAGGACCTCGACCGAATCGAAGATGACCGCGTGGAGGCCGAGGTCGGGGTCGATCCCGCCGATCGGCTCGAACGAGCAGGCATCGGCGGCGACAAGGACGAGCGCATCGGCGGTCCGGGCGGCGACGCCCGCGCCGGATCCCGGTCGGCACATCGTGATGCCGCGACCGGTCGCCCGGCCCCGGTCGACCGTGACCGACCGCTCGTCGGGGTGCAGGGTCGCGGGTAGCGCGACGGCGTCGGGGACCGCCCCGTCGACCGCGAGCAGCGGCGCCATGACCGTGTCGAGGGCGTCGGCCGAGGACCGCAGCGCACCCTTGATCTCGAACAGGGCGACCAGCGCGCCAACCCGATCGTCGGCGACCACGTCGTCCCAACCCAGCGCGGCGAGCCGCATGGAAAGTGGCGCGTCGGCGGTCTCGCCCAGAACCCGGGCGAGACTCGATCGGAGCAGTTCCAGTGACTCGGCGTCCACGGTCAGCGCTCCCGAGGCATGCCGAGCAGGCGCTGGGCGACGAGCGTGCGTTGGATCTCCTGTGACCCGCCGTAGATGGGTGCGGCCCGGCTGTACAGGAACTCGGAGCGCCACCAGGCGCTCGGGTCGTCGTCGCCGACCTCGAGCAGCGGGGCGAGCGTGTGCCGAGCGGCGTCGTAACAGGCGGTCTCGGCGTCGACGAGCAGCAGCTTGTCGACCGAGGTCTCGGCACCCAGTTCCTCGCCGCGGGCCAGGCGGTACACGGTGTCGCGGGTATGGGTACGCAGCGCGGAGAGTGCAGTGTAAGCGCGGCCGAGCGACGACGGGGCCGCCCGGTTGAGGACCGAGTCCCGCAATGCCACGTCGAGGCGCCGGTGGAACCGGCCCTGCTGCTGCCAGCCCCACGCGCCCCGCTCCCACTGGAGCATCGACATGGCGACCGCCCACCCGTTGCCGAGCTGCCCGATGATGCGGTCGCCGGGGAGGTGGGCGCCGTCGAGGAACAGCTCGGAGAAGTGGTTGCGGCCGTCCTCGGCCCGAATGGGGCGAACGTCTACGCCGGGCTGGTCGACGTCGAGCAGGATCATCGTGAGACCGCGATGCCCGGCCTCGCCGCTGCGCACCAGCATGACCGACCGGTTCGACAGGTGGGCGAACGACGACCACACCTTCTGCCCGGTGATCCGCCAACCGTCGCCGTCGGGCTCCATCCGGGTGCGCAGCGACGCCAGGTCGCTGCCGGCGTCGGGTTCGCTGAAAGCTTGGCTCCACGTCTCGGAACCGGCGAGCATCGGGGCGAAGTAGCGCTGGCCGAGATGGGGCGCGTTCTCGAGCAGGACTGGAGCCAGGATCTCGAGGGTGAGGAACCCGTCGGGCAACGGGATGTCGCGGTTCGTGAGCGTCTCGAACATGGCGGCCCGGAAGACCGGGTCGCCGCCCAGCCCACCGAAAGCGGCCGACCAGCCGAGGCGCGACCAACCCTCCTCGAACAAGAGGTGCTGGAGCCTTTCGAGGTGAGGCGCCGACACCTCGATGTCGGGGTGCCAGTAGTTACGGAACTCGTCGATGCGCGGGTCGGACCGCAGGAACGCATCGAACGCGGTTGCGAACGCGACCGGGCTGTCGAACCGATCGGCGGTCAGATTGGTGCCGGCCGCGGCTCCGGACATGGTCACCTCGTGGGCGGGGCGGAAAGTTGACACAAGTGTCACCTACGACAAGGGCAGTTGTAGAGTCGGCCGCGGCCCTGCGCGATACCGCTGGGGCACGTACGCCGCGCGGTGCACGCTTTGGTCGTGAGGAGATAGCCGTGGATCTGCGAGTCGCTGGCAAGGGGTACCTGATCGTCGGGGGCACCGCCGGCATGGGGCTCGCAACCGCGCGCTGCCTGGCCGAGGACGGTGCCCGGGTTGCCATCGCCGGCCGCGACGCCGGTCGGGCCGCAGCCGCCGCCGCGGCCCTCGCCACCGAGACCGGAGCCGAGATCACCGCGGTCACCGGTGACGTCACGTCGACCGACGACGCCAACGGCATCGTCGGCGCCGCGGTCGAGTCCTTCGGCGGACTCGACGGCGTGGCCGTGCTCACCGGGTTGGCCGGCCACGTGCCCCTCGACTCACCCGACGAGGCCTGGCTCGGCGCCTTCGACGACGTGCTGATGGGAACCGTCCGCATCCTCCGCGCCGCGGTACCTCACCTGATCGCCCGCGGCGAAGGAACGATCGTCACGACGTCGGCGTACTCGATCCGCGACCCCAAGGCCGACCGCCTGCCGTACGGGGCGCTGAAGAGCGGCGTCGCGCTCTCGCAGGCGGTTGCGGAGCTGAACCTGGATGCGTTCTATGGTGCCTATCGCCGCGACGGGTGGGGGGCTGCGGCGCACGAGCCGTCGATGATGGTCGCGCTGCTGGTTTATGCGTATTCGG
>CAYMJU010000048.1:0-8131 GCA_964390555.1 uncultured Acidimicrobiales bacterium | reverse complement strand
CTGGCGCGACAGCAACCAGTCGCGCAGGCGGTAGTTGACCCTGCGCTCGCCCCACGCCTGCTGTTCGATCCACTCGATCGACGCATCGATCGCCGCCGCCTTGCGCAGGCCGTCAAGGTCGAGTCCGCCGCCCGCGGAGTTCACCGCGAGGCCATCGCCGTTGTACGAGCCGGGCCACACGTCGATCGGCGCATCGGCGGGCAAGCCGTGTTCGGCGAACCATGCCGCGTCGGGGTGAACGACCTCGGGGATGGCCAGCCCGTATATCTTGGCGAAATCCCAGTCGCGCTGGTCGTGGCCAGGCACGGCCATGATCGCCCCGGTGCCGTAGGTCATCAGGACGTAGTCGGCGAGGAACACCGGTATGGAATCGCCGGTGAACGGGTTGATCACCCGGCCGCCGGTGTCGACGCCGCGCGTGTCGAGAGCACCCTCGGTGGACAGTCGCTCGATCTCGGAGCGGCCGGCGACAGCGGCCCGGAACGCGTCGACCGCTTGGCGCTGGGTGTCCGACACCAGCTCGTCGACCCGCGGGTGCTCGGGCGACATCACCGCAAACGTCATGCCGAAGCTGGTGTCGGGCCGGGTCGTGAACACCCGCAGACCGGCGACGTCGCTACGGGCCTGGCCGGCGGCGTCGGCCAGGGGTAGGTCGAATTCGGCGCCCTCGGACCGGCCGATCCAGTTCCGCTGCATGAGCTTGACCCGCTGGGGCCAGTCGAGATCGTCGAGGTCGTCGAGCAGCTCCTGGGCGTACGCGGTGATCCGGTAGAACCACTGTGACATGTTGCGGCGTTCGACCAGATCGCCCGAGCGCTCGCAGGTGCCGTCGGCGAGCACCTGCTCGTTGGCCAGCACGGTCTGGCAACCGGGGCACCAGTTGACCGGCGCGGCCGCCTTGTAGGCGAGCCCGGCGTCGTGGAAGCGGCGGAAGATCCACTGGTTCCAGCGCATGTACTCGGGGTCGTGGCTCTTGACCACCCGGCGCCAGTCGTACACGGCGCCGATCCGGCGCAGCGACGACGACAGCCTCTCGATGTTGGCGTCGGTGTTGACGCGCGGGTGGACACCGGTCTTCAGCGCCGCGTTCTCGGCCGGCAGACCGAAGCTGTCGAAGCCGATCGGCGACAGCACACCGTGCCCGGACATGGTGTGGAACCGCACCAGCAGATCACCGAATGTGTAGTTGCGCACGTGGCCGATGTGCGCCGGACCGCTCGGATACGGGTACATCGAGAGCACGTAGCGCGCCGGGCGGGGGTCGTCGTTGTCGACCTGATAGGTGCCTTCCTCGAGCCACCGCGCCTGCCAGCGCGATTCGAAGGACTGGGGGTGATAGCCGTCCGGTGCCGTGTCCATAGCTGACGGTCAGGTTAGCGGCCGGCCGTTTCGACCCGGGTCGGAGTTGCCAGACCCCGCTGCTACCATGGCGCACCGATCACGGGGCTATAGCTCAGATGGCTAGAGCGCTTCCATGGCATGGAAGAGGCCGGGGGTTCGAGTCCCCCTAGCTCCACCCGTCGTTGTCGATTTCACAACGATCAGCGTTGTTCTCCCTGCTCAAGGCCAGGGTTCGAAAGACGACACGAAGGGTGCCGCGAGGCCGTGGCGAGGCATTGCCCATCCGGTGGTAGAGGGCAGTGCAGAGGAGGTGCTCTGTGCGAATGCCGCGCCTGCGGAGTTCGCCAGTCCGGGCACTAGGTGCTCCCTGCGGGCATACGTGCGAGCCGACCAAGGGACCGTACGATGCTTCGCCATGCGGCGACTTGTCCTTGCTCTGATCTCGATCGCCCTCTTGGCGTCTGCTGTCGCCGCGTGCGGATCGAGCAACACGGACGACGCAGCAAGGCAGGCAGCGGTGCGTGACGCTGGCGCGACCGTCATGCCGTTCGACCTCGACAAGACCAAGCATTACTTCGAGAAGAGCGACACCGGAGGCGTCCAGACCGTGGTCGCGCTCGTCCCGTCCGATGCCGATCAGGTCCGGCTGGTGCGGGAGCCCCTGCACGAGATCCAGATCGAGTTCTCGGCCGGTCGTTTCGACGACCCCATGGCCATCCACGGCGCGGATATGCCGGGAGTGAAGGCGCTGTCCGAAGGAGCCGCACGGTTCGAGATCAGCTACGCCGACGTCGATGGCGGGGGCCAGATCACCTACCGGACCGACGACGACACTTTGGTGACGGCGCTGCACGACTGGTTCGACGCCCAGCTCTCCGACCACGGGACTGATGCCATCACCGGGATGCCCGACAACAACTTGACCCCGGAGATGTGGCACAAGCACCACCCTGGAGAGCCCTACCCCGGCACAACAGACGGGAACTGAGTTCCGACTTCGCACCCCGTGTCAAGGGGAGCCTACGAATGAGCGTCGACGACATCTCGATCGAGCTGTCCCTCCAGCCGTAGCCGGCTCGTGGACGGTGTATGTTGACATTTGAGGGGGAGGTTTCGAATGGACTCTGCGAGTGCGCCGGCTACTGCGACGGACGTTCGGTCCGACTTGGCGCTGCTGGCCCTGCGCCTCGCGCTCGGGTCGCTATTCTTTGCGCAAGGTGCGACGAAGTGGGGATGGTTTGGCGGCACCGATCCACCCGGGATGAGCGGACTCGAGCAGTTCCTTCAGATCCTTGGCTACGACTCGAAGACCGCCCTCGCCTGGCTGCTGACAGCGACCGAGGTGGGCGCCGGACTCCTGCTGATCACAGGATTGTTGACTCCCCTCGCCGCCGCTGGCGCGATCGGGATCGCGTTCAACGGCGCGTTCGTCCTGAGTTGGCAGGGTGGTTTCGCCAATGCCTGGGGCGGGTGGATCGTCTACATGGCCGTTGCGGGGGCAGTCGCACTTCTTGGCCCGGGCCGATACTCGCTCGATGGTGTCGCCCCGTGGCGCTCGGTCGGATGGGTGAGTCGTTGGCTCGTCGGTACGCGGGCGGGCGTCTCGGGTATCGCCCTCGGCCTTGTGGTCGGTGCGCTCGTTGTGACCACGGTGGGTCCGGGCTTTGACAGCACGCCGAGCTTCGCACCGCCACCGGCAAGCGAAAGCGACGAAGGCATCGCGGTGTGGTGCCAGGACGTGGCCGGGATCAGCCAGGCAATTGGTGCGGGAGGAACGATCCCCGACGAAACGTTCGCTCAGTTCGTCGATTCTGCTCCGGACGACATCCGCCAGGCTACGGAGACGGCTAGCGAGGCGCTCAGGGCGTCGCCTGAAGACGCGTTTGCGGATCCGGCGGTCGGAGCTGCCATCCAAGAGATCGAGGCGTACGCGGCGAGCAACTGCTAGATGATTCGTCCAATGGTCTCGCGTGGTCCGCGCGACAGTGCCCCACCATGGGCGCGACGGCGTCCATGATATGCGGTGTTGATACACCCGGATCTTGGAGGAATCGGATGAACGCTGATCCCAGACATGTCCGAATGGCAGTCCGAAGAGTTGGAGCGCCTCGGTCTGCAGCTGTGTCACACGGCTTTGATGCTCACGGGGGTCGACTGTCCAACGCGTCCATGTTGCCGATCTGTCATCGAGCGCTTGCCGGATCTGTGCCCCGCGTCGCGTAGGTCTGGGTGGCGTGCAGTCGGGTTCACGCCGATCCCGGTCTGGGTCGGATGGTGACCCCGACTCGGGCGAGCTCCCGGCGTACGGTTGCGGCGTCGACGTTGAACGCGCGGGCAACTACGGCGAGGGAGTCGCCGCTGCAGTACTGGAGGGACGCTTCGCTCACGTCGTGGTCGCTCAGCTTGCGCCGGTTCACTCGACGCGGAACACCGCGAAGCTCGAGGTGGGCCATGCCGTGGTGCGGTGAACGTCATAGAGACGAGCCAAAGCGTCGATCGAGATACGGTCCGCGTACGCCTGGGCGAGGCGGTCGATCTCTGGGCTGGACAGGCGTCGCTGGACAGGGTTTGAAAGCCGTCCCATAAGGTCCACCCGTTGCTGTCGTTTCGACAGCACTGCCCCTGGTCAGGGCCGGGTTTGAAAGAGGAGCCGAAGGTGTTTCCGTGCCGGCCCCTGTGACCGTCGAGCTGTACTTCGTTCGGTGACCAGGATCGCGGTCGCTCGACGCATGGTAGCCTACTCCGTATGACTAAGCGGGCTACCACTTCGACTACCATTCGGGTAACGAAAGCGGTGCGCGACGAGCTCGGCGCGCTCGCCGCTGCCGAGCACATCACCCTCGACGAGATGCTGCGTCGTCTCGCCCGGGCGGAACGCCAGCGGCGCATAGGTGCCGAGTTGGCGGCGCTCGAGCCGACCGATAGCGAGCGGGCAGTCATCGCGGTCGGACTCGCCACGGTGGACCAGCATGCAGGCCGGTGACGTCATCACGGTCGATTTCGGCATCCCCGCCGGCAGCGGTCCCGGGTTCGAGCGCCCGGCCATCATCGTGACCGCCGACCTGATCGTCGCCCAGATGCCGCGCACGTTCCATGTCGTGCCCGTGACGTCGAACGTACGGCGGGCGATGGTGACCGACATCCCGGTCGACGCCGACGGGCTCGACAAGGACTCGGTCGGTCAGTGCCATCTGCTGACCGTCGCCGAGATCGAGCGCGTCAAGCACGACGATGGCCGCGGCAACGTCGGACCGGTTGCGCTGGCTCGACTTCGTTCGGTGATCGCCGACCTTCTCGACCTGGGTTAGGAGGTCACCCCCGCAACGGTGCCTTCATTCGCCAGCCCGAACGTGACCTGCCGGCGACGGTGCCGTCACCGATCACGTGCGAGAGATCCGGTCTTGCCACCGTCGAGCGGTCGTTGAGGCCGTACTCGTACCGTGCCCGCCAAACGCTCGTCACCGACCGCCATCGGGACATCGTCGAATCTCCATGAACGCCCGGCCCGCCCGAGGCGATCGACAAGAACGGCGGTCAGCGCCTGCCGTGTCAGCTGTGGGACGGCTGCGTGCCGACGAGGGCCGACCCCGCGAAGCGAACGGCATCCTCGGGCGGTAGCGGGGTCGCGAAGAGGTACCCCTGCACGAGTCCGCAGCCGAGCCGAAGCAACGAGGCCAGTTGATCGACCGTCTCGACGCCCTCGGCGACCACCTCGATGTCGAGACTCGCGGCCAGGGATACGAGCGCTCCGATGAGCGCTGCGTCCCGGCGCTCGACATTCACCGAGCGCACGAGCGACCGATCGATCTTGATCATGTCGATCGGAAGCGACCTGACGTAGCTCAACGAGCAGTATCCGGTGCCAAAGTCGTCGAGCGCTATTCGCACTCCTCGTCGACGCAGCGTCGCCAGCGTCGACGAGGCGTCGACTCCGTCGTCGATCAGGGACGATTCGGTTATCTCGACCATCAACCGGGATGGATCGAGCCCGGACCGCTCGAGCGCGCGCTCTACCTGATCCAGGACCACTCCATTCCGGAGTTGGTTGCTCGCGATGTTCACCGCGACGGCGGGCGACGGTTGACGGCCATTCCGGCTCCATTCCGCGGACTGCCTACAAGCCTCGACGAGCACCCACTCGCCTATGTCGACGATCAGCCCCAGTTCTTCGGCGAACTCGATGAACTCCGCCGGAGGGACCGGGCCGACACCCGGTCGATCCCACCGCAAGAGAGCCTCGAAGCACACCGTGGCGCCCGTGAGGGCATCCACGATGGGCTGGTACTCGAGTCTGAGCTCACCGTTGTCGACCGCTGATCGCAAGCTCGCCTCGAGGGCGTGCCGCGCCGCGACCCACTCCTGCATCGCCGAATCGAACAACTCGACACGGCCGCGGCCGTTCGACTTGGCACGGTACATGGCGATGTCGGCCTTCTTCAGCAACGTCTCGCACGTTTCGGATAGGCCCGACGTGACGACGGCGCCGATGCTCGCCCCGATCCGGGCTTGGTTCGGGCCGCAGAGGAAAGGCTGGGACAAGCTGTCGATCAGCCGGCGAGCGACGGCGTCGGTCTCCGCGACGGTGGTTCCCTCGAGCAGGACGAGGAATTCGTCTCCACCGAATCGCGCGACCGTGTCGTTCACGCGGACGACCTCGATCATCCGGCGGGCTGCTTGGACGAGCAGGTCGTCCCCAGCGGTGTGCCCCAAGCTGTCGTTCACCTGCTTGAAAGCGTCCAGATCGACGAACAGCACCGACACCACCTCTGGCTGTCGTCGCGAACGGGCAAGCGCCTGATCGAGCAAGACGTTCAGCTGAAAGCGGTTCGCCAGCCCGGTGAGCGGGTCGCGGAGGCGACGATCAGCCTCGAGGCTCACTAGGGCGTGAGTTCGACCGAGCGAGTACGCCAACACCTCGCCCAACATGGCCGACGCCGGGAGCGTCACCACCGCGCATTGGAGCCCTTCGCTGGTCGATCCGGTCGAGGCGAACGTGACGATGAGGACCGGCACGCACGCCACCGCGACAATGCTCGGCACCCCGCGCCCGACCGTGAAGCCACACCAGGTGACGAGCATGATGTAGAAGACGGGGTACACGGCGAGAGCAGCTGGTTCGGACGAATAGCGATGGAAGTGGTCGCTCACGCCGAGCAGCGCGATCGTCGTCGCAACCATCAACACCGCCACGGCTCGTGGGTGTCGCGCCCACGGGAGCAGGATCGTCGCCATGCCGAGACCCACCGTTACGGCCGCGGTCACGCGGAGGTTGGTCCGATCGACGTCCTCGGCCACGGTGAGTATCGACGCCACACATGTCGCCGCCGCGCTGGCGAGGAACAAGACGAAGGCGGACCACTTCGTCAACCCGGCATCGGCACGGCGGAAGTCCGATGTCGACGGCCCCGATACGGATCGGCTGTGCTGCGTCACGACGAACGCCCAGGGTGCGAGGCGATCGCCGATGACGCTCGTCGCGGCGCACCGCGCACCGCCGCATGGACGACGCCAGCCGTGTTCGATCCCGCGTCGAGCGCCGGTTCCCGCTCGACTACCAAATCGCGCCGTCGTGACATCGCCAGTTCATCGGAGGACGCGAAGCCCGCCTTGAGCTCTCTCGTACCGGCGAACGCGTTTTAGGCCCGACCGGCTCACGCCGCCTGGGTCGGCGGTCCTACCCTCGCCAGGCGATGGTGGGGCGGTCGCGCCAGAGGCGCTCGAGGTCATAGAACGCTCGGGTCTCGGCCTCGAACACGTGAACCACGAAGCTGCCGTAGTCGACCAGCACCCATTCGAAGGTGTCGAGCCCTTCAGACCGCAACGGTCGTGGCCCGTCGAGCTCGACCAGCCGACGCTCGACCTCGTCGGCGATGGCCCGGACCTGGCGCGAGTTCGACGCCGATGCGATCACGAAGTAGTCGGTGATCGCCAAGACATCGCCCACGTCGATCACGACCGAGTCGGTCGCCAGCTTGTCGTCGGCGGCCCGGGCCGCCTGGATGGCCCAGTGCCGGCCATCGGAGTAGTCGCCCCTCGGGACTGCGGGCGCTCCAGATCCCCGGACGATGACAGCTCCGGCGGGGCGGACGTGACGACTCATGGATCTAAGGCTACCGACGCCGACGATCGACTCGGAGTCAATCGGTGGGAGGAACGTAGTCCGATCCGATGACGACCGAGATGGGTGCGACCGGGTCGATCAGCTCGACCATGACCGGTGCCGGCGCCCCGATGGCTTCAGCCATGGCCCTGGCAGCCGACGCGGCCCCGGGGTCGTGGAACTCGACGCGCGACGCCGCGACGGTGAGCGACTCCGCGTTACCGATCAGGTGGATCTCGGCGCCGGCCCTGACGAGCACCGGAATCGCGGCGCGCCGCGTGTCCTCGTCGCCAGTACCCGTGAGCAGCGCGATGCGAGTGCGGCTCGCATCGCCCGGGTCGGTGGGCAACGGGACGATCGTCGCCACGAGGTCGCGCAGCAAGTCGAGATCCCCACCTTGCTCGTTCACAAAGTAGAAGGCGTCGCCGTTGGGCGGCTGGTACTGGGTCAACGGCAACTCGTGCACCCGAGGTTCTCCGGCGGCCAGCCGACCAAGGGCGAAGAACAATCCCTCATCCGAGGGCGGGAGCACGCTCGACGCGTCGTCGAGCTCGGTGAGCGCGTTCATGAGGGCGTCCCACAACGCACCCTGTCGCAGCAGCCGGTTGCCCAGCGGCTCCTCGGGCCCGACCGCCTGGTTGACCGCCACGATCTGCTCGGCGGAGAGGGTGCCGCGACCCGATTCGATCA
>CAYMJU010000047.1:0-6578 GCA_964390555.1 uncultured Acidimicrobiales bacterium | reverse complement strand
GTCCGGTAGGTGTCGTCGGCGGCGTGGGGGGCGTGTTCTTGTTGCCACCGGTCGGCGAGGTCGCGGACTTTGTCGGGCGAAAGCGTTTTGGCTTGTTCGACGAGGTCGGTTTCGTGTTCACGGAACTTGTCTCGGGTTTCGGGGCGCACGACGGTCGCTAGTTGGGCGGCTTGGTCGGTTGATATGTCGCCGGCGGCGAGTGCCGCGGCGGTGGCGGCCATGTCGGGCAGCTTCGACGCGGTGTCGATTTGGGGTCGGGCCGATTTGGTGGTGCAGCCGAGTTTTGTGGCGGCCCAGTCTTCGGGTGTTCCGGCGCCGTCGGCGCGCCATGTGTTGCGGCGGTTGAGTTCGGCGAGGGTGGCGAGTTTGGCGGCGGCGACGCGCCGTTCGGCCACGATCAGGTGGTCGAACAGGGAGCGCAGTGAGTCGGTGTCGAGCAGCGCGGGGTCGTGTCCGAGGAGATCGTCGATCGACCGTACACTTATCATACGAAGAAGTGTAACAAACATCAGTACGCCACACAACCGATATGAGACTATTTCGCGGGGCCGTCACATCCATGGGAGGCGGGGCGCTCGGATCGATCCGTCCACGGCCTTCGCGCGGAGCGGCTCGGCGCGATGGCGGCCGAGCGCAGTCCGGGCGTACGGTCGGTACATGAGCACATCGAGCGGACATCCGTGTCGGGCGATCACCGAGGACGAGGTGCGGCTGGCCGTCGCCGCGATCCGGCGAGAGGGGATCGCGACCGAGGCCACCACATTCAACCGGGTGGCGTTGCGCGAGCCCGATGTGGGCGAGGTCGACCCGTCCCGCCGGGTCGACGTGATGTTGTGGCACCGCGACCGGCACATGGTCGAGGAGGTCGTGGTCGCGCTCGCCGGTGACGGCGGGATCGTGTCGCGCCGCGACGTGGCCGGCGTGAGACCACTCCCCGGACTGTTCGACCTGGGCTCGGCGATCGAGGTGGCCAAGGCCGATCCCGGGGTCCAGGCCGCGCTGGCCGAGCGTGGCGTCACCGACATGGACAAGGTCCAGATCGACCCGTGGCCGACCGGCGCCTACGGCAACGATTGGGAGTCCGGACGGCGGGTCTCGCGGGGCCTGTTCTTCTATCGCGAGCACCCCGACGACAACCCCTACGCCAAGCCGATAGACGGGCTGATGGCCTACGTCGACCACGACCTCAACCAGGTGGTCCAGATCGAGGACATCGGCGCGTGGCCGATCCCGACCGAGACCCACAACTTCCACGGCGACCCCGACGACCCGCGCCCGGACCTGAAGCCGATCGAGGTCACCCAGCCCGCCGGCGTGAGCTTCACGGTCACCGACGGCAACGAGTTGTCCTGGCAGAACTTCCGGTTCCGGGTGTTGATGGATCCCACGTCGGGCCTGGTGATCCGTGACGTCACGTACCGGGACCGCTCCCATCGGGACGGGGCCCGCGAGCGGTCGATCGTGCGGCGAGCGTCGCTCGGCGAGATGGTCGTGCCCTACGGCGAGACCCGCCCGACCCAGCGGTTCAAGAACGTGTTCGACGCCGGCGAACTCGGTCTGGGTCGCTTCGCCAACTCGCTCACCCTCGGGTGCGACTGCCTCGGCGAGATCACGTATCTCGACGCGGTCATGGTGCTCGACACTGGCGATCCATACACGATCACCAACGCCATCTGCATCCACGAGGAGGATTATTCGATCATGTGGAAGCACACCGACCTCAACACCGGCAACGTCGACGTACGGCGACAGCGTCGACTGGTGGTGAGCTCGATCTTCACGGCCGGGAACTACGAGTACGGCTTCTACTGGTACTTCTACCTCGACGGCACCATCCAGCTCGAGGTCAAGCTCAGCGGTTGCCTCACCCCGCAGGCGCATCGGCCGGGCGACGACCTGAGCCGGGCGTCGCTCATCACGCCCGAGCTGGCGGCGCCGGTACACCAGCACCTGTTCAGCGTGCGCCTCGAGATGGCCGTCGACGGTCCCGACAACAGCGTGTACGAGGTCGACGTCGAGACCGAGCCCGTCGGCCCCGACAACCCGTGGGGCAACGCGTTCCGGCCGGTTGCCACCCGGCTCGACACGTCGGCCGCGGCTCGGCGGCTCGCCAATCCCGCCCAGGCCCGCACCTGGCGCATCGCCAACGACTCGGTCACCAACCGGCTCGGCAAGCCGGTGGCGTACAAGCTCCTCCCGGCGGCGACGCCGGCGTTCATGCCCAGCCCGGACTCGGTGATCGCCGGGCGGGCCGGGTTCGCCCGGGCCCACCTGTGGGTCACGCCGACCTCGTGGGACGAGCGGTACTCGGCCGGTCACTACCCGACCCAGGCGCCACCGGACGGGTGGGGGCTACCGAACTGGGCCGACCGCGACGACCCCGTCGCCGACCGGCCGATCACCGTGTGGCACACCTTCGGCCTGACCCACGTGCCGCGCCCCGAGGACTTCCCGGTGATGCCCGTCGAGTCGTGCGGCTTCTCCCTCGTGCCCCACGGCTTCTTCGACGCCAACCCCACCCTCGACGTGCCCCCAACCACGGCCAAGGCCTGCCACTGACCCAACCGGTGCGCCGGTCCTGGGGTTCGAACCGCGTTGTGGAGGCGCCGTCGTTACAACGCGGTGGTAGCCAGATCGCGGGCCCAGGTGTAGTCGGGCTTGTTGGCGACGGAGCGGCGGATCTCGTCGGCGACCACGATGCTTCGCGGCATCTTGTACGCGGCCAGACGGTCGGCGCAATGGGCCCGGAGGTCGTCGACCGAGGGCGCGACGTGACCGGGGCGTAGCGACACGACGATCGCGACCCGAGAACCGAACCGCTCGTCGGGCACACCGACCGCGACGGCGTCGAAGATCGCCGGGTGGGCCTTGACGACAGCCTCGACCTCCTCGGGGAAGATCTTCTCGCCTCCGGAATTGATCACCATCGATCCTCGTCCGAGCACCACGATCGTGCCGTCGTCCTCGAGCATCGCCATGTCGCCGGGCACCGAGTAGCGCACGCCGTCGATCGTCGGGAACGTCGCCGCGGTCTTTTCGGGATCGTTCCAGTAGCCGAGCGGGATGTGGCCGCTGCGACCGAGCCGACCGATCGCCCCGGTGCCCGGCTGCACTGGACGCAGCGACTCGTCGAGCACGACGTTGTGGCCGTCGTTCGCCAAGCGCGGCGATTCCCCGGATCCCGGTCGATTGAGCAGCCGGCCCTGCGAGGCGGTCTCTGACGCCCCGAAGCGGTTGATCAGCTTCACGTGGGGCAAGGCGGCGGCGAAGGCCTCCTGCACGCTGGTCGACAGGATCGCCCCCGACGACGACACCATCCTGAGCGCGGACAGGTCGTAGAGCTCGCCGTGTGCGAGCAGCTCGTCGACGACGGGTCGCAGGTGGGCGTCGCCGATGAGGGTGATGGCTTCGACTTGCTCGTCGGCGGCTAGGCGAAGCGTCGCTGATGCGTCGAAGCGGCGGTCGGCGCACAGCACCGCACAGCCGCCGGTGAGTAGCGAAGTGAGCGTCGTCCAGTGGCCGAGGCCATGCATCAACGGGCTGAACGGCATGCGCCGGGCCATGCCCGAGCCGTGCCGGGCCCACGCGCCGATGTCGTCGGGATCGTCGAGGCGGGCCCAACCCTGGCGGGGCGCGCCGTCGCCGCCGAGCGCCGCGAAGAACAAGTCCTCGTGGCGCCAGATCACGCCCTTGGGCAGCCCCGTCGTGCCGCCGGTGTACAGCAGGTACAGGTCGTCGGACGAACGTGGCCCGGCCGGTGACGACGCGGAGGACGCGGCCAGCGCGGCCTCGTATTCGTGGCCGAGGCCGATGACCGGCAGGTCGGGGCGGGCCTCGCGAACGCGGTCGACCAGGTCGTCTTCGGCCACGACGGCGAGCGAGCCGGAATCGTCGAGGACGTAGCGCAGCTCGTCGGCGACATACCGGTAGTTGAGGTTGATCGGGATCGCCCGCAGTTTGAAGGCCGCGAGCGTCAGTTCGACGATCTCGGGGCCGTTGTAGAGGTTGCCGGCCACCCGGTCACCGGGTCCGATCCCGAGCGAGGCCAGATGGTTGGCCAGCCGGTTGGCCCGTTCGTCGAGCTCGCGGTGAGTGAACCGGCGGGCCACGGCGCCGTCGCGGCCGATCACGAGGACCAGGCGTTGCTCCGAGCCCAGTTCGGCGACCACCCCTTCCCACAGATCAGCCAGGTTGTAGGTCAACTCGCTCACGTCGGCGACGATATCGAGGCCACCCGTGGGCCGATACAGTCGTAGCCAGAACCCGTTCTCCCAGGAGGCGCGCATGGCCATCACCGAGACCCGCCCCGGAGCAAACACGCCGGTCAGCATCGACTACGCCGCCTTCGACTGCGACAACCACTACTACGAGGCGCTCGACGCGTTCACCCGGCACCTCCCGAAGGGCTGGGGCCGTCGCACTGTCGAGTGGTGCGAGATGAACGGGCGCAAGTACCACGTCGTCGGGGGCAAGGTCAGCCACGCGGTGGTGAACCCGACCTTCGATCCCATCGCCAAGGCCGGGGCCATGCACGAGTACTTCCGCGGCAATCCCGATGGCCGCAGCCCGCTCGAGTTCCTGAAGGAGCGCGAGCCGATCCCGGCCGAGTACCGGAACAAAGATGCTCGGGCGGCGCGGCTCGCCGATTTCGGTCTCGAGGCGTGCTGGCTGTTCCCCACCCTCGGTGTGCTCTACGAGGAGCTGCTCAAGCACGACGTCGAGGCGGTCGGTGTGCTGTTCCGGGCCTTCAACGAGTGGTTGCTCGACGACTGGGGCCTCGATCACCAGGGCAAGATCTTCAGTGCTCCCTACATCGCGCTCGGCGATGTCGACTGGGCGGTGCGCGAGCTCGAGTGGGCGATCGACAAGGGCGCTCGGATCGTGTGCATGCGCCCGGCCCCGGTGTGGACCGCGCTCGGGCCCCGCTCGCCATCGCACCCGATGTTCGACCCGTTCTGGGCCCGGCTCAACGAGGCCGGGCTCACCCTCATCGTCCACGCCGGCGACTCGGGCTACAGCACCAACGGCTACGCCGAAGACGGTTTCGGCGCGGCGTTCACTGGCGGTGGTTGGGCGCCGTCGATCAAGGCGTTCAACATCGAACGGGCCGCTCTCGACTGGCTGATCACGGTCAACTTCGAGAAGTTGTTCGACCGGTTCCCGAACCTGCGCATCGCGTCGGTCGAGAACGGGTCGGGCTACCTGGGCGATCTGTTCGCCAAGCTGCGGTCAACGGCGAAGAAGATGCCCGGGTACTTCACCGAGGACCCGGTCGAGACGTTCAAACGGCACGTCTGGATCAACCCGTTCTGGGAGGACGATCCCTACGAGATCGTCGAGCACATGGGTGCGGATCGGGTCATCTTCGGGAGCGACTGGCCCCACATAGAGGGGATGCCGAAACCGCTCGACTACCTGTCCGAAGTCGGCGGGTTCGACGACGCCACCCGGCTCATGATCCTGCGGGACAACACCCGAGAACTCACGACCATCCGCCCCGCCTGAGCGGGCGGACGGCGAGGCGGGTGTCGATCAGGCGTCGGCGCTGGCGTACTCGTCGGCGATGAGCGCGGCGACCTCGGCGTCGAGGTCGTCCTCCACGCCGATGCCCTTCATGGCGAAGACCTCGAAGAGGTCGCCGGCCAGGCGACGGCTGGTCGCGTGGTCCGACAGGTAGGTCAGGAATTCGGTGGTGGTCATGTTCTCGGTGTTCATCTTTGGTTTCCTTACACCGCATCGTTGGCGGCGCTGCTGTAAGTGATACGTCACCGCAGGCCAGTTTCGTTCCCTGAGACAGCGTGACTGTTGGCACGGCCAGTGTGCATGGGCACGACGACTCACTCTTCGTGGGTCCCCCGGCGTTACATAACTGGTCGGTCGATCGCGCCCGGAATGAAGGCGCGGATGGCCGCCGCGACGGCCGCGGGTGCCTTGGCGTGCACCATGTGGCCGGCCTCGGGCACCACGACCGTGGCCCGCACGTCGAGGTATT
Source organism: uncultured Acidimicrobiales bacterium (assembly GCA_964390555.1). GTDB lineage: Bacteria > Actinomycetota > Acidimicrobiia > Acidimicrobiales > SHLQ01 > CAVTWS01. The sequence goes on along the minus strand of CAYMJU010000047.1, from coordinate 586 downwards.
TCTCGAACACCGCCGCCGAAGCCGTGAAGCGCTTGTCACGCTCGCCGACGACCACGAGCGTTGGCGCGGCGATGTCGCCGAGGTGGTCCAACACCCATGAGTCGTGGTGTTTGGAGATCTCGGCCTGCCCGGGTGGGGTGGCGAGCTCGGCCGCCGAGCGATCGACCGACTCGTTCCACTGGGCCATGGTGTCGGGGTTCCGGAAGCCCGGGCCGGCCCCGATCAGCACGAGCGCAGCGACGCGGTCGGGGTGGCGAAGGGTGTAGGCCAACGACAGGTAACCGCCGAGCGAGTGGCCGGCCAGCACGACCGGAGAGCCCACCGAGTCGACCACAGAGCCCAGGTCGGCGAGGGCGTCGTCGCGGCGGTAGTGCCCCGGCGGTGGGGTGTCGCTGCGGCCGTGTCCGCGGAGGTCCCACGTCGTGCAACGGTGGTCGGCGGCCAGGTCGGCGACCACGCCCGACCACACGTCGGACGTGTCGGCCCAGCCATGGGTGAACACGATCGGGATTCCGCCGTGGCCGGCGGTGGCGCGGTGCAGGTGGACGTCCGCCGGTTCGCTCATCGTCGTCGCTGGGGGCTGCGC
>CAYMJU010000046.1:0-11287 GCA_964390555.1 uncultured Acidimicrobiales bacterium | reverse complement strand
CGACCTCGCCGCCGTCCGCGGCGAGGACGACCGCTACAGGGACTGGCTCAGCCATGTCCGCGACTAAGCCCGTGACCCCACCCGCCCCGCGCCAGCCGGCGGCGGTCGAGATCTACGACACGACGTTGCGCGACGGCAGCCAGCTCGAGGGCATCAGCCTGACCGTCGATGACAAGCTGCGGATCGCCGAGCAGCTCGACTGGCTCGGAGTGGCCTACATCGAAGGGGGCTGGCCCGGCGCCAACCCCAAGGACGAGGAGTTCTTCCGCCGGGCCCGCACCGAGCTGAACCTCCACACCAGCGAGCTGGTCGCGTTCGGGTCGACCCGCCGGGTGAAGGGCAAGGTCGACGACGACCCCACTCTCGCCAACCTGGTCGCCGCCGGGACCAGCGTGGTGTGCATCGTGGGCAAGTGCTGGGACTACCACGTGACCGAGGCCCTGCGCACCACCCTCGACGAGGGTGTCGCCATGGTCGCCGACTCGGTCGAGTACCTGGTGAGCCAGGGCCGGCGGGTGTTCTTCGACGCCGAGCACTTCTTCGACGGGTACCGCAACAACCCCGAATACAGCCTGCGGGTTCTCGAAGGCGCGGCGATGGCCGGCGCCGAGTGCCTGGTGTTGTGCGACACCAACGGTGGGTCGTTGCCGTTCGACGTCGAGCGGATGGTCGGCGACGTCCGGGCCCATCTCGACACGCCGCTCGGCATACATCTTCACAACGACACCGGCTGCGGCGTCGCCAACGCGCTCGCCGCGGTGAGAGCCGGCGCCATCCAGGTCCAGGGAACGATCAACGGGTACGGCGAGCGGGTCGGCAACTGCGACCTGGTCCCGATCATCGCCAACCTGTCATTGAAGATGGGGGTGGCCACGCTTCCCGAGGGCCGCCTCGAGCGGCTCACCTCGGTCGCGCATCACGTGGCCGAGCTCGTCAACTTCACGGTCGATCCCCAGCAGCCCTACGTGGGGACCACGGCGTTCGCCCACAAGGCCGGGCTGCACACCAGCGCCATCGCCCGCCGCCCCGACGCCTACGAGCACATCGACCCCGGTGCTGTCGGAAACGGCACCCGCTTCCTCGTGTCGGAGATGTCGGGGCGGTCGACCATCGAGCTCAAGGCCGCGGAGCTGGGACTCGATCTCGACGGCAAGGCGCTCGGCGACGTGGTCGACACGCTCAAGCGCCTCGAGCACGAGGGGTATCACTTCGAGGCCGCCGACGGGTCGCTCGAGCTGCTCATGCGGGCCGCTAGCGGCTGGGAGCAGACGTTCTGGCGCACCGAGTCGTTCAAGGTGGTGATGACCCACCGCAACGGCCACGAGGTCCGGGCGTGGACGGCCGGGCACGTCGACGTCGACACCGAGGCAATCGTCAAGGTGTGGGTCGGTGACGAACGCCTGGTCGGCATCGGCGAGGGCAACGGCCCGGTCAACGCCCTCGACACCGCGCTGCGTTCGGTGCTGGCCGAGAGCTACCCCGAGCTGGCGCGCATTCACCTGACGGACTTCAAGGTGCGGGTGCTCAACACCGAACAAGGGACAGGTGCGGTCACCCGGGTGCTGCTCGACTCGACCGACGGCGAGCGGTCCTGGACAACGATCGGCGTGAGTGAGAACATCATCGAGGCCTCGTGGCAGGCGCTCGCCGACTCTCTCGTGTACGGCCTGATCCACCTCCGCCGGCCCGCCGCCACGCCTCGCTCGTGATTCAGTGAACGGTTGAGTCCCACTCGGGACCCGTAACCGTTCACAGAATGCGAAGCGTTACGCTCGGCGCCATGTCTGCACCCCAGTACGTCCCGTCGGCGGTCGGTGCCGCCAAGGCCTACGAGTCGCCGCGGCGGCGGCCCGAGTCTTGGGTGGCCGGCCGGCCCGGCGAGCTGATCGACCCGGGGCAACCGAGCGGCGAGCGCTTGGGCGTGCAAGGGCCCGACCAGGGTTACGCCCTGCGGCTGGCCCGGCAGTTCGACGAGCGACTGAAGTTGCAGCAGGGCGAGCACCGTAACGACGTCGTGAAGGGATGCGTGGGCGTGGCGCTCAAGCGGGCGGCGCGCTACGGCCGGGCGCCGGTGAAGGGCGATCTCGAAGCGGCGTTCGGACTGTTCGGCTTCTTCGACGAGTCGCCGGGCAGCGACCTGGTCGCGGCGCGGCGAAAGCTGTTCGAGGGGGTGGCCAGCCATCACCACTACCGCGAGGCCCGCGACGTGGTCGACCTCGTGCCCTCCGACGTGCTCGACGGCACCGTCGCCGACGTCTTGGCGCGGCGCTCGGTGGTCGAGGCAACTCTGGTTCAATGATCTTCCCCCCACCCCCGCCGCCACTCCCTACGGTTGGCGAGCCGCCCTGGTTCTGGCGCCGGGTGGGGGCCCGGATCGTCGATTCGGCGGTCGTCGGTGTCCCCGTGCTCGTGCTGTATCTGGCCGTCGTCGTCGGGACGCGCGACGAGTTCAGCCAGTGCGGTTTCGACCAGCCCGGCAACGGGTTCTGCCCGTCGGGGGCCCGCCTGTCGCCCTACGTCGGCGCCCTCGTCGCCTACGTGGTGACCCGGCTGATCTACGTCGCCGTGCTCGAGGGACTCACCGGAACCACGATCGGCCGGTTGACGACCGGCATTCGAGTCGTCGATGCCGAGACCCGAAAGCCGATAGGCCCGCAACGAGCCATCGGCCGTTACTTGTTGTCGCTGCCGCTCCTGATCCCGGCTGCAGTGATCTCGATGTCTTCAGCGGTCGGCCGAGATCGCACCTGGCACGACCGTGCCGTGGGCGCAGTCGTCAACCGTGCAGAGAATGCGTCGTTGTAGGCTCTGCTCCGTGTCAGCACCGCCTGAGAATACGCGCCGATAGGTGAACGCTCGACGTCTGATCGGTGTCTGTCGCCTGCTGTTGCAGTCGAGAAATGCCACCGTCACATGCGAGCCCGACGTATCGGCCTCGTATTCGAGGGTGACACGCGCGATGGTCGAGCGGTGACCAACTCACCGTCGTCGTGGCCTGAGCCCCCGTCAGGCCATGGCTGGTCACCTCAAGCTGGATCCGGGGCCTATCAACCGGTTGCCGGTTGGGGTCAGCCGGTCTACGAGCCGGCGGGGTTCTGGCGCCGTTTCGGAGCGATGCTCATCGACGGCCTCGTCATCGGGATACCAGCCAACGTAGTGAACCGGTTGCTGCCAGCGATCCTTGGAGTCGACCCGATCCAGTTCTGCGAGCAACAAGACGGTTCAATCGAGCTCTGCGGCGGCGTCTCTCTCGGTGAGGTCATCGTGGTGAGCGTCGTGGGTCTGGCGACCGCGGTTGCCGGCATCGCGTATCTCGTGATCCTTGATGGGCGCCACACCCGAACCTTGGGGCGCCGGGCGGTCGGCATTCGCGTGGTCGACGCCGACACACTCCTGCCGATCGGCGGATGGCGGGCGTTGGGCCGCTACTTCGCCCGCATTTTGTCGGCGCTCCCGTGCTTGCTCGGTTACTTCTGGATGCTGTGGGATGGCCGCAAGCAGACCTGGCACGACAAGATGGTCCGGTCGGTCGTGATCGACGATGGTCGAACCTATTCCGCGCAGCAGCGACAGGCCTGGTCTCCGTCGCCCCCCGTATCGCCGCCAGGTGGCCCACCGCCCCCGCCGGGCGCCCCGCCGCAAGGTGGTTGGTCGCCGCCGCCGCGATGAACGCGCCTCGGGTTCGCTTCGCTCCCTCGCCGACTGGGTTCCTGCACGTCGGCGGCGCCCGAGCCGCTCTGTTCAACTGGCTGTTCGCCCGGCACACCGGTGGCACGTTCATCCTGCGCATCGAGGACACCGACGAGGCGCGGAGCCGCCCCGAGCTGATCGAGGCCATACTGGGCCCGCTGCGCACGCTCGGCCTGCTGTGGGATGAAGGTCCTTACTTCCAGTCCGAGCGCGGTGCCCTGTACGCGGCCGCCATCGACCGGTTGCTTACCGATGGTCGGGCCTACTTCTGCTCTTGCTCGCAGGATGACGTGAAGACCCGTCGCGAAGACCGAGCGGACAACTCCGGCTACGACCGGTTCTGTCGCGACCGCGCGCTCGGCGACGGGCCGGGTCGCGTCGTTCGCTTCGCCGTTCCCGACGACGGGGTGACCGTGGTCGACGATGTCGTGCGCGGTCGAGTCGAGTTCGCTCACGCCGACCTCGAGGACTTCGTGGTGCGCCGCAGCGACGGAAGCCCGGTGTTCCTCGTCGCCAACGCCGTCGACGACATGGACATGGCGATCACCCACGCCGTGCGGGGCGAGGATCTGCTCAACACAACGCCGAAGGTGGTGTTGATCATGGGGGCCCTGGGCTGCACGGCACCGCCCGTGTACGCCCATCTGCCGCTGCTCGTGAACGCCCAGCGGAAGAAGCTGTCGAAGCGCCGCGACGACGTCGCTCTGGGCGACTACCTCGATCGTGGCTACCTGCCCGAGGCGCTCCTGAACTATCTGGCCACCCTCGGCTGGGGGGCGCCCGACGGGGTCGAGATCCGGCCACTGTCCGAGATCGTTGCCCTGTTCCACCTGGAGGACGTCAACAAGGCGTCGGCGTTCTTCGACGGGGCCAAGCTCGACCACTTCAACCAGACCTACATCCGGGACCTGCCTGTCGACGAGTTCCTCGCCCGGGCCCAGCCGTTCGTCTCGGCGCCATGGCGACCCGACGTATTCGAGGCCGTCGCCACCGACGTGCAACAGCGGGTCACCCGGCTCGACGAGATCCCCGCGATGGTCGACTGGATCATGGGCCCAGGCCCGGCACCCGCCGCGGAGGCCTGGACCAAGGTGATGGCGAAGGGCAAGCTGGTCCCCGAGATCCTGGCCGCGGTCGTCGAGCGGCTGCGCGCGTGCGAGTGGACCGCCGAAGCGGTGCACGACGTGGTGCTCGGCGTCGGCGACGAGTTGGGCGCCAAGTCCCAGGTCCCGGTGCGGTTGGCCGTGACCGGCCGGCAGTTCGGGCTGCCCCTCTTCACGTCGATCGTCCACCTCGACCGCGCCGAGGTCGTGCGCCGGATCGAGGCGGCGCTGGTCCGGCTCCGAACCGAGGGGTGATCGACCTCAAGCGCCAGCTCCGCCGCCGCTTGATACGGTGGGGCGCGCTGCTAGGGGTCGTCGTAGTCCTCTATGTCGCGGTGACGTTCGTGCAGGTGTGGCACGCTTCTGATGGCCAGTCGCCGGCCGATGCCGACGCAATTGTGGTGCTCGGCGCGGCGCAGTACGACGGTGAGCCGTCGCCGGTGCTGCGGGCCCGGCTCGACCTAGCCCACTCGTTGTACGAGGACGGCTGGGCCACGTTGATCGTCACGACCGGTGCCAACCAGGAGGGCGATCGATTCACGCAGGGGTTTGCCGGCTACCGGTACCTGCGCCAGCTCGGCGTGCCCGACGAGGACGTGATCGTGATCGTCGACGGAACCGACACCTACGAGGAGCTGGCGGCGACGGCCCGGGAACTCGACTCCCGCGGGCTCGACCGGGTGCTACTGGTCACCGATCGGTACCACGCCTTCCGGGCGCGCCACGTGGCGAGCGAGGTCGGCCTATCGGCCCGCGCCGTCACCACCGACGGGTCGGCGTCGTTGCGGTCACTGGTGCGGGAGACGGCCGCGGTGTCGGTCGGCCGCATCGTCGGCTACCGCCGCCTCCACGCGTGGTTTTAGCCCCGTCATCCCTCGTTTGTGAACACGTCCGCTCGTTCTTGGCGCGATTCTGGTCGTAGAACAACCAGAATCGCGCCAAGAACGAGATGTGGGTGCCACCGGCGACGGGGCGGCAGCGCCCTGAGACAGGCGTGGTGCCTCGGCCGACGGTCGCTACAGTGAGGGGCGCCCTTCGGGGGTGGTGTAATTGGCAACACAGGTGGTTCTGGTCCATCTATTGGGGGTTCGAGTCCTCCCCCCCGAGCACTGCGAACCGGGCCGGTCGGCGCAAATCCCGTGTGGTGGCGCTGACCGGCCCCGTTACACTCACCGGCTGCCGCGCCCCGTTCGTCTAGCGGCCTAGGACGTCACCCTCTCAAGGTGGTAGCACGGGTTCAAATCCCGTACGGGGTACTCCATCGCGACGTCGGGCCGCCGAGTCACGGTTCGTAGTTGGTTGACACCTTGTTCCCAACAGCCGATACCGCGACCAGCCCGCCTCGGCCCCTTGCAGCCCGCTGTCGAATCTGCGAGATCGGTGGGGCAGACCCGAGCGTGTCGGACGACGGTGCGTCGCACGCGTGTCTGGTCGGCCGGGGTAGTCGTCGCTGGCCTTTCCCCTTGTGGCAATGCGCCGTTGGAGCGAGGATTGAGCCATGCAGGAACGGACCGTTGAGATCCCGAGTGCCGGTGGGCCGATGGGGGTGCACATCGTGCGCCCCGACGGCGCTGGGCCGTTCCCGGTGATCGTGTTCTTCCACCACGGGCCGGGACTCGACGCGGGCGCGAAGAAGACCATGGCCCGTGTCGCCGAGTGGGGCTACTACGTGATCAGCCACGACCGCTACCACCGGGCCGAGCCGTGGTTCTCGATGGGCTCGGACCCCGACGACATGAAGCGAATGTTCGACGTGCTCCTCGCCACGTCCGAGGACATGGTGGCCTCGGACCTCGACGCGGTGCTCGCGTACTTGCCGTCGGACCCGGCGGCGTCGCCGGGCGCGAAGGGATGCATCGGCTACTGCATCGGCTCCCGCTCGGTGTTGTGCACCATCGGTGCCCGGGGCGACGAGTTCCGAGCTTGCGTGGCCCTGCACCCGTCGTTCTGCACCACCGACGCCGACGACTCGCCGCACCTCGTGGTGCCGACGTACACGGGGTCGCTGTACGTCGCGTTCGGCACGGCCGACACCATGCAGCCGGCGTCGGACAACGTCGCGCTCATCGACGCCACCAACGCCCTCGCCAAGGGCGAGGCCGAGATCCACGAAGGCGCCGACCACGGCTTCGGCGTCTACGGCGGCCGGTACCACGAGGCCGCCGCGGCCCGGTCCTACGAGCGGGCCAAGGTGATGTTCGACCGCGAGCTTCGCTGAGCGGTCGCTACTGGAGCAACATCTTCAGCTCGTCACTGTCGGTCGCCACACGACTGGCGCCGGCGGCCGTCAGTCGACCTGCGAGTGATGGCCCGGCGTGGGAGCCGGCGGTGAACCCGATCACGTCCATGCCGGCCGCGACTGCTGCCTCGACACCGTGCGGGCTGTCCTCGACGACGACGCATGCGGCCGGGGCGATGCCGACCGTGGTGGCCGCGTGCAGAAACAGGTCGGGCGCCGGCTTGCCCCGCTCCACCATCTGGGCCGAGAAGAGGTGCTCGCGCTCGAAGTGACCGATAAGGCGCGTGAGGTCGAGCGACAGCCGGATGCGGTCGAGGTCGCTCGACGAGGCGACGCAGCGTGGACGGCCGAGATCGGCAAGGAGCTCGTCCATGCCGGGGACAGCCCGAAGCCGGGCGGGGAAGGCGGCGAGAACGTCGCGTTGCAGGCGAGCAGCGACTTCGGCGGGGACGGGCCGCCCGTTCTCCTCGCCGACGCGCGCCACCATCGACGCGTAGCTCAGGCCCAGGAACCGTTCGCCGATCTCGTCGGCGGTGATCGGGAACCCAGCCTCGGTCAGATGCCGAGCCTCGATCTCCATGCCCAACGCCTCGCTGTCGACCAGCACGCCGTCGCAGTCGAAGATCACCAGCTCCGCAGGCACCCGCCGCACGCTATCGCCCGCCGGGTGCCCGAGAAGTGGTGTCGAACCGACCTCTATCCTGGGAACGAAGTCGGGGCGCCGATGGTTGTCAGACGCAACGACATCGAACACGAGACCCGGAGGACACCGTGCTGTTCCGCAACAAGACCGCGATGCCCGAACCCACCGAAGCGCTGCCCGGGCGCGACACGGCGATGCCGGTGCCGGCCACGCATTTCGTCAACGGCAACCCGATCGTGGGTCCGTTCCCCGACGGCTACGAGCAGGCCGTGTTCGGCATGGGCTGCTTCTGGGGTGCCGAGCGCAAGTTCTGGCAGGTCCCGGGCGTCTACTCCACCGCGGTCGGCTACGCCGCCGGGTACACGCCTAACCCGACATACGAAGAGGTGTGCAGCGGCCGCACCGGTCACAACGAGGTCGTCCTCGTGGTCTACGACCCCGATCAGGTCAGCTACGAGGTGCTGCTGAAGGTGTTCTTCGAGGGCCACGATCCGACCCAGGGCATGCGCCAGGGCAACGACATGGGCACCCAATACCGGTCGGGGATCTACTGGTTCACCGACGCCCAGAAGGTGGCGGCCGAGGCCGCTGCCGACCGCTACAACGCCGCGCTGGCCGCGACTCGATATGGCTCGATCACCACCGAGATCCTGCCGGTGCCGGCCTTTTACTACGCCGAGGGCTACCACCAGCAGTACCTGGGCAAGAACCCAAACGGTTACTGCGGCTTGGGCGGTACCGGGGTCAGCTGCCCTGTCGGCGTGGCTGGCGGCTAAGCGTTCGGCGGCCGCGGCCGATTGATACCGATGGCCGGCCGTCCTTCGAATCGACGGCGGCGCTCGCTACGATCGCGGGCCGTGCGCCGTATCGGACTTCTCGCTCTGTTTGTCGCGCTCGTGACGACGGGACTCACCGCCGCGGAGTCGGCCGCCGCGACCGGTGACCCAGTCGGCGTGATCGATGTGGTCACGAGGGGCGCCGGGACGATCACGGTGTCGGGTTGGGCGGCCGATCGCGACGCCGCCGGACCGATCTCGGTCCACGTGTACGTCGACGGACGCATCGCTGGTGGGGTGGAGGCATCGGCGCCCCGACCCGATGTGCGCGCCGCGACGGGCCTGGGGTCGAACACCGGATATCAAGTCACCGTGCCCGCTGGCGCCAGCGGCGAGGTGTGCGTCTTCGGCATCGACGTCGGCCCGGGCTCCAACACCCGGTTGGCCTGCCGCCGGTTCGGGTCCACGACACCGGCGTCGAGCGGTGGCGCTGCCTCGACGCCGGGGTTCCCGTTCGGCACCATCGACCAGATCGACGGTGTGGCGGGTGGCCCGATCGTCGTGCACGGGTGGTCGCTCGACCCCGACACCGATAGCTCGATCGACGTGCACGTTTACGTCGACGGCCAGGGCCTCTGGGCGGCGACCGCGAGTCTCGATCGCCCTGACGTCGCCGTGGCGTTCGGGAAAGGTCCGGCCCATGGCTACCGGGTGTCGCTCGTCGCACCGGCCGGGGCCCGGCGGGTCTGCGTGTATGGCATCGACGCGTCGGGACGGGGTCCGAACCCCATCGTCGCGTGCCGCGATCTGGTGGGGGGAGCCCCAGCACCCGTCAGCGGGAACCGCCTGCCGATCGGCGCCATCGACACCGTCGCAGTGTCGGGCGATCGCCTCGCCGTGCATGGATGGGCGCTCGACCCCGACGCCAACGACGCCATCGCTGTCCACGCGTACATCGATGGAGCGTTCGCCGGGGCCGGGGTCGCCAACCTCGACCGGCCCGACGTCGGCGCCGTTCATGGCCGAGGCAACCTGCACGGCTACCGACTCGATCTACCCACGTCGTCTGGGCCGCACACCGTGTGCGTGTTCGGCATCGACGCGAGTGGTGGGCCGAATCCGGCCATCGCGTGCCGGAGCTATTTCAGTGGTCCGCCCACCGGCGGGGGACCGGGCGCTGTGCTCACGCCGACCGGACTCCTCCTGCCGGTGATCGGCGGCGCTCCCGGCGGCTGGCTGGTCCGCACAACCTGCTTCAACGAGGCGACGATCAGTCAGGGCACGTTCATCCCGACCGTCGACTTCCTCATCGACCCTGGCCACGGTGGCTCCGAGTCGGGGTCGGTCGGATCGAACGGCCTGATCGAGAAGCGGCTCAATCTCGAGATCGCCAACCGGCTCGCCGCGATCCTGCGCGCTCAGGGGTACTCGGTCGCGCTGACACGCACGAACGACATCCGGATCCCACTCGTGACCCGGGCCGTTCTCGCCGAATCGCTGCGACCCCGAGCTTTCCTGTCGGTGCACCACAACGGCGGCTCGCCGGGCTCGCGGTCGGCGCCGGCGCCCGAGGTGTACTACAAGCACGACTCGGCCGAGGCCCGACGTCTCGCCGGCATCCTCTACCAGGAGCTGCGCGAGGCGCTCTCGCAGTACTCGGTGGGCTGGGTCGGTACCGGCAAGGGTGCGACGTCGCGGCTGCGCGAGGACGGCGACGACCTGTACGGCCTGCACCGCAACTCCGGCGAGGTGGTATCGGTCATCACCGAAGCGCTCTACCTAAGCAATCCTGCGGAAGCAGCGTTGATCGCCCAGGCGTCGGTCCAACAGGTCGAGGCCCAGGCGTTGGCCGACGGGCTGAACCGCTGGCTCACCACCGCCGATGCCGGCGGCGGCTACACCCCTCATTTCACCGACCCGACCTCGACCGGTACCGGAGGCACCGAGGGCTGCGTCGACCCTCCGCTGCAGTAGCTGCGACACGTGCGGCAGTGCGGCGGGGGGCCATGTACGAACCCGGCCTGACCCATGCGTTCCCGGACCCGGCGCGTTGCTCATCTCCGAGGAGGACCCCGACCGGCATCACGTACGGGTGCCGACGCTGCGGGTCGTGGCAGCCGTCGAGATGCGGCCCACCGGGCATGTGACCCCGAGGCGGGATGTTCCACGCGATCTGGAGGTGGCCGTATGCACGCATGAGCGTGTGTGGAAGCACCAACTGCTCGGTCGCGGCGAGAGCCGGCGATCGTCACCTTGCCGCGTCGGCGACCGGAAGGACAGACGCATCGAGGGCCGCAAAGTGCTTCCCGATGGTGCACGTTGGGGACGGTCCGATCTCGGGACCGGGTCGATCTCGGCATCGAGGTCTACGAGAGGGTGCTCAGATGCAAGTCGGGCCACAACGAGATAGCCGTAGCGCGCGACTCGTTTGATGCGGGCGCTGCTGAGCATCGCCTGCCCGGTGGCCGGTTTGCGGTGTCGGGTCAGGTGGCGAGGTCGAACAGTTTCGGGGGGGGGTGGCCGTGTGGGGCGGGTGGGCTGGTGTTGCGCCATACCGACGGTGGTGGGCGGGTGCCGACGTGTCGTCCTTGGGCGGTGTGGATGTCGGTTGTGCCGTCGGGTTTGCGTCGGATGACGAGCCGGCGGTGGTCGAGGTCGTCGTGGTGGCCGTTGGCGTTGCAGGCTGGTATGTAGTTGGCGAGGTCGGATTGGCCGTGGGCGCCGTCGCGGCCGTAGGGGACGATGTGGTGCATCTCGCAGCCCTCGAAGCTGATCGTGCATCCTGGGATGTAGCAGCCATCGTGCATGAGCCGTAGCGCGAGGCGTTGGTCGTGGG
>CAYMJU010000045.1:0-30600 GCA_964390555.1 uncultured Acidimicrobiales bacterium | reverse complement strand
CATCGCGTCGAACCACGTGGTGGCGTTGTTGGGCCAGGTCCAGCGGGTCGCGGCGTCGGTCGGGGTGCCGTTCGAGGCCTACCTGGACCTGGTCCGGGCGACGGTCGAGAACGTTGGCGCGCTGGGGCCCCGCGACGCTCTCACCGGCCCCGCCGCCCGCGGCGACGACGAGACGATCGCCCGGCACCTCGAGCGACTCGATCCCCTCGAGCGGCCGGCGTACGAGGCCCTCGTGGCCGAAGCCCGCCGCCTGGCCGATCGACCCGCCGGCCGGTCGTGACCGCGGTCCTGACGACCATCGCCGAGGCCCGGGACCGCCTCGACGCCGCCCGCCGGGCCGGGGCGACTGTCGGGTTGGTGCCGACCATGGGCTTCCTGCACGACGGTCATCGGTCGTTGATCGTGCGGGCGGTGGCCGACAACGACGTCACCCTCGTCACCAACTTCGTCAACCCGCTGCAGTTCGGTCCCGCCGAGGACCTGGCCCGCTATCCCCGCGACCTCGCGGCCGACGCCGAACTTGCCGCTGAAGCCGGCGCCGACTGGATGCTCGCCCCGTCGGTGGTCGAGATGTATCCGACTCCTGTGGTCACGACCGTGACGGTCGCCGGTGTTTCCGAACCGCTCGAAGGCGAGCGACGCCCGCATCACTTCGCGGGGGTGGCGACCGTCGTCGCCAAGCTGTTCTCGATCGCCGGTCCGTGCCGGGCCTACTTCGGCGAGAAGGACTTCCAGCAACTCGCCGTCGTGCGAGCGATGGTCCGCGATCTGTCGCTGCCCGTCGAGGTCGTCGGGTGCCCGACGCTACGTGAGGCCGACGGATTGGCCCGGTCGAGCCGAAACATCCACCTGTCCGCACCCGAACGGGCGGTGGCATCAACGCTGTACAGGGCGCTGAGCGCGGGAGCCGAAGCGATCGCCGCCGGTCTCACCGACCCGGCGGCGGTTCGCGACCTGATGTTCGGCATCGTCGCCAACGAGCCGTCGATCGGGGTCGACTACGCCGAGGTGGTCGACCCCGACACGCTCCGGCGGCCGGCGCTCATCGCCGGAGAGGTCCGCCTGCTCATCGCCGCCCACATCGGGGCCACGCGCCTCATCGACAACGTGGGAGCGCGCCCCCGAACCGCCCCGACCAGTACTCTCGCACCGTGAGGGAAGCGAAGCGACCGAGCGGGGTAGCCGACGAAGCGCCAGCTTCTCGGGTGATGCTGTGCTGTTGACTGTCGATGTCGGCAACACCCAGACCGTCGTCGGGCTCTACGACAACGCCGACGACTGCCAGAGGGCCGAGGGCGGTCTGGTCGACCATTGGCGGATTGCTACGGTCCACGACCGCACCGGTGACGAGCATGCGGCGCTGCTCCGCAGCTTCCTGCTCGCGCGCGGTCTCGATCTCGCCGACCTGACCGGAGCGGCCATGTGCGCGGGCGTGCCTCGCGTGTTGGCCTCGATGCGGCACATGTTCGAGAGGTACCTCGACTTCCCGGCCATCGTGATCGAGCCGGGAGTCAAGACCGGGATGCCCATCCGCTACGACAACCCCAAAGAGGTCGGCGCGGACCGCATCGCCAATGCCGTTGCCGCCTACGCGCTCTACGGGGGTCCGACGGTGGTGGTCGACTTCGGCACCACCAACAACTTCGACATCGTGTCCGCGAGCGGCGAGTTCCTGGGTGGCGCGATCGCCCCGGGGATCGAGATCAGCCTGGAGGCCATGTTCGGCCGTGCCGCTGCGCTCGGCGCCGTGCCGCTCGTCGAGCCCCGGAGCGTGATCGGCAAGTCGACCAAGGAGTCGATCCAGTCCGGCGCCATGTACGGCTTCGTCGGCCAGATCGACGGTCTCGTCGAGCGCATGGAGGACGAGCTCGGCGACTGCACGGTCGTGGCGACCGGCGGTTTGGTCCAGCTGGTCGCGCCGCGCTGTCGGACCGTCGACCACATCGAGCCGTTTCTAACCCTTCACGGCTTGCGACTCGTCCACAACCGAAACTCCGAACCGTAGCGAGGGCGCGGCTCGTACGCTTCGAGCACCATGAGCGATCAACGATCCGAAGTCCCGTACCGCTTCGAACCCGATTCCACCACGGCGGCGATCGTCGCCAAGCACGGCTCGATCGACGACGGAACCGAATCGGGGGTCACCGTCACCGTCGCCGGCCGGCTCATGCTGCGGCGAGAGCAGGGAAAGCTCACGTTCGGTGTGCTCCAGGACTCGACGGGGCGCATCCAACTCTTCGCCCGTCAGAACGGCACGCCGGACTTCGAGGCGTTCAGCTCGTTGTCGCTCGGCGACTGGATCGGCGTCACCGGCGAGGTGATGAAGACCCGGCGGGGCGAGCTGTCGGTGCGGGTCGACGGCTGGACCCTGCTCGCCTCGGCCCGCCGCTCGTTTCCGGACAAGTGGCACGGCATAACGGACACCGACACGCGATACCGCCAGCGCTACGTCGATCTGTGGGTCACCGACGAGGCCCGGCGCACGTTCCGGGCCCGCAGCCGGATCATGTCCCTGACGAGGCGGTGGCTCGAAGACCGAGGGTTCCTCGAAGTCGAGACGCCGGTGTTGCACCCGATTCCCGGTGGCGCGCTGGCTCGACCCTTCACCACCCATCACAACGCGCTCGACGTCGAGCTGTTCCTACGGGTTGCGCCCGAGCTCTACCTCAAGCGGCTCACGGTGGGCGGCTTCGAGCGGGTCTTCGAGATGGCCCGGGTATTCCGCAACGAGGGCATCTCGCCGCGCCACAACCCCGAGTTCACGATGCTCGAGCTGTATCAGGTCTACGCCGACTACCACGACATCATGGCGCTCGTCGAGCAACTGGTCTCTCACCTCGCGGTCGAGATCCGCGGCACGAGCGTGATCACCTATGGCGATCGCGAGGTCGACTTCACGCCCCCGTGGCGTCGGGCCACCCTCGTCGAGCTCGTCGCCGAGCAGACCGGCCTGCACCTGTCCCTCGACATGGGGCGCGTCGAGATGGCCCGCGTGGCCGCCGACCTCGGCGTCGAAGTCAAGGACAGCTACGGGTCGGGCAAGCTGCTGCTCGAGATATACGAGAAGACCACCGAATCGGCGCTGTGGGGACCGGTGTTCGTGATGGACTATCCCGTCGAGGTGTCCCCGCTGTCGCGCAATCACCGCAGCCAGCCCGGTTTCGTGGAGCGCTTCGAGGCGATCGTCGCCGGCCGGGAGCTCGGCAACGCCTTCTCGGAGCTGGTCGACCCCGATGAGCAGCGGGCCCGTTTCGTCGCCCAGGAGGTCGACCGGGCCGCCGGCGACCACGAGGCGATGGCGGTCGACAACGACTACATCCGCGCCCTCGAGTACGGGCTCCCGCCGACCGGCGGCCTCGGTATCGGCATGGACCGGCTGGTGATGCTGCTCACCGACACCCACACCATCCGTGATGTGGTCTTGTTCCCGACGCTGCGTCCCGAGCAGGCCTGAATTCGCTGGCGCCCGCGACAGGAACGCAAGATCTGATCTCAGCTCGCGGCGGCGTGCACGCGGTCGAGCAGGTGGTCGGCGGCGCGGCCGAGGCTGTCGGCCGCCAGCGTGCCGGCGAGTGGCGCGAGCGCGTCGCACGCGAGTCGCGCGTACCGGTGGGCCTCGGCGAGGGTCGACTCGATCGCGCCGGAGAGCCTCACGAGATCGCGCGCCTTGTCGCGGGTGGCTTCGTCGAGGGGCTCGCCGAGCAGGTGACGCAGGTCGGTTCCCTGGTCGGTCTGGAGCGCCCGCAGAACGGGCAGGTTGTACACGCCTTCAACCAGGTCGTTGCCTGCCGGCTTGCCCAGCATGGTTTCATCGGCCACCACGTCGAGGATGTCATCGACGATCTGGAACGCCATGCCGTAGGCCCGCCCGAACGTCGTGAGGTTGTCGATCTGGTCCCGCGGCAGCTCGGCGACGATGCCGCCCACCCGGCACGCCGTGGCAAGAAGGCTGGCGGTCTTTCCCTCGATCGAGGCGAAGTAGTCGTCCTCGGTGCGGTCGAGGCGGTAGATGTCCTGGAGCTCGCGGACCTGACCCTCGCACAGCCGGGCGATCGTCGATGCCAGCAACGCGGCGACCTCGACACCTAGCGCGGCAGCGATCTCCGACGCGCGTGCGAGAAGGTAGTCGCCAGCGAGGATGGCTTTGAGGTTGCCCCACCGGGCGTTGACCGACTCGACCGTGCGGCGGGTGGCGGCGTCGTCCATCACGTCGTCGTGATATAGCGAGCCGAGATGGACCAGCTCGACAGCGACGCCCCCCATGACCACATCGGGCCGGGCCGGCCGCGGGTCTCGGTGAGCGGCGGTGGCCGCGGAGATCGTGAACCCGGGCCGGACCCGCTTGCCGCCGGCCAGGATGAGGTGACTGGCTACCTCGGTGAGAAAGGGATCGGCGCACTCGACGGCACGACGCAACTCGACCTCGACCCGTTGGAGGTCGTCGGCGAGATAGGGCACGCCAAGCAGCGGGTTCGCGATCACGGTGAAACCCTAACTGGCGTCGATAGAACCGGCCCACCCGCGGACCGGTGCTGGGTTGGGTCCGCTGACCCTGGCCGAGCGGCGATCGAGGCGTCAGGATGCTTGATACCCGGGCGGTACGTGCCGATGCGGTACGCACCACCGTTCCCCCGAGCGACCGATCGGAAGCCGAGGGGCAGGGGTACACTCCACATCCGAGACTGCGTTCGGGAGGATCCCTTGTTCGAACGGTTCACAGACCGAGCACGACGAGTCGTGGTGCTGGCGCAAGAAGAAGCGCGCCTGCTCAACCACAACTACATCGGCACCGAGCACATCCTCCTGGGTCTGATCCACGAGGGTGAAGGTGTAGCGGCCAAGGCACTCGAGTCCCTTGGCATCTCCCTCGAAGCGGTTCGCAGCCAAGTCGAGGAGATCATCGGGCAGGGCGGCTCGTCACCGAGCGGCCACATTCCGTTCACTCCACGCGCCAAGAAGGTTCTCGAGCTGTCGCTTCGCGAGGCGCTACAGCTCGGCCACAACTACATCGGGACCGAGCACATCCTCCTCGGCTTGATCCGCGAAGGCGAGGGCGTCGCCGCCCAAGTCCTGGTCAAGCTCGGGGCCGACCTGTCCCGGGTACGCCAGCAGGTCATCCAGCTGCTGTCGGGCTACTCGGGACCGCAGGGATCAGCTGGCGGATCGCCGTCGGATAAGCCCGGCGCCACCACCGGCGGCGGTTCGGGTGACCCCCAGTCGGGTTCGTTGGTGCTCGACCAGTTCGGCCGCAATCTCACCCAGCTCGCTCGCGAGAAGAAGCTCGATCCGGTCATCGGCCGCAGGCGCGAGACCGAGCGGGTCATGCAGGTCCTGTCGCGCCGCACCAAGAACAACCCGGTGCTGGTCGGCGAACCCGGCGTCGGTAAGACCGCGATCGTCGAGGGTCTGGCCCAGCTCATCGCCAAAGACGATGTGCCCGACACGATCCGCCACAAGCAGCTCTACACCCTCGACCTCGGCGCACTCGTCGCCGGCAGCCGATATCGGGGCGACTTCGAAGAGCGTTTGAAGAAGGTCCTCAAAGAGATCAAGACGCGCGGCGACATCATCTTGTTCATCGACGAGTTGCACACGCTCGTCGGTGCGGGCGCGGCCGAGGGCGCCATCGACGCCGCTTCGATCCTCAAGCCGATGCTGGCCCGAGGCGAGCTTCAGACGATCGGCGCCACGACCCTCGACGAGTACCGCAAGCACCTCGAGAAGGATCCGGCGCTCGAGCGGCGGTTCCAGCCCATCCGGGTCGAGGAGCCTTCGGTCGCCCACACCATCGAGATCCTCAAGGGGCTCCGCGAGCGTTACGAGGAGCACCACCGGGTCACGATCACCGATCAGGCGCTCGTCGCCGCCGGCAACCTGGCCGACCGCTACATCTCCGATCGCCAGCTCCCCGACAAGGCCATCGACCTCATCGACGAGGCCGGGTCGCGTCTGCGCATCAAGCGCATGAAGGCTCCGCCCGACATGAAAGAGCTCGAGGGCGAGATCTCCGAGGTCGTGCGGGCGAAGAAGCAGGCGGTCGAGGAGCAGCGCTTCGAGGAGGCCGGACGGCTCCGCGACAAGGAGAAGGAGCTGCTGGCGCGCCGCTCCGAGATGGAATCCGAGATCAAGGCCTCGGGCGTCGACTTGTTCGACGAGGTCGACGAGGAAGCGATCGCCGAGGTTCTGTCGATCTGGACCGGCATCCCGGTGTACAAGCTCACCGAGGAGGAGACCCAGAAGCTGCTCCGCATGGAGGACGAGCTTCACCGCCGGGTCATCGGGCAAAAAGACGCCATCCACGCCGTGTCCCAGGCCATCCGCCGCACCCGGGCCGGGCTCAAAGACCCCAAGCGGCCGTCGGGGTCGTTCATTTTCCTCGGTCCGTCGGGCGTCGGCAAGACCGAGCTGGCCAAGACCCTCGCCGAGTTCCTGTTCGGCGAGGAGAAGTCGATGATCGCCCTCGACATGTCCGAGTACATGGAGAAGCACACGGTCAGCCGGCTCGTCGGCTCGCCCCCCGGCTATGTCGGCTACGAGGAGGGCGGCCAGCTCACCGAAGCGGTCAGGCGCAAGCCGTTCTCAGTCGTGCTGTTCGACGAGATCGAAAAGGCCCACCCCGACGTATTCAACACGTTGCTCCAGATCCTCGAAGAGGGGCGGCTCACCGACGCTCAGGGTCGGTCGGTCGACTTCCGCAACACGGTGCTGATCATGACCTCCAACCTCGGTACCCAGGATCTGCGCAAGGCCAACCTCGGGTTCACCAAGGCCGACCACGCCGTTTCGTACGAGCGGATGAAGGAAAAGGTCAACGACGCGCTCAAGCAGCACTTCCGGCCCGAGTTCCTGAACCGCATCGACGACGTCATCGTGTTCCACGAGCTCACCAAAGACGAGGTCACCGAGATCGTCGACCTGATGATCAAGCGGCTGAGCCTGCAGCTCGCCAGCCAGGGTATGGGTCTCGAGCTCACCGACGCTGCCAAGCTGTTCCTGGCCGACAAGGGCTACGACCCGACGCTCGGGGCTCGGCCGCTGCGCCGAGCGATCCAGCGTCTGATCGAAGACCCACTGTCCGAACGGCTGCTCCAGAAGGACTTCCGTGCCGGCGAGATCGTCATCGTCGACGTCGAGGACGACCCCGACAACGCCGGCGAGCGTCGCGTGGCGTTCCGCTCGATCGAGGGCTTCGAGCCACCGCCCGTCGAGATGGTCGAAGCCGACGCCAGCGACTTCTGACGGTTGCCTCGCTGAGGCGCCTCCCCCGGGGCGCAAGGTCACCTGTTCGTCGATAGTCGACGCCTCGTTCGGTCGTGGAGGCCGATCGGCCCATCAAGTCCGCTCGGCGGTTGGTCGAAAACCTCAGATATGAGGAAGGGCAGCGACCGAGTAGCGCAGCCGAAGAAGCGCCAGCTTCGAGGGTGCCGATGGGGTCTGGGGGCGCGTAGCCCCCAGCGACGACGATGAGCGGCGTCGCTACAGACCAGCCCCGAGCAACGGTCGAAGCCCACGTGCCGTTGCGCGTGCTGCAGCGGTGGCGGTCGAGGCCGGCGATGGCCTTGACGGTCCGGGTCGCGATCGCACTCGTACCGGCGGCGGTGGCCTACGGCGTGATGCGGATTGCAACGGTCGTCTATCCGGTGCCTCGGTCGACCGCCGGCCGCACCGGCTGGTTGGTCGTCGTGATGGTGCTCGGCATGGTGTTGTCGATCCTCGCGGGCCGGCTGATGCGGCGATTCCTTCCGCTGGTCGCGTTGTTGCGGATGACGATGGCGTTCCCGGACACGGCTCCGAAGCGTTTCTCGCTCGCCATTCGCACCGGGACCACGCGACAGCTCGAGCGCCGCGTCCGAGAGTTTCGCGAGCACGGCTTGGGCGATCCGACCACCGCCGAGTTCGGACGGATCGTGGTCGAGTTGGCCGCCGCCTTGTCGGCCCACGATCGGCTGACTCGAGGCCACGGAGAACGGGTTCGTGCCTACACCGATCTCGTTGCCGCAGAGATGCACCTCGCCGAGCCGGACCGGGAACGGCTGCGCTGGGCGTCGCTGCTTCATGACGTCGGCAAGCTCAAGGTGCCGTCGGCCATCCTCAACAAGCCGGGAAAGCTGACCGCAGCCGAGTGGGACGTCGTCAAGCGACATCCGGCCGACGGGTACGAGATGATCGAGCCCCTTCGGGAGTGGATGGGACCGTGGGCTCGCGCCGTTCTCGAACACCACGAGCGATGGGACGGCGCGGGCTACCCGATCGGGCTGGGCGGTACCGACATCCACCTCGGCGCCCGAATCGTCGCCGTGACCGACGCCTTCGACGTCATGACCTCGGCCCGGTCGTACAAGCCGCCGATGTCGGTTACCGACGCTCGCGCCGAGCTGGCCCGGTGCGCGGGCTCGCAGTTCGATCCTGCTGTCGTACGGGCGTTCTTGAACACTGCGATCGGCCGAGTACGGCAATCGTCGGGACCGGTGGGTGTGCTGGTCGGGCTCGAGTCGCTGATCAGCGCGCCGTTCGGGCCCGCGGCCGCGCCGATCGTCTCGGCTATGGCGGCGGTCGGGTCGCTGACTGTCGGCGCCGCGGCCGTGGCCGACTACGCGAGCGCGGCCGAACCACCTCCAGCGGCCCTGGCGTTCACCGACGAGACCGACGCCGTGACCTTGCCGCCGCTCGGCCTCGGATTCGGGTCACCGTCGATCACCGCGGCGGTACCGAACCGTCCGGTGCGAACCGATCCGCCGGCGCCCGCTGCTGTCGAGGGACCGGTGGGTGATGCACCGATCTCGCGGGCACCGTTCGAACCGACCGGCGGCGGCGGGGGCGCCGAAGCGCCTAGCACGCCTCCACCCGCCGACGTCGCGCTGACCGTACCCGCGACCCTCTCGGCCACCGTCGACGAGGATGGCCGGGTGACCATCGACGTGATCGGATCGGGGCCCGTGCCGCTCGTCGCAGTGGTGGAGTCCCCTGACCACGGAGACGTGTCGGTGGGTGATACCGAGTCGACCGGCGCTCTCGGCTCGGTGCGAGCGGTCGGCGCCTTGCGCCTGGCCGCCGGCGGGTGGCGGGCATCGCTCGCGTATGTACCTCACCCCGAGTACTTCGGCACCGATGTCCTCGTCCTCCAAGCGTGTCCAGCGAACGGACCCGCGCCGTGTGTGACCACTTCGATCGACGTCACGATTGCGGCGATCAACGACACGCCAGCCGCGGCAGCGGTCAGCGTCGTGCTGAGTCGATGCGACGCGTTCGATCCCGCGTTGGTGACGGCAGCGGCGTCTGACATCGACGGTGACCAGGTGGATCTGGTCGGGCTGGTCGAGGGGACATCACCGGTCGACCCCGCCTCGGTACCGGCGCTCGGCATGGGTTCGCACGACCTCGTGTACACGGTCTCAGATCCGGCAGGCGCCCTGGCCGACGGACGGCTCGACGTGGAGATCGTTCCGTGCCCCCAATCACCGGTCGACCCATCCGGGCCCGGTAACGGCGGAGGCAACGGGGGTGGCAACGGGGGTGGAAACGGCCACCGCAACGGTCACATCATCGATCAGAGCGTGCGCCGATAGGCGCACGCGACCCAGCAAGACAGTGCACCCGCCGGAGCGTGAGGCCCCGAGGGTGGCTAGCGTGCTGGATGGTCATGCGGCGCCTCCTCGCTCTCGTCATTCTCGGGATCGTGCTCACGGCCTGCCAGGCCGAGGCGACGGTCACGATCGAGGTCGACCGAGCTGGCGCGGGCGCCGTCACCGTTGCGCTGGCCCTCGACGCTGCCGCGGCCGACGCGATCGGCGGACCCGACGTGCTCCGCCTCGAGGACTTGGCGGCGGCTGGTTGGTCGATCGACGGCCCGGTGACGACCGACGACGGAGCGACCGTTGCGGCGTCCAAGCCCTTCGCCAACCCCGAACAGTTCGCCGCGGTGATGAGCGAGATCGCCGGTCCCGGAGGGGTGTTGCGCGATTTCCAGTACGAGCGTCGTCGGACCTTTGGCCGCACGGCGTTCACGATCGAGGGCGTCGCCGACCTGAGCGGCGGGATCGAGTCGTTCGGCGACGAGGAGCTGGCCTCGCTTCTCGGCCACCCGGTCGGGTGGGACCCGGCCGCGCTCGAGGCCGAGATCGGACGGCCGCTCGCCGAGGCGTTCTCCCTGACGATCGAGGTGGCCGTACCCGGCTCGACTTCGGCGCCCGGGGCCATCATCGACGATGGCCGGGCACAGTGGTCGCCCCGACTCGGCGGCGAGGCGTTCGTCATCCGCGTCGAAGGCCGGATCGAGGACCGCAAACCGGCGCTGTTCGCCGGGATCGCGGTGGCCGCGCTCGGGGTCTTGGTGCTCGTGTCCGCGGTGCGGGCGGTGGGGTGGCTTCGGCGAGATCGGCGCTCGGTGCCGAGCGCGCCGGCCCGGCCGGTCAGTCGGCCACGGGATGATGTCCGCCAGCCGCTGCTCGTTCTCGCCTGGCACGGCGTCGTGTTCACCGAGACCGAGCCGCTGTCGGGGGGCTTCGGTCCGTTCTGTCGAGCTCGCGGGTCCCGGGTCGACGCCCCGACCGTCGGGGCTCGCTACCGCGAGGCGACGCTGGGCCGTCTCTCGGCTGTCGAGTTGTGGTCGGCCGCCGGCGTCGCGGGGGATCCGCGCCAGCTCAACCGGGAGTACCTGTCGACGTTCTCGCTCGTTCCGGGCCTGGCTGACATGGTGGCCGAGATGGCGGCGCTCGGCTGGGCGGTCGGTGCGGTCGCCAACGACCTCGGCCAGTGGAACCGGATGCTGCGGAACCGTCATCGACTCGACGACCTTCTCGCGGTCGTCGTGGCGAGCGGGGAGGTCGGCGCGCGTGTGCCTTCCCGTGCCGTGTTCGAGGCGGTACGCCGAGAGGCCGGCTTGGCGTTCGAGGACGTCGTCTACGTCGACCGCAAGCCGGCTCACCTCGACGCCGCCCGCTCACTCGGGATGCGGACGGTGCTGTACTGGCCCGACGGCCACGTGGTTCCAGGCGAGCACGATCTGATCCGGGATCTGTCCGAGCTACGACAGGTGCTGTTGTGACTCGTTGTACCATGGCGCGCTGACGCCAGATGGCGACTTACTGGGAATACCGCGGCATGCCGTCGGCATCGTCGCGCCGAGTTCGTGACATGGAGACGAGCACCATGGATCTCGGAGTAGCGGGGCGCGTCGCTCTCGTCGGCGGTGGGAGCAAGGGCATCGGGCGCGAGGCGGCCATGATCCTCGCGGCCGAGGGGGTCCGGGTGGCGATTGTTGCCCGCACCCCGAAGCACATCGACGCCACGGTCGGTGCGATCCGGGCGTCGGGAGGCACCGCGATTGGCGTGCCGGCCGACCTGACCGACCGGGCGCAGATCGAGGGAGCGGTGCGCGAGATCACGCAGCAATTCGCGCCGCCGTCGATCGTGATCACCCAGGCCGACTTCCACGTGCGCGGGTTCTTCGAGGAGATCGAGGACCCGGAGTCCTACGTCGAGTCGTACCGCGCCTACACGCTAAGCCAGGTGCACATGCTGCACGCCGTTCTGCCGGCGATGAGGGCGCAGGGTTGGGGGCGCTACGTGCACATTGGCTCGGCGACCGCCAAGGAGCCGCAGAGCAAACCGCCCCACACCGTCGCCAACGCGACTCGGCCATCGACGGTCGGCCTGCTCAAGAGCGTGGCCGACGAGTATGCGCGTTTCGGGATCACGATCAACACGGTCGCGCCGGGTTGGATCGCCACCCGCACCACCAACTGGTACCTCGAGACCCATGAGGGGCTGGCCGATCCCGAGGCCCGCACCCGGTGGCTGATCGAACAGGCGGGTGTGCCGGCTGGCCGGGCCGGCGACCCCGCCGAGATCGCCTCGACGATCGCGTACCTCTGCTCGGACCTCGCCGGCTACGTCAACGGCAACTACATCGCCGTCGATGGCGGCCACCACCGCAGCGCGTTCTAGGAGACCACCAAGCATGTTCGACTACCAGGGCGTATACCACACCGGCATCAGGGTTCCCGACGTCGACGTCGCGATGGCCGAGATGGGCGCCTCGCTCAGGGTCACATGGGCGAGCGTCCAATACTCGACCGACCGTTCCATCTGGACTCCAGAGCGCGGCAACGAACGGGTCGAGCTGACGTTCGTCTACTCGTGCGAGGGGCCCCAGCACATCGAGCTGCTACAGGGGCAGGCCGGATCGGTGTGGGACTGCGGCGATCAGCCCGGCCTACACCACGTTGGTGTCTGGTCCGAGAACGTCGCGGCCGACGTCGACCGGTTCGTGGCCGCGGGTTGGCGAGTGGCCGCGGCCGGCGAAGCGCCCGAGAAGGGCTTCGGAACGTTCGCTTACGTGGTCCCACCCTCGGGTCTGGTGGTCGAGCTGGTCTCGGTGGCGGCGAAGCCTCGTTTCGAGGTGTGGTTCGCCGGCGGGTCACTCGGCAGCGAGCGGAGGTAGTCGAGATTGAAAGACACGATCGACGAACGACTCGAGACGGCATGACGGAAGCATTTGTGACCGCCGACCATGTTGTGCAGGCATCATGTGGTGCGGGGAGCATCGACCAGGTCGGCTCAACGCTGCCAGTGCCCGCCGAAGCGGGCGACAAGGTGGGAGTTGACACCGTCGGGATCGAGCCGGCGAGCGACCAGGTAGCCGGCGCCGACCCAGCCGCGATGCATCCAGTTGCCGAAGGAGAGATAGGTGCCCGGTGACCCGGACGCCGCGGGGATCATCTTGACCCGCTCGAGCGCCGCCCGGACTCCCTCGGGTGTGAGCGGATGGGCGTCGGCGAGAGCCCGCAGGAGCACGTTCGCGACGTCGAAATTCACGACAGGCGCGCAGTACTCCGGGCGACGCCCGTAGGCGGCGTTGAACTCGTCGAGCAGCGCCTGGCCGACCGGGTTGGCCTCGTCGTACTGGTCGACGCCGGTCCAGCCCATCATCGCCTGCCAGAGGAGGTCGTTGAGCCAGGCGTTCTCGAATGCCGTGCTCAAGAAGCGGGGCGGATCCCAGCCGAGCGACGTGAGCACCGTGTTGACCATCGCCATCCCGAATCCGAAACCGCAGTGGACGATGGCGTCGGGTCGGGCCTCGTGGAGCCTGGTCACCTCTGCGGTGACGTCTTGCGCGGTCTGGGCGATCGACTGCTCGTCGATGATCCGGATTCCGACACGGTCGCAGGCAGCCCTGAAGTTGGTGATGTAGGTGTGCCCAACCCGCGAGCGCTCGACCAGCGCACCGACGGTCGTATAGCCGGCGTTCACCATCTGCTCGACCCAGAAGACCGGCTCGTCGGTGAGCGAACCCATCGGTAGCGAGAACGTCCACGGACCCAACCACACCTCGGACCCGGTAACGCTGATCGCCGGCACCTCGAAGCGACGCTCGATCGCGACGCGTGTCGGTTCAGCGTTGTCGGTGATGAACGGGCCGAAGACGACAAGACAGCCATCGTCGACGAGCTCGCCGTAGGCGTCGATGACCGCCTTGACCGATCCCTTCGGGAGGCCCTCCACTTCGCGATAGACGATCTCGATGGGGCGGTCGATCAGGCCGTCTCGGTAGCCGCGTTCGAAGATGAGGTCGAATGACTGGGTGAGATCGAGGCGCCTGTCCGCCGGGTAGTCATGTGGGAGCAGGAAGTCCATGAGGTAGCCGACCTTGATCGGCTGCGCCGTGCTCTCGTAGGGCACGCTGGACCTCCTGCGCGGCTGAACTGCCGGAACCACCTAGGACAGTGTCGGTCACCATAGTTGCCGCTGGGGGCTGCGCTCCCAGACCCGATCGGCACCTGGCGCTCGGTCGCCGCCGACGTGCTACCGGTCAGGTCGTGGCCAGCGGGCGGGCGCCGGCGGTGTCGACCGGTGTCTCCTGGCTCAGATGCCAGCCCAGCCACGCCAGGCCCACGGCGGTGACGCCGGCCGGCACCAACAGCAGTTCCACGGGCAGGTCGCCGGCGTCGCCGCCCCCGAGGGTGATCGCGAGGGCGCCCAGGGAGGCGGCCAGTACCAGGATCGGTCCGGCGATGACCAAGACGAGCGGGGCGACCGGGAGGACCGACGCCCGCAGCATCTCCACGCCGAATACGAGCACGGTCACGGTCAACAAGAGGACGAGGAGCGCGATGGCGGCCCAGCTGGCGAGGAGCGACAGCGGCGGGGAGAGCAGAGCCAGGATGAACGCGGACCGGCCCAGGCGACCTAGGCCGCCGTGGCGGGATCGCAGCCCCCAGAGCCCGACGACGAGGGCGGGGAAGGCCAGGCCCAGGATGAACACCGCGGTGCCGTGTGCGGCACCGGTGTTGTCGGTGGCCACGTTCCCCCACTGGCCGACGATGGCCAGGATCGGGGCCAGTAGCAGGGCATAGCCGGCTAGGCGGGTACGGGTGGTGGGCACGGCGGCTCCTCTCGTTGATTCACTGATGCAGACCTTGGCCACGAGCGCGGCGGAGCCGAACCGGGCGAGCGCCTCGGCTTCTGCCTCGTGCGGGGTCCGGCCCTTGGCCACGAGGCGCTCGACCGCCTCGAGCAGGTGGTCCTCGGCCTCGTCGACGATGTCGTCGGCGTCGGCCAGCTTCGCGACCGAGTACCGCAGTTCCCGGAGGTAACCGGCGATCAGGCGGTCGTCGGCCATGGCGGCGCCCCCACGATGCGTTGGACGGTCTCGGCGAAGGCGGTCCACTCGCGCCGCTTCTCGCGCGCGGCGGTGGTCCCCCGCGGGGTCAGGGCATAGGAGCGGCGGCGGCGGCCGTTGACCTCGGTCCAGGTGCTGGTTAGCAGGCCGGCCCGCTCCAGGCGGTGCAGGGCCGGATAGACCGTGCCCTCCGGCAGGTCGATGGCCCCGTCGGTTCGACGACGGAGTTCCTCGATCACGGCGTACCCGTGAAACGGGCCGTCGTTGACGATGGCCAGCAGGAGCAGGTCCAGATGGCCTCGGACGATGTCGGCTCTCATACCTAGGCAGCCTATACCAAGAGTGTCTAGGTGTCAAGGGTCGCCGGCGCCGAATCGTGCCCGGTCCGTGGCTCACTGCTGCAGACGTAGATCTTCGTCCGTCGTATCGCCCTGCGCGCGACGTGCACTGCCGAAGTCCTGGTCGTCAGAGGCCGCGCCTCCATTCCGAACGCGTCGAGGCGGGTGATGGCCGAGACCGGATGCTGCGGTAACGGACGCGTGTACCGGTACGGTCGTTGTCATCACCGCCCATGTCACACCAGCCGCCGGGCCGGCTCACCCGACATCGGTGACCCGGCCGCGGCTCCGTGGCTGGGTTCACGCGGTGGCGTTCGGTGCTGCTCTCCCGGCAACGGTGCTGTTGATCGCGCATTCCGAGCGCGCCGGCTCGCGGGCGATCGCGTCGGTGTACGCCGGGAGCCTGCTGCTCATGCTCGGAACGTCCAGCCTCTATCACCGGCTGCCCCCGGGTTCGGGTGCTCGGGGGGTGCTCCAGCGTCTCGACCACTCGATGATCTTCGTGCTGATCGCGGGGACCTACACGCCGCTGTGCCTGGCCGCGCTCCCGCTTCCGTGGGGTGTGCCGGTCCTCGCCTCGGTCGGGGTGGGAGCGCTGGTCGGCATTGTCACCAAGGTCTTCGCCTTCGAGGGCGCGGGGCGCCACACCGGGGCGCTGTACCTCGCGCTCGGCTGGGCCGCGGTCGTCGCCGCGCCGGTGCTGGCGGTCCAGCTGACCCCGGCCCAGATCGCCTTGTTCGGTGGCGGCGGGCTGGCTTACACGATCGGGTTCCCGGTCCTGGCGCGGCATCGTCCCGACCCCTGGCCGAACACCTTCGGCTACCACGAGATCTGGCACGTCTTCACCGTGGTCGCGGTCGGCTGCCACTTCGCTGGTGTCGCCACCCTCGTGACCTGACGACCGAAGCGGTGTGCCCGCAGCGTCGAACCAAGACATTCGGGGATGAGCCATGGAACATTTGGTCGCAGCGGATCTGAGCATCGGGTTCGAACGACGGGGCCACGGCGACCCCTTGCTGTTGCTGCACGGGCTTCCGGGCGACAGTCGCATGTGGCGCCGCCAAATCGACGATCTTGCCGACGAGTTCACCGTGGTTGCATGGGACGCCCCCGGCTGCGGCCAATCGTCGGACCCCGACGATGACTTCGGGTTGAGCGATGTGGCTGCGTGCCTGGTGAGCTTCATCGACGCTCTGGAGCTCGGACGACCGCATGTGGTGGGCCTGTCGTGGGGCGCTGGCCTAGCGCTGGAACTGTACCGGATCGCTCCGGCGGCCCCGGCCAGTCTGGTGTTGGCGTCGGGTTACGCCGGCTGGGCCGGCTCCCTGCCCCTTGCAGCTGTCTCTCAGCGACTCGACGCCTACCTGACCGCAGCCGATGCGCCTCGTGAGGAGGCGCTGCGCACCTGGGGGCCAGGTTTGTTTTCTCCGACCGCTCCGGCCGCGCTGGTGAAGGAGGCCCTGGCCATCGCCTCGGACTTTCATCCGGCTGCCCTCAGGAGCCTGGCTCGATCGTTCGCGACCACCGATCTGCGCGACGTGCTGCGCGCGGTCGAGGTGCCTACCCTCGTCCTCCACGGCGACGCTGACACGCGCTCGCCGCTCGATGTCGGCCGGGCACTGCACGCCGCCATCCCACGATCAGAGCTGGTGGTCCTACCCGGCGTCGGCCACGCGAGCAACATGCAGGCACCAGCGGCGTTCAACACTGAGGTCAGGCGATTCCTGCGTTCGCTGTCAGGCTGACTGCGGACGACCTGGGATTCGACACTCGATGAAAGCCATGCGCCTGGGGGTGCTTGGCAGCGTCACCCGCGCACGCGAGGCGGCCGGCAACCGTCGGGACCCGACGTGGAACCTGGCTCAGGTGGCGCGCCCTCGGTACTGTCAGCTCATGCGTCTCGACGACTATCCCCGTGTTCCGCTGCTGTTCGGTCAGTCGCCGGTCCATCCGCTACGTCGCCTGAGCGATGTTCTCGGTGGGCAGGTCGAGATCTGGGCCAAGCGGGAGGACTGCAACTCAGGAATCGCCTTCGGCGGGAACAAGGTCCGCAAGCTCGAGTACCTGGTTGCCGAGGCGCTCGCGCAGGGCTGCGACACCCTCGTGTCGATCGGCGGCGTGCAGTCGAACCACACTCGGCAGGTGACCGGTGTCGCCTGCCACCTGGGTCTCCAGGCCGTGACCGTCCAGGAACATTGGGTCGACTGGCCCGACGTCGTCTATGACCGAGTCGGCAACATTCAGTTGACCCGGATCATGGGCGGCGATATTCGGCTCGACGACGCCGGGTTCGACATCGGGGTCCGCGACAGCTGGACCCGGGCGCTCGATTCGGTCCGGGCCGCCGGGCGCAAGCCCTACGCCATCCCGGCTGGCGCGTCGGACCACCCTCTCGGCGATGGGGTTCGCCAACTGGGCGCGCGAGGTCGCCCAGCAAGAGGAACAGCTCGGCGTGTTCTTCGACCACATCATCGTGTGCACGGTCACCGGTTCGACCCATGCGGGGATGATCGCCGGATTCGCCCTGGAGGACCGATCCGATCGCCGCGTGATCGGCGTCGACGCGTCGTTGACCTTCGACCAGACGCTCGACCAGGTAACCCGCATCGCGTCCGACACCGCCGACCGGATCGGACTGGGTCGAGACCTGCGCCCCGAGGAGATTTTGCTGGTCGAGGGCTATGCCGGGCCCGCCTATGGGATTCCGGACCAGCAGACGGTCGATGCGATCCATCTGGCGGCGCGTACCGAGGGGATGATCACCGACCCGGTCTACGAGGGCAAGTCGATGGCCGGCCTCATCGGGATGATCGCGAGCGGCGAGATCCCGGCGGGGTCTCGGGTGCTCTATGCCCATCTCGGCGGCCAGCCCGCTCTGCCCGCCTACGCCGGCGTGCCCGGTCTCGGCTGAGCTGTTGTCTCGGGTCCGCTGCGCTCGCCCGAGGAATCTTGGCGTGGGTGGGCCGGACTACCCTCGGCGGTGTCGAGGTGATGTCGCCGGGGGGATCGTGGAGCTGAGTTTCGAGGATCTGGAGTCGAGGGCCGGCTTCTTCGCTACCACGAAGCCGGCGATGCCGACGTTTCTGCCCGAGCCCGAACGGCGACACCGGTACATGACCCTGATCTCGGTCGACGACCATCTGGTCGAGCCGCCGGATCTCTTCGAGGGGCGGCTTCCCGCCCGCTTCGCGGACCGGGCCCCGCGAGTCGAGCTCGACGACGACGACATGGAGTACTGGTCCTACGACGGCCGGCGCGACTACAAGGTCGGCCTCAACGCGGTCGTCGGCCGGCCCATCGAGGAGCGCTCGTTCGAGCCCGCTCGATTCAGCGAGATGCGCCGTGGCGCCTACGACATCGACGCACGGGTCCACGACATGGATATCAACGGCGTCTACGCGTCGCTCAACTTCCCGTCGTCGCTGGCCGGATTCGCCGGGCAGCGCTACCAGCTCGGGGTGAGCGACCCCGAGCTCGCCCTGGCCGTCGTACGGGCAGCCAACGACTGGCACGTCGACGTGTGGGCCGGCTCCTACCCGGGTCGCATCATCCCGCTGCAGCTGCCTTGGTTGCTCGACCCCGAGGTGGGCGCGGCCGAGGTCCGGCGCAACGCCGCCCGTGGCTTCCGAGCCGTCACGTTCCCCGAGCTCCCCGAACGACTCGGGCTGCCGTCGCTGCACACCGGTCGGTGGGACCCGTTCATGGCCGCGTGCGAGGAGACCGGCACCGTGGTGTGCCTCCACGCAGGGTCGAGCTCGAGCGCCCCGCTCACCTCGTCCGACGCGCCCTCCGACACCGTTGGCGTGCTGTTCTTCGGGTGGGCGATGTTCGCCGCGGTCGACTGGCTGTACTCCCGCATTCCGGTCCGCTTCCCCAAGCTGCGCATCTGCCTCTCCGAAGGCGGCATGGGTTGGGTCGCCGGGCTGCTCGACCGCCTCGACCATGTGGAGCGCTACCACCAGATCTACGGCACGTGGTCCGGCATCGACCTGTCGCCCCGCGACGTGATGCAGCGCAACTTCTGGTTCTGTGCCATCGACGATCCGTCGGGTCTGGAGCAGCGTCACCGGGTCGGCATCGATCACGTTCTGCTCGAGTCCGACTATCCCCACCAGGACGGCTCCTGGCCCGACACGCAGGAGCTGTTTCACCGCCAAGTCGGGTCGTTCCCGCCCGAGGACATTCGCAAGCTGGCGTGGTCCAACGCGTCGGCGCTGTTCTCGTTCCCCGTGCCCGCTGCCGTGCAAGCCGACCCTGATGCCTTCTGACGGCGAGCTCCGCGGTGGCTGACCTCGACGACATTCGCTTCAAGATCGCCGCGGCCCGGCGCATGCTCTACCGCGAGGGCTGCGACTCCAACGTCGGCGGCCACGTGTCGGCCCGCGCCGAGGGCGAGGATGCCTTCTGGGCCACCGGGTTCGAGTACTTCGACCAGACCACGCCCGACTCGGTGGCCAAGCTCGACCACGACCTCAACGTCGTCGCCGGCGAGCTCGGATTTTCCCCGGCGCTCAACTTCCACGCCCGCATCTACCAGCTCCGCCCCGACGTGCGAGCCATCGTCCACCTCCACTCCCACTACCTGTCGGTTCTGTCGTCGGTCGCCGGGCAGACGATCGGCATGTACAACGTGGGTGCGGTGCTGTTCCACGACGACCAGGCCACCTACGACGACGACGGGCACAAGCCCCACGTCGCGGTGGCCGATGCCCTTGGCGACAAGCGGCTCGTGATCCTGAAGAACCACGGCGGGATCGTGGCCTCGCAATCGATCGAGTCGGCCACGATCGAGGCCCTCATGGCCGAGCAGTGCGCGCGGTATCACCTGGAGTGCCAGGCCATCGGCGGCACCCCGATCGCTCACGACGAGGTTGTTGCCGGCCGGGCCATGTACTTCCGCCACTTCATCCCGAACATGTGGGCCTCGAACCTGGCCCGCCTGCGCGCCAGCGACCCCGACCTATTCACGTGAGGCGATGTCCAGTGGCCGCGCTAGTAGGCGCGGCCGTGGCCCGAGCGCTCCTGTCGCCGAACGCGACCGTCCGAAAGCGGATTCGTAGGGACTCGAACCTCTCGGTGGGATCGAACGGGATGCGCATCGGTGGTTCGAGCAACTCGAGGTCGTGGCATCGGCGGACCAGTGCCGGGATCGCCTCGGTCAGGGTGAGCCGGGCGAGCGCCTGGCCGAGGCAGAAGTGCGGGCCATGACCGAACGACGCGTGCCCGATGTCGTCACGGGAGATGTCGAACACGTGCGGCCGTTCAAACCGATCGGGGTCGCGGTTGGCGGCCTGCCGCGACAGGTACACGGTCTGCCCGGCATCGAGCGTGAGCCCGGCCACGATGACCGATCGCCGGGCCTTGCGGCGCCCCGATCGGAACGGCGGCGAGTAGCGGAGCACCTCCTCCACCGCGGGCCGATCGAACCGAGAGTTCGCACGCAAGGCCGCGGCTTGCTCGGGATGGTTGGCGAACAGGTACGCCGCGCTGGTGATCGCCGATTGGCTCGAGCCGATGGCACCGCCGATGAGATTGACCACCATGGCCAGGAGCTCGCCTTCGTCGAGGCGATCACCGTGCTCCTCGGCGTTGATCAGCGCGGTGACCAGATCGTCACCGGGATCCTGGCGGCGCAGCTCGACGAGTCGCCGCGTGTACTCGTAGAGACCGACGATCCCCGCGTCGGCGCGTTCGCGGCGCTCGGGAGTCATCGGCCAGCCAAACCCCTCCTCGGTCCCGAAGTGGAGCCCGTCGATCACGCGGCGATCCTCGTCGGGGATACCGAGGAACGCACAGATGGAGAACAGCGGCACGTCGCGTGCGAAGTCGTTCTGCACCTCCATCTCGCCCCGCTCGGCGAGCCCGTCGAGGATCGAGTCGGCGTGGGCGCTCACGAGAGGCCGCACCCGCTGAACCTGCATGGGCGTGAACGCCCGCCCGACGAGGCCACGCAGCCGCTGATGGTCGTCGGATTCGCGAGCGTTGAGCGACAACGCCCGCCACTCGCGAAACGGCCCATCGGCGATGCCGAGGCGGTCCAGCGCATCCAGGCCGAGCGTTCCCATGTGCGGATGGGCCGCGATCGCCTCGACGTCGTCGAACGACAAGATCACCGGCTCGCCCTGCTCTGTGATGGCGGTGCGGTGTTGCGCCCGTGCCGCGTCGAGCGCCGGGTACGGGTCCTGCCAGAACGCCGGGTTCTGTAAGGACACAACCATCGGCTCGCTCATGGGGTGCTCCTGTACGGGCCGCGATTCGACCGGGATTGACCGTATCGGACGCTTACCGGCCGGTGCGTGGAGCTTCACCGCATCGCCCTGCGTGTCCTCCCTACTGCAACGCCGGCTGGGCCGGCTCCCTGCCCATGATGTTGCCGCCCAACGACGCGACGCCTGCCTGCCGCAGCGGACACGACTCATGACGGCCCAGGCGACGCGCGAGCTCGGCCGCCAGCCCGGGGCGGTGACCGCCAGGTGCACGAGCGGACCCGATGGGCAAATGCGAGCGAGCCGACAGCCGTGCCGGCGAACCACGCCACGCCCGCTGCGATCAACAGCACCCCACCTGGGCTCGAGCGTCGCTGCAGAACGCGATCTCCGGCCGCGACGAACACCACGCCGACGAGCAGGTCGGGCACCCACACACCCGGGTCCGACCAGGTCTGCGACGTGCGCTCGACCGCGGGACCACCTCGAACCCGTCGGCCTCCAACATCGCGCGCGCCGCGTCGCGAAACGCCGCGTGATCATCGACGATGAGGACAGTCGTTCGCGCCCCAGTCATCATCACAGAACCGGTGGTCGCTCGGTACTGCGGCCAGCCACATGACACGGCGTGCGCCTCGTGAGATCGACGGACTGAGGTTGTGGCCGCCGGGGCGGTTCACGCGGTCTCGGGCTGGTCCGCTGCCGGAGAGTGGTGCTCCTCGTTGAGGTCACCGGTGCGGCGGAGGTGGCTGTAGGCGTGCTCGACGGCGGCGTCGAGGTCGGTGAACAGGTGATTCTCGTGGGCGAGGCGATCGAGTGCGCCGACCTCGCGCGGGATGCGGAGATGCTCGGGTCGCGGACCCTTCAACAAGACGGTGATGTGGCGCCTCTCGAGCTGGTCGATCACGTCGCCGAGCGCCTGCGCGCCTGAAGCGTCTAGCAGCTGGAGGTCGGGAAGGCGCAGTATCACGACCTCGACGTCGTCGACCTGGGTCAACTCGCTCAGGAACCGCTGCGCCGCCCCGAAGAACAGAGCCCCGTCGAGACGGTACGAGCTGAGATCCGGCATCGGTATCGGGTGGTTCAGGGCACCGAACGCTCGGGCGCCCACGTGGATGTCAGAAATCCGAGTCGTCGAACCCGACCTCTTCGAACCGATCCCCTGCCGGCACGTCCTCGGCCGGAGGGGCCTCGAGATCGGACGGGTCGGGTTCGGTGCCGGTAGCCGGTTCCTCGCCGCCCACGAGCCGGCTCAAGAATTCTGCGGCGCCGTCGATAGCCGACTTCACCGATTCGGTGATCTCCTCCACTGCATTGTCGGAGATCGCCGTAGATGTGGGTGTGATGATCACCTCGGCGAACGACCCGCTGGCCGTATCAGTGCTCGCCGCCCCCGCACCAAAGTCGTCCTCGTCGTCCTCGTCGTCCTCGATCTCGACATCGCCATCGTCGCTGCTGGCGGCAGTGTCGCCGGGGTCATCCTCGGCGAACCTCTGCTGCGTCGCCACTACCGCGCCGCTCTCGTCGACCACGTTCCCGACCTCGTCAAACCGCAGTTCATCGACCGGCGCGAGAACCTGCCCGTCGTCGTCCACCAGGTTGCCGAACGCGTCGAACGACAGGGCGCCGACATCGCCCACGGGATCGCGAATCTCGAAGTCTTGGAACTCGTCGTTGAAAGCCGATCCGTCGAACTCTCTGAACGAAAGGGTGTTCTCGTCGACCTCGTTGCCGTCGGCATCGCGCAGAAGGCCGTCGGTTCCGCGCTCGAGGATGATCGGGGGGAGATCCCGGTTCCTCTCGCGAGCCGAGTCGAGACGGCGCTCCTCGTCGAACTCGTCTTCTTCGGCCTCATTCGCGAAGACACTCCGAACCACCACGCCATCCTCGTCGACGACGTTGCCCGCCTCGTCGAAGAGCAACTCGCCCACCGGGACGATGACCGTGTTGGCCTCATCGACCAGATTCCCGTCGGCATCGAAGAGGAGAGCGCCGATCTCGCCCACCGCGTCACGAATCACGAAGCCTTCGCCCTCCTCGTTGAAGGCCGATTCGTCAGAATCGTTGAACGAAAGGGTGTTCTCTTCGACCTCGTTGCCGTCGGTATCGCGCAGGCGACCATCGACCCCCCGGGTCAGCACCGTTGATGCCGTTTCGACCTCATCGGGTTCTTGCTTGGGCTTCCCCGGGCGACGTGACGGACCTCGTGTGACGGGGGTCTCAGGGGTCTCGGGGGTCTCGGGGGTCTCGATCGAGGGCCCAACGTCCTGGGTGAGCGGGTCGACCGGCGCAATCGGTTCGAGGGGCGGGGCAGACAACGCGTTGGCCGCTTCCGCCTCGGACACGGGCTCCTCGTTGCCGGGCTCCGGGAGCGGCTGGACCGCCGGCTGGACGGCGGGCCCGGGCGGCGGAGCGGCAGGGGAAGCTGACGATGGCGCCTGCTCGGTGTCGCCGCCGTCAGGGTTGCGGAGACGACCACGCAACTCCTCGACGAACCGCTCCTCGTTGTTGTCGCCGTCGTCGACGAGATCACGGAGGAAGTCACCGACGATGCGTCTGCGTGCCATGGTGACTTCTACGACCGCTGCCCTCACGCGGTTCACTTCGCCGTCGGCACGACGATGACGCTGCATGCCCACGGCGGTTGCCCACCGCGGTCAGGTCAGGTCGGAACGTCGGGGTACCACGACGATCGTGCCGTCGTCTTCGCGGTGCACGGTGACCCGGACCCCGTAGAACTCGGCGAGCGTGTCGGGTTGCAGGACCTGCTCGGGCGTACCGCTAGCGACGGTCACGCCCTCGTGCAGCAGCACCATGCGGTCGCTGTAGGTACCCGCGAGGGTGAGGTCGTGCATGGCCGAGATGATCGTCAGACCCCGCTCGCGTCGCAGTCTCGCCACCAGTTCCAGGGTCTGCTGTTGGTGCCCGATGTCAAGGGCGCTGGTCGGCTCGTCCACGAGAAGGATCGGCGCCTCGGTGGCCAGCGCCCGGGCGATCACCAGGCGCTGGCGCTCGCCACCGCTCAGCGCGCCGAGCTTGCGCTCGGCCAGCGCGGCCAAGTCGAGCTGGTCGAGCACCGCCGCGACCGCAGCGCGATCGTGGCGGGTCTCGACCGAGAAGTACCCGATGTGCGGCGACCGGCCAAGCATCACGTACTCGCGGCCGGTCATGTCTTCGGGGATCACCGGGTCTTGAGGGACATAGGAGACCAGCGCCGCCCGCCGGGAGCGAGGGCGCTGGTCGAGTCCCAGACCATCGACGAGCACCTCGCCGATGCTCGGCACCACCCCAGCGATCGCCTTGAGAAGCGACGACTTGCCGGCCCCGTTCGGGCCGATCAGTCCGAGCCATTGTCCCGCGCCGACGCATTCGGTGAAACCCTGAACCACCGTGCGATGGCCGTAGCGGACCCCGAGGTCGCGCAGCTCGATCGAGCTCACCGGGTGAGGTCTCGGGTGCGCAGCAACACGATGAAGAACGGCGCGCCGACGAACGCCGTGACGACGCCGATCGGCACTTCGGCGGGCGCCGTCAACGTCCGTCCAGGGATGTCGGCGACGATGAGGAACGCGGCGCCGAGAAACACGCTTACCGGGATGACCCGCCGGTAGCTGGCGCCGGCCAGAAGCCGCACCACGTGCGGAACGACCAGCCCGACGAAGCCGATCAGGCCGCTCACCGCGACCACCGCGGCCGTGCCGAGGGTCGCGGCGACGACAACGACCAGCCGGACACGCGTCACGGGCACGCCGAGCGCCGCAGCCTCGTCATCGCCAACTCGCAGGGCGTCGAGGTGCCGGCGATGCATCAGCAGGACCGCACAGCTCACCATCACGTACGGCGCCACGAGACGGACGTCGGCCCAGCTGGACGTCGACAGCCGGCCGAGGATCCAGGTGTAGACCTCGCGCACGACCTCGGAGTTGCGCTGGAGCACGAAGGTCTGGATCGCTGTGAGCAGCGACACCATGGCCACACCCGCGAGGACGAGCGTCGAGCTAGACCGCACGCCGCCGAACGAGGAGCCGACGACGTAGGTGAGCGCCACCGCGCCGAGAGCGAACACGAACGCCGTTGCCGGCACCGGGTCGACCGGCCAGCCCGAGGTGGCATCGGTGCCGACGACGATCATGATCGTCGCACCGAGCCCGGCGCCCGCGGCGGCGCCGAGCAGGTACGGATCGACGAGTGGGTTGCGGAATGCCCCCTGATAGCTGGCCCCGGCGACCGACAACATGGCGCCCACCAGCCCGGCGAGGACGACCCGGGGCATGCGGATCTCCCAGATGATCGCCCAGTCGCGCTCGTCGACGCCGCTGTCGACCGATGCCACGGGCAGGTGGTCGAGCAACGCCAGCGGCACGCGCCACCACACGGGCCCGGCTGGCCCGACCATGGAACCGACGAGCGCCGCGACGAGCGCCGCGATCGCCGATCCGAGGGTCCAGCCGACACGCCATCGTGTCGATCCGGCGTCGGCGGGGGACACGTTCAGCCGGCCGGCACCGTCGCCGCGGCGGCTCGCACCGCGTCGCCGGCAATCTGCAGGTACTCCACGATCCGCGGGCCCCACCGCGACGCTATGTCGTCGTCCATCTCGATGACGCCAGCGCTTCGCACCGCCGTCAGCTCGCTCCAGCCCGGCCGGGCCGCAACAGATTCGGCGGTCTCGTTGCAGTACTTGGTGCACGCCAGGAAGATCAGGTCGGGGTCGGACTCGATGATGAACTCGGCGGTGAGCTGCGGGTAAGCACCGAGATCCTCCCCGGCCCGGTCGACGATGTTGACCAGACCCATCTCGGCGTAGACGGCGCCGATGAAGGTGGCCGACGACACCGAGAAGTAGGTGCTGTCGAGCTCGTGGTAATACGTCAGCGGCGCGTCGAGCGCCGGTAGGTCGGCGATTGCGGCCGCGATGTCGGTCTGCATCTGGGCGACGAGCTCGGCGGCCTCACCCATGTGGCCCGTGACGGCGCCCAGCTGTTCGATCTGGGAGTACACATCGTCGAACGTGGCGGCGGCCGGTCCCTCCCAGTGGGCGATTTCGACCTGGTCGAGCTGGCCCAGGAAGTCGGGGTTGGTTCCGTCGGTGATCACCAGGTCGGGCGCGAGGCCGGCGATCGCCTCGACGTTGGGCTGAAAGCCGTCCAGGCCGTTCATCTTCTCGGCCGCCTCCGGCGGGAAGTTGGAGAAGTCGTCGACGGCGAGCACCTGGTCGCCGGCACCGATGGCGTAGAGCATCTCGGTCGCCGTCGGCGACAGCGAGATGATCGCCTGCGGCGCCGTG
This sequence comes from uncultured Acidimicrobiales bacterium, assembly GCA_964390555.1. Classification (GTDB taxonomy): domain Bacteria; phylum Actinomycetota; class Acidimicrobiia; order Acidimicrobiales; family SHLQ01; genus CAVTWS01. The sequence continues at coordinate 4,149 of CAYMJU010000045.1, read as the reverse complement.
CCGTCGGCTGCCGTACCGTCGGCTGCCGTACCGCTGTCTCCCTCGCCTGCGGCGTCGTCTGTTGGTCCGGTGTCGTCGTCGCTGCACGACGCGCCGAGGAGCGCCGCGATGGTGAGCAGGGAGACAAGGAGCAGTCGTCTCATGGGGTGTTTCCTCCGTGATCGGAGGGCAAGTGGGTCAGCCGCCAAACTGGCGTGCGAACCGCCCTGGCCTCGAGGGTCGTGGTTTCGCGCACGAGCTGGGTCGACCGGGCTCGCCCAAGCCGAGGCTTGGGACCACCGTTGCGGGACAGCGCCGGGATCTCACCGGACTTCGCTCCGAACCGTGCAGCTGAGACTCTAGCTGCACGGATTCTCGTAGGCTCCTTTCGTGGCTGACCACGGCGATGCGCCCGTCGACGATCCTCGGCCTGACGTGCTGCGGTCGGTGCCATCGCTCGTACTCGTGAACACCGGCAACGGCAAGGGCAAGAGCTCGGCAGCGTTCGGCGTGATGTTGCGAGCGCTCGCCGCCGGTTGGGGGGTCGCCGTGGTGCAGTTCATCAAGAGCAGCGACTGGCACGTTGGCGAGGAGAAGATGGGGCGCTCGCTCGGGGTCGACTGGCACGCGTTCGGCGACGGTTTCACGTGGGATTCTGACGACCTCGACAACGACAAGGCCCACGCCCGCGAGGGCTGGGCGGCGGCCCGGGCTCTGATCGAGGCCGGCGAGCATCGCCTGGTGGTCCTCGATGAGCTGACCTACCTGTGCACGTGGGGATGGATCGACCAGGACGAGGTGCTGGCGGTCATCGCCGGCAGGCCGACCGACGTGAGCATCGTCGTGACCGGTCGCGACGCCTCACAGGAGTTGATCGCCCTGGCCGACACCGTGACCGAGATGACCGAGGTCAAGCACGCGTACCAGCAAGGCATCCGAGCCAAGCGTGGGATCGACTACTGAGCCCGCCGGGCTCGGGCTGACGGTCCTGCTCGGCGGCGCCCGATCGGGTAAGAGCGCGCTGGCTATACGCCTCGGCCGGGCCCACCGCGGCGACGTCACGCTCATCGCCACCTGCCCGCGTATCGATGGCGATACCGATCTCGACGAGCGCATCGCCGCCCATCGGGCCGAACGCCCAGGCGAATGGAACGTCGTCGAGGAGGAGCACGACCTGGCGGGAGCGCTCGCCGCCGCCCGCGACTCGCTGGCGATCATCGACTGCTTGACCCTCTGGCTGGCCAACGCCTTGCATCGTGGCGACAGGCCCGAAGCGATCGAGGCGTCGACGGTGGCGGCCATCGAGGTCGCGACTCACCGCCGAGCGCCCACCGTTGTGGTGAGCAACGAGGTTGGTCTGGGCATCGTTCCCGAGATCGACCTGTCTCGCGTCTACCGCGACCTGCTCGGCCGGGTCAACCAGCGGTGGGCGGCCGCCGCCGACCGGGCCGTCTTCCTCGTCGCCGGCCGCGCCGTGGCCCTGAACGATCCGTGGGCCGCGCTCGGACTCGAGCGTACGGAGATCACACGATGAGCTGGCTCGTCGACAACCTGGGCCGCCTGACCGACCCCGACCGCGCATCGGCGGCGGCCGTCCAAGCGCGGGCCGGCGAGATCCTGCGGCCGGCGGGCGCCTTGCGGCGACTCGACGAGGTGGCGGTGCACATGGCGGCGTGGCAACGCACCACCCGGCCGGCGGTCGAGCGGCCGGCCGGCCTGGTCTTCGCCGCCGATCACGGTGTGGCGGTCGGCCACGCGGTCAGCGCGTACCCGACCGAGGTCACCGCGTCCATGCTCGCCGCGTTCGACGCCGGCGTGGCGACCGTCAATGCGCTCGCCCGGGTCGCCGGAGCCTCGGTCACGGCTGTCGATGTCGGCGTGGGCCGGCCGACGGGAGACATCACCGTCGAGCCCGCGCTCGACCGGCAGCGGTTCGACGAGATCGTCGCCCTCGCCGTCGCGGCCGTCGATCGGCTCGATGCGGACCTCCTCGTCCTCGGCGAGATGGGCATCGGCAACACCACGGCGGCGGCTGCGGTCTCGGCCGCTTTGCTCGGGGGCGACATCGACGTGTGGGTCGGCCGAGGAACCGGCGTCGATGATCGCGGGCTGGACCGCAAACGCGCCGCCGTGGCGCGCGCCCTGGACCGGGTGTCGTCGTTGCCCGAGGCCGTCGGCCCGCTCGAGGTTCTACGCCACGCCGGGGGGGCCGAGCTCGTCGCCATGGCGGCAGCCGTCGTCGCCGCCCGCCAACGGTCGATCCCGGTGGTGCTCGACGGATACGTCGTTGCGGCTGCCGTCGCCCCGCTGTTCGTGGTCGAGCCGTCGGCACTCGATCACTGTGTTGCCGGCCACTGCTCGGCCGAGCCGGGTCACCGGCGCCTGCTCGCCCACTTCGGCCTCGCCCCGCTGCTCGACCTGGGCCTGCGCCTCGGCGAGGCCAGCGGCGCCATGGCCGCGGTGCCCCTGATCAAGATGGCGTGCGCCGCGGTCGTCGAGGTCCCGACCTTTGGCGAGTGGTTCGGTGCGCCGCGGGAGACGGCGTGAGGGGGCTACTCGGCGCGGTGCAGTTCCTCACCCGGGTGCCGTTCCGGTTGGCGTCTCCGGTGCCGCACCGCCAGGTCCTGCCCTGGTTGCCGGTCGTCGGCGCGCTCATCGGCGCGGCCATCGGTGGGGTCGCGGTCGGGCTCGGACACCTGGTGCCGGGTCCGGTCGCGGTCACGGTGGCGATCGTGGTCGGGTTGCTCGTCACGGGGGCGTTCCACGAGGACGGGTTGGCCGACGTTGCCGACGCGTTCGGTGGCGCGACGACACGCGAGCGTCGACTCGAGATCCTCAAGGACTCCCGGCACGGCACCTACGGCGTCGCCGCGCTGTGCTCCTCGATCGTGCTCCGAGTGGTCGCCGCGGGGTCGATCGTCGGCGACGACTCGCTGTTCGCGGGATTCGTCGCCGCCCACGCTCTCGGCCGGGCCAGCGCGGTGGCGGTGGTGGCGTTCGTTCCGGCGGCGAGCGACGGTGGGCTCGGTGCCGAGGCCAGCCGATCGGTTAGGCCCCTACCGACCGCCGCGTCAGTCGCGTTCGCCGTCGGCGTCGGCGCGCTGCTGTCGGGTTGGTGGGTGGGTCCGTTGGTCCTCGCCGCGGTGGCGGGCTCGGCCGTGGTCGTGGTGCTGGCGTGGCGCAAGATCGGCGGTGTCGCCGGGGACGTCCTCGGCGCCGTCGAGCAGGTCGTCGAGTGCCTGGTCCTGGTGGTCGTCAGTGGGTTGGCGACTCGCTGACGACCGGACCTGCGGCGGCGGCCCGCAAGGCCGACTTGTCGATCTCCCACAGCATGGCGCTGGTACGCCACGTCAACACCACGAGTGTCACGACGTTGCCGGCGAGGACCGCCGGCACGCCCCACCAGAACACGGTCGTTCCCGTCGCGAACACGAACGTGTTGAGCGCGATGTAGCCGATGCGGATCTCGGTCGGGCCGATCCCGTAGAACGCGATCTGGAACTCGTTGGTGGCGCCGAACGACAGGAACGACAGCGCCATCATGGCGAGGGTCACCAGTAGTAGGAGTTGGAACAGGAACGTCATGTCGTCGGACGCCACGAACGAGTAGGCGATGACGATGCTCCCGGTGAGCACGGTGTCCAGGAGGTGGTCCATGAAGAAGCCCTACTTCACCAGCCCTTCACCGCGGGTGCGACCGAGGGTGCCGTCGAAGGAGTCGGTGAACCACTGGGCGGCGACCATGGCCGACATGGCCCACAGCCAGCGGCGGTCATCAGAAGCCAGCCACCGAACAGAATGGTGGCCGCCGACCACACGACGGTGAGGAGCGTCAACTGCCAGGAACGCACGAAGCGGGGCACGCGCTTCACCCAGTGGTCGCTGAACCGCCGCTCGACCGGGCCGAGTATCGACTGCCCCGTCCTCTTGTCCCCGCCGAAGCCGTCTGCGATGGCCGTTCCTGTCGGCCGATCCGGCGCGGCGTCAAGCAGTGTTGGCCCGTCCACGGCGGGAATTCGCGGCGTTTGGTGCTTTAATTTGCGCTTTGTGCCACGCAACGCGAGTATGCGCACAAGTAGAGAGGGCGACTCATGGCTATCGGGCGACGAGCATTCATTGGCGGTGGCGCGGTCGGATTCACAGCACTGGTGCTCGGGCCGAAGCGCCTCG